>CAXGZT010000036.1:0-16522 GCA_964014335.1 uncultured Campylobacterales bacterium | reverse complement strand
CCCCCTTTTTTTCAAGCAGAAGACGGCATACGAGATCTATGTTGTTCTAGTGTGCTCGGAGATGTGTATAAGAGACAGGGCCTCCTCTTGCTCTGTTTTATACAATGCATCGACATCCAAGGCCTGTAGTCTCTTGTTCAGGGGTATGTTGATAGCGGCGGTCGGCAATTGAACGCCGAGAAGATAGGCGAGTGCGGCAAAGATGATGAGCAGACGCCCGACACCCTCCAGTTGCCCCATGCCAAGCACAAGCGATGCCAGCAAAGTCACAACCGAACCTACCCAGACCAGGATAAAGACCGGCTGATTGTTCTGGATAACGCCATCCATCACCTGAAAAGCCCGGATAAACTCCCTGTCCTTTAAATCTTTTATACCCGGCATCACCACTATGGCAAAAGCGAACAGAAAGCCTGCGACCAAAGAGCACAGAAATGTAGACAAAAACAATACAATCTGAATAGTTTCCATGATTCACCTCACCCCTTACATTATCCAAGATCTTAAATCATTGATATAAGACCCACAGTCAACAGAAAAAGAAAAAAATCTTCTCTCATTATATCAGATACCTGAAACATCTCATACCATGCTTTTGCAAGCAGATAATGCCCAAACATAAACTCACCTATAAGTATCATCATCAATGATTGTAAGAGCCACGGCTGATTTTTATAAGGTGAAGGTATATTTTCCGCGAATGGAACTTGCATCCTAAGCCTAAATCACAAGGAGTATTTATGGGCGTTCCTCAACCCGCTTTTTATATCTTAAAATGTCAGCAGTCCTCACCTCCGGGCATGCCAAAGCCTTCATGCGTCACACCCCAGAGTCAGGACCTTTTTCAACACCTCGCACAACTGCTTATGCAAAAAGGCATCATAGGCACGGTACAGCCCATACAGACAAGCTGTCTGAACCGCTGTAATGTAGGACCCATCATGCTCGTCGAACCCGGGCATCATATGTATGTCAGCCTGACCAAAGAGAAAGTCGAGCGTATCATCGATGAGCACATCATCGGCGGGAATGTCGTATCGGAGTATCTGATCCCTGATGAACTCTGGGATGAAGCTATTTCAGCATCGGATATGATGGCGCAGATGGGAAGAAGTTAAGACCCATTCTGTTTAATCACATACTTACAAAAAGGAAAAACATGGTCTGCAAATTACATGAAGTAGTGAACTTTGTCCGCGAATACAACCTGCTCAATGATCTCAGCGATGAAGAGATCAAAGAGAACTTCGGCCTCTTCCCTCATGCCTGTTCATGGGATAAGCAACTGGGCATCAGCATGGTTGACTGCGACCAATTAGATATCATCGTCGACAAGACCCTGGAAGTTCTTGATCTAGCCTTTGATCATGAGTACACAAGAGATCAGATCCACCAGGTCGCCACCACCTTTTGTGATGTCTTTAAAGCAGCAGAAGCACCGAAGAAGCCTGTAGCCTTTGTCGTCGTGCTGCTCTCCAGACTCTAAGGACAAGAGTCTTTATTTGACTGTTCCCAAACCTTTGTCGATCCAACCCCAATTAATCCCTCCGTCTAACTCATAAACATTTTTATATTTAAGTTTTAAGCCCATGATCTCACCGACTATCTTTGTTCTGTTGGCATGGGCGCATACCAGGATAAAAGGCTGTTCCTTGTCCGTCACTACCTGCGTAAATGCTTCCAAGAAGGCATCAATATCATACTCTCCCACTTCATCAAAAAATGTAATCTTATGGCTGCCTTCGATAACACCGTACTGCTCCCACTCGTCAGCTCGACGAATATCGATCATAGCAAAACCTTCCTCTTTTTTTTGTTGAAACTCTTTCGTCGAAAGAGACTTAAACGGCCCAAAATTTAACATCTGTTTCCTTTCTCATTTACCTTCATGATTTCAAAACCCATAGTCAAAAAAAACTAGAAGGCTTTCTCTTTGGTATACCTTTTTGTCAATCTGCAAAAATCGTAAAAATCGCTCAGCATCAGATAGCGAATCTCTACATCTTCAAACTTCATCTTCAAGATCGCATGGCCTTGCAGATAGAGCTTGACATCGTTTCGAAACTCTTTTGGATACTCAAGTTTTTCTGCTTTCAAAGATGAAAAACAGTCTAAAAAATCAAAAAACAGCCGTGTAACGACCTGATCTTTTTCCTCAGACCTCTCCGAGAAAAAACCTGTAATCTCCTCAAATGCCTCACATATATTTACCAAACACGCATTCAAAATATACTCCCTGCGACAGACTGTTTCAAGAAGATATACATAAATCATACTTGGACATGCTTCAAACGAAAAGAGAGGTTTCAAAGTTAGAAGAGTTTAGTTATATTTTTCTGTAGATAGTCTGTTTATATAAGAACTTTATTTAGGCCTTTCCCCTACTTTCTTCGACCGCGAAGAGAGTAAGCAAAGAAGCTCTCTTCACGATCGAAAAAGGACAGACTAGGCCAAAGAAAGTTAAAAGTCTAAACAATTAGACCATAATAAAAAGACCTACGACCCAAAAGTAAAACTCTCAATCCCATGAGCCTCCCCGACAGGACCATTATAAAGCTTCCCGTCAAAGGTATTAAGCGCACTCACCATAACAGGAAGGTGCGTACAGACCTCCTCCGCCCCATGCTTCGCCAAGGCCTTCACATAAGGCAGGGTCGCATTGGTCAGCGCATAGGTCGATGTGCGAGGATAGGCCCCCGGCATGTTCGCCACACAGTAGTGCACGACCCCCTCTTCAATAAAGGTCGGCTCCGTATGTGTCGTTGCATACGAAGACTCGAAACATCCGCCCTGGTCGATGGAAACATCTACCAGAACCGAGCCTTTTTTCATGATTTTGAGCATCTCTCTGGTTATGAGCTTAGGTGCCTTGGCCCCGGGTATAAGCACAGTTCCCACGACGATGTCACAGCTCGGCAGAAGGTCCGCGATCGTCCCTGCTGAGCTGTACATGGTTGCGACATTGGCGGGGAGGACGTCATTTAGATAGTTCAGCCTCGCCGTGTTGATATCAAAGATACTCACATCCGCACCCATCCCTGCGGCGATCTCGGCGGCACATTTTCCCGCCACTCCCCCGCCGAGCACCATCACCTTGGCCCTGTGCGTTCCCACGACACCCCCGATCAACAGGCCTTCACCGCCCTGATAGCGTCCCAAATGGACCGCGCCCATCAAGGAGGCCATCTTTCCGGCCACCTCGCTCATCGGCTCAAGCAGAGGCAGACGCCTGTCTATCTCCAGGGTCTCATAAGCGAAGGCGCGTATCTTCTTCTCCAGCAAGAACCTCGTCTGCTTCTCATCGGCCGCGAGGTGGAGGTAGGTAAAAAGTATCTGCTTCTCTTTAAACAGAGCATATTCGGAGGCTAAGGGCTCCTTGACCTTGACGATCATCTCCGCTATCTCAAAGACATCCTCTGCAGAGGTGAGCAGACTGCCGCCAGCTGTTGCGTACTCCTCGTCGGAAAAACCGCTCCCCTCGCCCGCGCTCGTCTGTACATAAACAGAGTGCCCCGCTTTGACCAGCTCCATCACCCCTGCGGGTGTGATGGAGACTCTGTACTCTTCCGTCTTTATCTCTTTTGGTACGCCGATATTCATTCTCATCTCCTTTGTTAAGAGAGTTTCATCTGTTTAAAGACTCTGTGGCTAATAACTGCCCTCACCCACAGATATGACAAAGTTGTCATCGACTTCAGTCACATCAAACTCATGTTGTCCGCAAAATGATTCATTTAACTGTTGTGCCCAGGCACGCGCGACCCTGAGTGCATTTTCCTTGTCGTCCAGTGTCTTGATCTGAGGCATGTTCTGCCTTCGTGCACATTTGCACATCTTCTCTACTACGATATGATGTTCCATATTGGTTCCTTTTTATTATACCAACCCTAAGGGGTGTTTTCATCTATGATTTTTGCATTAACTGTTCTTGTCTGCATAAAAAGGCCTATATCTTGGGCTTTACTCATGATATTATCGTTTTTTTATAGTTCACAGGCTTCTACAAAACCGCCATCATCGAGCGAAATAACAAAATTGTCGTCGACCTCGACAATATCGAAACCGTGTCTCCCGCAAAAACTGTTGTTTAAGCTGTCTGCCCACTCATAAGCGTGTTCTTCGGCTTCGCTTCTGCTATCAAAGCTGCGTATCTGCTCCATTTTTGCTCTTTTGGCACAGGAACAGAGCCTTTCCAAGACAATATGATATGACATAAAAAATCCTTTGGTACAGATCTGCATGAAACATTCTTGCATATAAAGGGGCATGGAATTTTCAAAACTACGATTAGACACAGACTATCTGCAACACGACAGCGAGTTTTATCAAAGACTCAGTCCTACGCCGCTCAAAGCGCCGCAACTGCTTGATTTCAGTTCACAGGCTTTCAAAAGCCTTGGACTGGATCCCTTACAGGTTGATGAGAAACATCTAACAAGGGTGATAAACGGAGAACTTCTGCTCCAGGGAAGCCGACCCTATGCCATGTGTTATGCAGGTCACCAGTTTGGTTTTTACTCCCCCCGGCTGGGAGACGGCCGCGCCATCAACCTGGGCAGGTTTAAAAAGTGCCATTTTCAGCTAAAAGGCTCAGGCAAGACCATATATTCACGTACAGGTGACGGACGCGCCGTTTTGCGTTCAAGCGTAAGGGAGTATCTTATGAGTGAGGCAATGTTTCACCTTGGCATACCTACTTCAAGAGCTCTGGGAATTGTTTCCAGCCAGCACGAGGTTCAACGCGAAGGTACAGAGACCGGTGCGATTGTCCTGAGGCTTTCTTCCTCATGGATACGGTTCGGGCATTTCGAATACTTCTTTTACAAACGAAAGCATGAAAAACTCAAAGCCCTTTTGGACTACACGATAAGCGAGTCTTACCCTCACCTTGAGGGGAATAAAGACGCCTATATACTCTTTTTCAAAGAGGTTGTCGAGCGTACGGCTTCCCTCATTGCCCACTGGCAGGCTCTCGGGTTCAACCACGGGGTAATGACACGGACAACATGTCCATAGCCGGACTTACCATCGACTACGGACCCTTTGCCTTTTTAGATCGTTATGACAGCAATTTTGTCTGCAATCATTCCGATACGGAAGGGCGTTACGCCTTTGGCAATCAGCCCTATATCGCCCAGTGGAACCTTACCAAGTTGATGCATGCTCTAAGCCCCCTTATCAACGAAGAGCAGATGCAAAAAGCCTTGGATAGCTACAGGAGCCTTTATACCAAAGCGTATACGACACTGATGTTGAAAAAAATGGGACTGCACAAGGAGTTCAAGGATGACAGGCTTCTTATACGCTCTCTCCTAAAGCTACTTCAGGACAATGGTGTTGATTATACGGCTTTTTTCAGATCCCTCTGCCATTATGACAAAGAGAGCGCTATCTTTGCTCCCTTGCAGATAGATGGTGATGCCCTCAAGAGCTGGCTGGCAGAGTATGACAGACGTCTGAAAAAAGAAAAGAGTACAAGAGTACAGAGACAGACAGGGATGTTAAGAGCCAACCCAAAATATGTCTTGAAAAACTATATGCTTCAAGAGGCTGTTGAAGCTATAGAGAAAGGCGATAAAAGATGTTTTCAAGAGTTAAAAGAGCTTTTAATCTCCCCATATGACGAACACGCTAGACTTGAACGTTATGCGAGGAGCACAGCAGAGGAGAAGAGTAACCTGAAATTAAGCTGTTCCTCTTAATCTGTCATATTTCTGAAGTCCCTGGAGATAAGACGCTATGCTTATGAGATGGATTTTGAAAGACTAAGCAATGACCTCTATTACAGGTCGTCCCACTATAAATTTGCCAAAAAACCCACAGAGTTTGACAGGGGTTATTTCAAGATAAGCGAATGGGTCAGCGAACTCTGCTGGTACTATATCTCACGTCGCAAAGAGCTGGAGAGAAGTATGGAAGAAGAGTTTAATACGCTGATCAAAAAACAAAAGGAGAAAGCCCTTGCCTTGCCTTCTTCACCCTACAAAGAGGGTCTGATAAAAGCACTCGAAGAGATTTGAAAGCCTCCTTAGGAGAGTTTTGAATTGCTTGCGATAAGGTAGAACTGGTCTTTGACCTTGTTGAGCTGTTTGATGATCAAGTCATGATGGGTATCATCCAAAACAAAGTGCTGTTCCATAAAGTCATACATCTTGTCTATGTCAGTATAGACCTCTTTAAGCAGATTTTCTTTGATTTTTTCTTGAACGGACATTTCTTTCCTTGTTTTTACCTATGCAATGCATAAAACATACTATCAGAATGAGAAACGTTCTGTGAGAAAAGCACCCCTGTCAAAGGGGTGCATAAGGAGTCATGAATAAACGTTGATCTTAACGGATAAGGTCGAAGAAGTAGTCGGTTGACGCGATACCTTTGGTATCTTCATCAAGTTGATCAAGAACCTTGTTCGTGATCCATGTCAATAGGTTGATCGCCCCGTCATAACCGCTGATAGAGTAACGGTGTAGGTGGTGACGGTCAAAGATAGGGAAACCGATGTAGATCAAAGGCACACCCGTATCACGCATAAGCTCTTTACCATAAGAGTTACCGATCATGAAATCTACCGGCTCAGTAAACAGTAGTGAACGCATGTGCCATAGATCTTTACCGGCCCAGACGTTCAGGTCAGAGCTCGCAGGTGAAGTGTCAAGCAGTGCTCTCATCTCCTCTTCCCAACCACGTGGTGCATTATGACACAATACGTGAGTCGGTTCAGCACCCATCTCAAGTAAGAATGAAACGGCACCGATCAAGAAGTCAGGATCTCCCCAGATCGCGAACTTTTTACCATGCATATACGGATAAGAATCCTGCATAGCATCCACAAGACGACCACGCTCTACTTTTAGTTTCTCAGGAACCTCTTTTCCAGTCAGTTCAGCAATCTTCATAACGAACTCATCTGTCCCTTTAAGACCAATTGGATTAAGGTTAGCACTCTCTTTTTGTTTCCAACGTTTATTAACCATTTTCATAGTTTTCACCGTTGCATATTTTTGTAAAGAGATCGTCGCTTTTGAGTTCCTACAATCTTTAGCGTCTGCTATTGTCGTACCACCTTGGAACATTGAGTACTCACCTGCTGGCATATCCCACTGATCAGAGTGATCTCCAAGCATAGTGTATTCGGCACCAAATGATTCAACGATAGATTTAACCGAACGAATAGAACCGATATAAGTCTCAAAACCAGGAATGATATTGATCTTATCGTTTTTATTCTCTTCCACACCATCAGTCAGTTGAGACATGATACCGTGCATCATGTTGTCATAACCCGTAATATGACTACCTGTAAATGAAGGTGTGTGTGCATAAGTAATAGGATAATCTTCTGGAAGGTACTCACCACCATCTTCTTCTTTCGCCGCAGTAGCAAAGGCATAAAGGTCATCACCGATAACTTCTGCCATACATGTTGTAGAGACAGCGATCATCTGTGGCTTGTATAGTGCCGCACAGTTTTTCAAACCGTCTTTCATATTCACAAGCCCACCAAATACCGCTGCATCTTCCGTCATAGAGTCAGATACACATGGTGTCGGCTCTTTAAAGTGACGTGTAAAGTATGAACGGAAATACGCCACACAACCGTGAGAACCATGTACGTATGGCATAGTGTCTTCAAAACCAAGTGCAACCATGACCGCCCCAAGAGGTTGACATGCTTTTGCCGGGTTGACCGTAATCGCTTCACGAGCCAAGTTTTTCTCACGGTAATCCCATGTCTTAGTCCACTCTGCGATCTCTTTTACTTTTTCTGGGTTGGTAGCACCATAGCCACCTTCGAACTCTTTTTTATCTTTAAGTACTTTTTGGTACTCTGGTCTTTGAAAGAGTTTCTGACCATTCATTATATTATCGACTTCTTGCATTACGCTTCTCCTTCTTTATCCCATGGTGCAGTTGAGTGACCCCAAACTGGTGAGTTAATCGCAAGATCCATATCTGCAGCGAAGATAGCAAAACCATCGTATCCGTGATAAGGACCAGAATAATCCCAAGAGTGCATCTGACGGTAAGGCAGACCCATTTTTTGGAATACATATTTCTCTTTAATACCTGATGCTACAAGATCCGGCTCAAGTTGTTTAACAAAGGCTTCAAGCTCATACTCATTAACGTCATCATAGATGACTGTTGAACGGAAGATCTCATCTTTAGTACGTTTATAATCATCATCATGAGCGAACTCATAACCTGTACCGATCACTTCCATACCAAGGTCTTCATAAGCACCGATAACGTGACGAGGACGTAGTCCACCGACAAACAACATAACTTGTTTGCCCTCTAGACGTGGACGGTATTTCTCAGTTACTGCATCGATCATCGGTTGATACTTAGCAATGACTTCTTCACATTTCGCTTGAACACCTTCATCAAAGAATGCAGCGATCTTACGTAAAGACTTAATCGTCTGGCTTGGACCGAAGAAGTTGTACTCTACCCAAGGGATCCCGTACTCTTTTTCCATGTGACGAGAGATGTAGTTCATTGAACGGTAACAGTGAAGTAGGTTTAACTTAACTTTTGGCGTAGCCGCCATCTCTTTGATCGTCGCATCACCAGACCATTGTGCAACAACACGAAGACCCATCTCTTCAAGAAGAATACGACTTGACCAGGCATCACCACCAATGTTATAATCCCCGATTATCGCTACATCATAATCTGTCTGTTCAATCGCATCACCAAGAGTATCGATGTTTCCATCAAAGACATAATCACGAACCGTATCATTTGCGATGTGGTGTCCTAGTGATTGAGAAACCCCACGAAAACCTTCACAGTTTACAGGGACGATCGTATTACCTGTTTTTTTAGCGTACATCTTAGACGTCGCATTGATATCATCCCCGATTAGACCAATCGGACACTCAGACTGAACTGTGATACCGTTGTTTAATGGGAAAAGCTCATCGATCTCGTGGAAACATACATCAAGTTTTTTATCCCCACCAAAAACGATATCTTTCTCTTGGAAGTCAGACGAGAAGTTCATCGTAACGAAAGTATCAACACCAGTAGTACCGATATAGTAGTTACGACGACCTGCACGTGAGTACTGACCACAACCGATAGGACCGTGAGAGATATGAACCATATCTTTTACAGGACCCCATACAACCCCTTTTGAACCAGCATAAGCACAACCACGTTGACTCATTACACCCGGAACAGTTTTCTTATTCGAACGGACGTTACCGCATGTTTTTTGACTTTCGTCTTCTGGTGCACCAACACCTAAGTGTTTAGCACGGTTTTTAGCAGCTTTGGCAGGATACGCTTTTAGTACCTCTTCAATGGCTGCTTTCTGTTTCGCTTCTAACGCTTCTGGACCCATAATAGTCTCCTTTTATATAGTAATTCTTGTAATCTCAATGATTAATCAATATTCTTAATCCCTAAGGGAATGTTTTTTTCGAGGATCTTCGCTTTAAACCGCTCAGTACCTAGTTATATGTCCCTTGGGACGTGTAGTTATCTGCACAATGCAAATAAAAATAAAAACATAACCGAGATGGTCATGTTTAAGCTGTAGTCACAACTTATGCTGCTGCTACCTTGAAATGTGCCATTGAGTCGAATTTTTTACAAAGAGCCATCGTCTCATCATCAGAATCTAAACGCTTAGAAAGCTCAGAAATCTGGTATCGGTTTGTATAGACCATATAATCAGTTGGTGCTGTTTTGATATAGTGCGCCAACGCTTTGAACATGAATGTATCTTTGTTCGTATAAGAAAGCTCTTCTTTAACACCGTGAGACTCGCTCACCATCTTGATCTCATTGATATCGCTTGTATCAACATCTGCTTCATCCAACTTTGCAACAACTGCATCGTCCGGAACTGTATTACCCATATCTGCTGGGAAGTGGAAACCTAAAATAAACATGTAATTCTCCTGCTTTTTCTTTTTTTTCTTTTCATTATGAGAATGTTTGGTTCCCCGAAGGGAACAACTAATCAGCCATTAAACCTATATCAATTGGACGGTAGACTTATGCTTCTGCTGCCTTACCAACATTTTCTTCATCAGCTTCTTCCTCAAGACCATATTCCATAAGAAGGTCTTCAAGATCATCCATCTCAAGTGGAGTTGGAATGATTTTCATGTCATTGTTGATGATTTTACGAGCAAGCTCTTTATACTCAAGAGCCTGATCTGATTGTGGGCTATACTCAACAACTGTCATACGACGTAGCTCAGCATGCTGAACAATATTATTACGTGGTACAAAGTGAATCATCTGAGTTCCAAGTTCACGAGCCAATGCCCATGCAAGATCATACTCACGGTCAGTCATACGAGCGTTACAGATAAGACCTGCAAGACGTACTCCACCAGTGTTCGCATACTTCAAAATACCTTTAGAGATATTGTTTGCCGCATACATAGCCATCATCTCACCTGACATAACAATATAGATCTCTTGTGCTTTACCTTCACGAATCGGCATAGCGAATCCACCACATACAACATCACCAAGTACGTCATAAGAAACGAAGTCTAGACCTTCTTCTTCATAAGCACCTTCTTCTTCAAGAAAGTTGATTGCTGTAATAACACCACGACCCGCACAACCAACACCTGGTTCCGGACCACCAGACTCAGTACAGTTAATCCAACCGCCCGGAGCATCAGGAGCAAACATACCCGCACCCGGTTTACATGCATCTTCAAGCTCAAGGTCTTCAACTGTACCCATCTCTGCAGCAAGCTGTAAAATAGTATTTTGTGCTTTTTCATGTAGAATAAGACGTGTTGAATCTGCTTTCGGGTCACATCCAACAATCATAATGTTTTTATCAAAATAATGAGCCATAGAAGCCAACGTGTTTTGAGATGTAGTTGATTTACCAATCCCACCTTTTCCGTAGAATGCAATTTGACGAAGTTCAGCCATTTTTTCTCCTTTGCTTGTAGATGTTGGAAAAACCCTATGTTCTTACCAGCATCATATACTTCATCCCAACAGTTGCAAGCTCCATTCTCGGTTTTTCCCGCGACAAAAAGTGACAAAATCCATTTTATACTACAAAGAGTACAAATTTGTAAGAATGAATTATGCATGAAACGACAACTTCCTTATTTAGGCATTTTGCCGGGGATTGTAAGGTAACTTGGTATATAAAAACTCGAGTTTTAAAATTTGCAGATGTAGGAAATTGTCGCAGATAGTAGCCCTACTTCGCCAAATGAAAAACATTTAGATTGGTACGGCGAAAGCCTCGACGGGTATAAAAACCGAGTGCATTGGTATTGTCCATATCGGCTGCAAGCTGAACACGTTTGTATCCATACTCTTCCAAAGCGATAAAGCGGATCTTATTGACCAGACGCGACCCTACACCCATTTTTCTGTACTTTTCATAAACGACCAGGTCTTCGATCTGTCCGATATAATCGCCGGCAGCACTGGAGATCAGACGCTGCATTGTCACCATTCCCACGACCTTTCCCTCATGCTTTGCCACCAAAAGATCGGCTCCTTCGTACCTGTACAACTTGGTAATACCTGAGAGCTGTTTGTCAAAATCGATACCGAAGTCTTTTTCGATCGCAAACAAGACACCCAGAAGCCCTGCCATCTGCGTCAAATCATCTGTCTGCGCTTTTTCTATAGTGATACCCGTTTTCATATTGATATCACATATGTCAGGGTTTAGTATCTTTATCACCTCTTTTGCCTCTTTACTTAAAGGGTTTCCCCCAATATAGAGGGTCTGAAGACGTGTCATGTTGGTCATCTCATAAGGCAGTTCTTCAATCGTGTTGTTGTCGATGTCAAGTTTAGTGAGGTTGCTGTACTGCCCTATATTCTCGGGAATAGAACTGATCTTATTGGATGAGAGGCAGAGTGATTCCAGTTTCCTTGAGTTAAACTCAATAAAACTCTCCAGATAGCAGCTGTCACAAGAGAACTCCTGCAGGCAGGGTGCAAAGTCATCACTGATATAGATCCGTGAGAGAGGGTTCTCATCCAGGCTCAAACGCTCAAGCTCTTCAAGTCCGCTAAGCTCCAAGCTTGTAATCGCATTGGCAGAGAGTTCTATATCCTCCAGCGGCAGGGTATAGAGACTCTCATCTATCTTGACTATCTTATTGTCCGAAAGATTGAGATTAATAAGTTCACTCAGAGAAGAGAGATCGCTTGAAACTTCAGAAATCATATTTTGCGAGAGATTAAGCCGCTGAAGCCCTCTTAGGTTTTCCATATTTTCAGGTATCTTCTTAAAAAAATTTCCGGAGAGATTAAGTGTGCGCAGCTCATTCTTTTTTGAAAACCCGTTTCCAAGGTCAGATAGATTGTTAAAGCTCAGATCACAGACGCGCAGGCCTTTACAGTCTGAGAGCACAGAGATGTCGCTTATCTTATTGGCACTGACATTCAGCGAACCCAGTTTCAACTCTTTTAGTATAGGTGGCAGAGACTCAAAACGGTTGCGGCGAATATCCAAATTATGAAGTTTATGAAGTGAACACATCGAACCGGGAAGCCCATGCAGTCTGTTATTAGAAAGGTTTAATACGACCAGGTCTGTAAGCAGGCTGAAACTATCCGGTAACTCCTCTAAAGACAAGCCGCTGAGATCAAGACGTTTGATTTCAGAAGCTTTGTGTACAGATGCATCAATGGCCTGGTTTTTCACTAACCAAGACTTCAACTCTTTCCATTTTCCTGCATCCATTCAAGACTCCTGTGCTAAACGTTTGAGACGATCCAGACGTTGTTGGATTATACTCTCAATCTCATCCAGGTCAAAACTGCCAAACTGGTTCATATCGTACAGTTTTAACAAGGCAGCGCGGCAGCAGGACCTGTTACACTCAGTAACGAGTTTTTTGGCCTTTTTAAAAGGCAGAGAGCTGTTTTGAAAGATCTCGATCGCCTGTGCTACGTTTTTTTCACCGCACTCGCACACCTCCAAACCAAGAATCTCCTCTTTCCCTCTCATCCTCTTATGTCCTTTGCTGTTCTATATCAAGGCTCATGCAAGCATTCATATAGAAGGGTACTCAGGGATACCCGTAAAAAGGCTATAAGCCGTTTTCTGCTTTGAAGTCGTTCGCCTCTTGTACGGCAGCGATAAGTTTTTCGCTTAGTTCTGGCATTTTTGTGTAGTCCGTCCATAGTGTATCTTCGACGATATCGTGGATCTCCGAGGCAATCTCTACAGCCATTCTTTTACGCTTTGCCAACTCTTTTTTCATTGCTTTTGCTTCTTCTGACATCTTACATCCTTCTGTTGAATTAAATCTTGTGAACTTCGATCAGTTCCGCTTCGTCTTTACGCAGTGCAATAAGCGTTCGATTGATCATGATCTGTACCGTACTCTTAAACCAGCCATAGTTTTTGATACATATTTCTGAGTCGCGTGTCACTCCCAAAGCGTTCAAACGGTGCTTCAAAGCACCCTGAATATTGATAGCGTCAACTGCCGCCATGTCTCCAACTTTCATCTGCAATAAACACATCTTCTATCCTTATAATGAAAAGGCGTATATATTTTCAAAACGAACATCGCACTTTGTCCCCCGCGCCATATGCACGAAGCGTTGTTTGTTCTGAAAATGGTAACGCTCATATAGATCTACCACATGTTTCGCTCCCAGCGGAACATCGGCAACAACACGTTTCAAGCCTCTAAAGTAGAGGACTCCCTGCATCATCTTCTCGGCTTCGTCCTCATGTCCTGCTCTGACCTGCCATGGCCCAAGATAGACATGACGGGCATTTACGACACTGGAATGCTGAAAACCGTTTTTAAGGGTGAACTTTAAAGAGCTGTTTCGCTCCATCTCGTCAAATAAGAAGTCCATTCTGTTTTCACAAAAGGTCTCTTTGTCAATAGCCGTGATGACAGACTCAAAGTTGTCTCCGTCAAGCTCTTTGGCATGCGCATTGGTAAAACTGAAAGGAGGCACCTTGCCTACATTAATAAAACGGCCTACCTCCATCTTTGATTCAAATCCGTAACTTTGAAAAAACGGGACAAGATCCGGGTTGGCATGCAGATAAACCGATTTGTACTTATCGTCCAATGCGCTAAGCAGGGTATTAAAAAGGCGTCTTCCGGTGCCCTGCTTTTGGTACTTTTCTTTGACCATAAAGTACTTAAGCTGAGCAGAGTGTTCAAACTCGATCGCCATCACCGCACCGACAAGCTTTCCATCCTCATATGCGCCATAACACAGGTGAGGCGAATGCATCATCATCAGTTTAATATGATAGCCATCGACCAACCAGCCTACCTCTTCGGCTATACTGACCAACTCACTTACATCTGCAAACTTCAACCATCCTATAAACATAGACTCTCCCTGTACAAAGTAAGCAATTCATGATCATTTAGCACCCGTTTTCGAGAGGTGACAATCTCTCGGATACGCGGAAGTAGCTTCTTTAAGGTATGCTTTTCAGCTGAGATACCCAGCTCTTTCAGATGATACAGAATCGTCCCTGTACCCGAATGTTTGCCGATAGGGAACTCCCTTTCACTGGCAACCTCAGCTACATCAAAAGGCTCATAGGCATGCGGGTCTTTCATCATACCATCGGCATGAATACCACTCTCATGTGCAAAGATATGCTCACCCACGATAGGGGCATTTGGTGAGAGGGTCATGCCCGAAGCATCGGCGACTAAAGCAACCAATGCCTGCATACCAGAGGCATTCAGACTGCGTTCCTCCCCGTACAGATGTTTCATAGCCATGGAGATCTGCTCAAAAGAGGCATTGCCTGCTCTCTCGCCTAAGCCGATTACCGTTGTATTGACACTGACGGCACCCGCGTCCAGACCGCTAAGGGCATTGGCGTTGGCAAGACCGAAATCATTATGCGTGTGCATCTCTATTGGAAGGAGTTCTAGGGATGTCAAAGCAGAGATCTCTCTAAAGGTCTGCGTGGGTGTCAAAATACCTACCGTATCACAATAACGAAAACGATCTGCACCCAGCTCTTTGGCTAAGTGCATGACTTCTTGAATAAACTCATACGAGCCGCGAGAGCTGTCCTCTCCACCTATACAGACAAAGAGTCCTTCAGATTTTGCCAGAGTCACAACACGCGCAAGTTCCTCCAGCATAAAAGACCTGTCCCCTTTGAACTTAACATCGATCAAAAGGTCTGAAACAGGAATTGAAAGATCAACAGCACCCACACCACACTCCAGAGATGCCACTAGATCACTCTCTTTGGCACGGTTCCAGGTCATCAGACGTGTATTCAGGCCTAAAGAGACCAGTTCCCTGATATCCTCTTTTTCACGCTTGCCCATTGCCGGAATACCCACTTCAAGCTCATCTGCACCGCAGGCCGCCAGGCCTCTGGCAATAGAGAGTTTCTCATCTGTATTGAAGGCAACATAAGGGGCCTGTTCTCCGTCTCTAAGTGTCGTGTCGTTTATCAGTGCCATGTTGACTACTAGTTCGCTTCTAACTGTTCAGGAAGGTTAAAATACTTTCTTGTCGCTTTCAGTACAGATGCTTCTATCGGCTCATACGCATAGGATTGGTCTGCGATCAAGCCTGCAGCTTTCAGGTCATCCTGAGGGCACCCTCCGATTTTAGCGGTAAGTATAAGTTTACAGTCTTTCAGTTTTTCCAGGATCGGTTCCATCGGATTGGCCCCATCCGGTCCTGCACAGTACTCATAATCAAGTTTGCGGTGGTGGATAAAACGGATACCTCTGTCACCAGCTTCATATATCAGGAACTCTTTTACCGAACCAAAGTGCTGGTTGATCATACCTTCACCGGCTGTCGTGACCGCAACAAGAATAGTCTGACCATCACTTGCAAGCTCTTCTTTCTCTTTTCGAACGCGCTCATTCGCTGCATCCAAAAAGCCTCTGAACTCTTCGATCTTTGCGTGGGCATCTTTACGTCCATCTACGTCATAGTGGGTCTCTAAGGCATCAAATGTCATGTTTGCAAACTTCTCTTTGGTGAATTCTGCACCACGGTCTTCACCGATAAGGCCTACAGCATCTGCACGACACTGTCTACAGTGCTGCATAAGCTTCATATCCATACCACAGGCTTCTTGCACTTCCATCTGCTGCTGATCTGTTGCACTTGGCACACCATCCAGTGCGAACTTCGTCCCGTATTCCGGCTCTGAAATGATAGGCATGATATTGTGCAAGAAGACACCGATCTCTTTAAGCTTTTTAGAAACTTCCGGCAAGTGTTTATCATTTATACCCGGGATCAAAACAGAATTTGCTTTAATCAAAATACCCTTCTCTACACACTTCTTCATACCCTCTAACTGACGTTCCAAAAGAATCTGAGATGCTTCTTTTCCATAATAACGTTTGTTGTTGTAAAAGATCCAAGGATAGATCTGCGAACCGATCTCACCCGTCGTATCAACCGAGTTGATCGTTACAGTAATATGATCGATGTCATATTTCACCATCTCGTCTACAAATGCCGGCAACTCAAGACCATTCGTTGAAAGACATAGTTTAAGGTCTGTCTCTTATACACATCTGACGCT
>CAXGZT010000035.1:0-17386 GCA_964014335.1 uncultured Campylobacterales bacterium | reverse complement strand
GGCATAAAACACCCTTCTCCCCGTAATGGGCAAGACGGTGAAGGTCTGCAGGATAGCCGTCGACCGGGGTATGATCGATCTTAAAGTCACCCGTGTGGATGACCGTACCCGCTTCCGTCGTGATCGCCAAAGATGAAGAGTCGATGATAGAGTGGGTCATATGCATCCACTCTATCTCAAAATCATTACCGATCTTGTAGACCTTGCGTTTCTCGATAGGACGGAAGAAAGATTTATACTGCTTGATATGGTGTTCATCAAATTTGTTTGCGATCATCGCCAATGGAAAAGCCGTTCCGTACAATGGATACTGCATCTCTTTGTAGAAATAGGGTACCGCACCGATATGGTCTTCGTGGGCGTGCGTAATGATCACGGCGACGATCTTGTCTTTGATCTCGCGGATATAGGAAAAATCGGGAACCAGGATATCAACGCCGTGCATCTCTTCATCCGGAAAAGACATCCCGATATCGACAAGGATCGCTTCCTTTTCGGTCTCGATGACGGTGATATTTCCGCCGATCTCATTTAGACCGCCCAGAGGCGTTATGCGTACTTTTGCCTTGGTGTTAAGGTCAAGTTTATGGTGAGGGTTAAGACGCTCTTTATGAACTTCTTGATTTTTGACCACACACTCTTTAAGCAGTTTGTCCGCAGGGACACCGCCCGGATTAAATCCGCGACGGTAGCGATTTTTGTTTCCACCACCCTGACGATTACGGTTTCCGCCTTGACGATTACCGCCCTGACGATTTGCACCTTCAGCCTTGTTACCATCTACCACTTTGGCCGGTACGTTTCCGTCGGTATTTTTTTCCTGAGGTTTTCTGTTACCGCTTTGCGGGCGACGGCTTCTGTTGCCCTGAGGGCGTCTGTTTCTATTTTCGTTTTGAGGACGACTTTCTGTCCCGCTTGTTGTTGTGTTGTTCTCTTCCATCCAAACTCCTTGGTAATTTCTTATAGAGTTGGTGATAATCAGACGTTGTTGTTTGATGCGGACGAATTGTGGGAATCAAGCTCATAGATTCCAAAGCCTTAGTGACTTCTTCTTTGTCATACACGGCGGAGAGATTTTTAAGCAGAGTCTTGCGCGGCTGAGCAAAAGCCACACGCAACATATCTTCCAATCCCGTGTCCATACTGCGACTTTCACGTTTAACGATCTTCAACACAGCCGAATGGATCTTCGGTGGCGGGTTAAACGCTTCAGGCGGTACTTCAATAACAATGCTGGCATCTCCTACCGTCTGGGTTATGACGGAGAGGGAACCAAAGTCTTTATCGCCAGGTTGGGCAGAGAACTTCTCTGCGACCTCGCGCTGAACCATAACGAGCAAAGAGTTGCAATAAGGGTCGGCCAATGCTTTTAAAATAATATTCGTTGCAATATAATAGGGCAGATTCGCCACTAGATCATACTGTTCATTAAGCAGATTGGTCTTCCAGGCCTCGAGCACATCGCCGCAGCGAAGCTCAAAGGAGCCGGTATTTATTTCTTCTTTAAATTCCTCGTTAAGGAGCTTACACAAATCGGTGTCCACTTCAAAAGCAATAACGCTTTTGACGTTCACTAAATGTTTAGTCAAATCACCTAAGCCAGGCCCAATTTCTGCAATGATATTATCATTATTGGGCATCGCTTCGATTATTCTTCTTACAACACTTTCATCAATGAGAAAGTTCTGTCCAAACTTCTTTTTAGCAACTACATCTTTATTCATATAGATGGAAGGATAGCGAAAAAGGGCTTAGAATAAGCATAGATTGTGTAAATTCTATCTTTTTTGGCTTAAAACTAACTCATTCTATTATAAGTTTTTATAAAATATGCCCATTTTGGGTCTTCTCTACACTTTAGCCGATTCCCCAGCATAAATCTACACCCCTGGCATAAAATACTATTGGACCAGGGAAAGACGAAAAAGGCAGGCTCTACATGGAACCCTTCTGTTTCTACGGGCGTTCCAACAGCCTGTCGTCGTTTTTGCATCCCTCTTTTTTTGGTATAAAAAATTCATCTGTTCTGAAATCATCATGTTCTTCATTATAATAGAAGGTATATAGGGACTTGGACTTGTACGAATTGTCTTTTGTCCGATCACTTATCATGACCTGGTTATACGAGACCATTTCAAAGAGCAATATCTTCTCTTCGTTTTCCAAGAAAAGTATTCTGCTGTCAGCCGTGCCTATCTCATGCTGCTCAAAAAAGTCTTTGGGGTAGGAAGCGCAATACGCCTGAAGATAACCTCGGTAAGAGCTAATTATGGTACGAAGATTGAACTTTTCATAAAAGTCGTAAGGATAAACTGCAAAAGAGGGCTCTACCCCCGGTTTTTTTGAAGCACAGGAGCTTAGCAACAGTATCAGGATGAGTGAGAGTATCTTCGTCATGTCAAAGTATAAAAAAACTTAGCTTAAGGAGCTCTCTGTTTTCCCGATAGATAAACCGTAATCCCTTTTGTTCAGTCTAATTTCATTCAAGCTCAAGTACACTATAAACAGAAGGATTTGTCATGTCATTTGAATACGATTCTCTTGCTAACAGCATAGACGAGACGATCAAAATGTATAAAGAGCAACACTCAAGGAATGAGTGCTATATCTTCTTCTCCAACGAGAAGGATGCCCAACTCTTTTACGACCAGGAGACAGAACTGCTGAACGCTTTTAAAGACTTAAATCTTGAAGAGATAAAAAGAGCGGCAAAAAAGACGGCCGACTTTGATATTCAGGCGAATGTTCCTTACATCATAGCGATAGAGACCCTCACCTCTTTCAAAAAAAAGCTTTTGGCCGAACTGCTTGAACACGCTTCAAGTGAAATGGCCGGAAAGTTTTATAAAATGATCAACGCGGCAGAAAACTGCATTGCACAAAGCTATCTCAACTTTGAACTCGACAAATTAGTGAAGTTTAACGAGATTCGTATGAAGAGCATAGGCAGGCTTCCCGACAATAATGCACTTTACCTGTATGAAGCCCACCTGCTCTGGCTTGACCAACTTATTTCCGCGCTCAGAAATGTCGATGTGAGCAAGATGCCTGAACTGCATCCCGAAAAATGCGTCGTCGGCGAGTGGTTAGACTCCGGTACGCAGGGGATTATAACGGATAAAACTATTTTAAACGAATTTATCGCCCTGCATAAGAATCTGCACTTCCTCGGAAAAAAAATTGAGCTCGGTGTTCTCAATACGCCTATTGATTTTCACGTGCTTATGCTCCTTCTGAAAAAAGCCGAACTTCTCTCCCTCTCGATCGGTGTGGAACTGTCCATCATCAATAATATCCGTTTTCAGGCCACGGCATCAAAGGACCCTCTGACCGGCACCTTGAACCGACAGCTTCTCTTTCATATCTTTTCCACCCAGTATGAGATATCAAGAGCTGTCGAAAAAAGATTTTGTCTGATCATGGCAGACTTGGACGACTTTAAGCTGGTTAATGATTCTTACGGTCACGTTGAAGGAGACAGGGTACTGAAATCTTTTGGCTCGATGGTCATGAGCAACCTGCGTGAATCTGATTTTGTTATCCGATACGGCGGTGAAGAGTTTTTGTTTATTTTGCCTACAACAGAACTTGTTGACGCTCTCAGACTGGCCGAAAAACTAAGAGTCTCTACACATCTTTTACAGAAACAAGATGATCTCTCCAGAGCGATGTCTGCGAGCTTCGGAGTCATAGAGATCACTCCGGATGCAGATGCGAAAATCGATGACAGATTGATGTCAGAATGTATACGCAAGGTAGATAAAGAGCTCTACTATGCCAAACAGAACGGCAAAGACCAAGTTTTCAGTCTCAGGCCGTACGATTGACGGAACCGTTCGCTAAGCTGTTTTTTCCCTCTACTCGGAAACAAAAAGAAGATATTTTTTATCCTCAAAAGATTCTCCAAATCCGACCAAAGCGCTATCTATACGTTCATTCTCTTTGGAATAGGAGAGACAGAGCTCATACATCATCATCTCGTTACCGAGTGCATCCAATCTGTCCAGGAGCGTTCCGATGTCCAGAGCTTTCTCCTTTCCAAGAAAAAGAAACAGTTTTTTGGCTTTTTCATCAAGCCTGAAAGAGCTGATACTGCTCTGCCATGAGGGGGTGTACTCTCCGCTTTCCCCCTCTTTCAATCCCATAGCGCCCAGGGAAAAGCTTCTGTCGTTATCTATCGCGGTACGTATATCTTCTATTAGATCAATAATTACTTTCATAAAGAAATTATACCTTTTCCAGTAAAGTTTATGCGATTTTAGCCTGAAACAGAGTGTTTATACCATCGCCTACGCGACAAAGGGGATATTGAGTGCATAAAACCTTTCATCAAAAGCTTCTAGCCCTAAAAGATGGGACTTACGATGTCAACTTTCAGCAAAAACGGTCTCTTAAAGCCTTGCGAGATGCCCGAGGAGAAGGTGGTTGACTTTGTATTGGAACTCTCTGTTTTTTAAGAGTTAAGTCCCTATAATAGTCCATTAACTTATCGATAATACTTTTTTAGGCAAATCATGATCCGTATATTTTTTATATCCTCTCTTCTTATCCTTCTCTCTATGGCGGATGAGTACCCGAAACTTTTTGCTCAGCTGGGAACACCTCTGTATCAGGCAAGCGAAGTCATCAGGAGGTTTTCCAGCTTTGTAAAAGTGAGTGACAAGTCGACGCAGTATCATATACATGCACGAGAGCTATTAAGCCTTGCAAGGTCTATAGAAGAAAACCCGGAAGCGAGCAAAGAGGCGAAACAGAGGTATTTCAAAGGTTTGAGGGAACTTCAAAAAGAGCATGATGAGATCATGCGTATTGTCAACGGCTATCTTCTTAAAAGCATCGATGCCAATGATTACAAGGAGTTTGCCCGTATTATCAACATCGGTTTGGATTCCCTCCTGCAAAACAGCATCATCCGAAAGCGCGCGATGGCCTATTATGTAGCCTATAGAACGCGCGGAAAGATTCCTGTTTTGGACACCTTCTATATGACTTTAGAGTCTGATCCTGAGTTGATGGATTATGTCAAAGGACATATGCCGAAGGTCCATCCTGTTAAAGCCGTCTACTCTACGGGCGGTACAAGCCATAAACTCCTGCTTTCCAAAGATGAGGAGTTTGCCTATACTGCCGAGGGAGAGTACTGCTTTAAGAGTATCGATATCAAGAACTTCGCAGAAGCTTCAGAGGCTGCCTCATTCGACTTTCATGATGAGAGTTGTCGGCTGGTGGACATATCATCCTCCGCCTCGGGAGAGTACCTCTACCTCAGCGGTCTCAATAACGGCTTTACCGTCTTGGATGTCAGCCGCCCGACAGCTCCGCTCCAAAAGGGGGCATATTCTAAGCTGCGGACTATAAGTTCGATCTCCTCCCCTGACGACAACAGGATCTTTATTGTTCGAGAGAAAAAAGGGCTGAGTATCTTGGATATCTCTAACAAAGAGGATTTCAGGATCCTCGCACACTACATCCGGTGTCTGCAGATCAACCATCTTGCCCTCGACGACAAGCGTTCAAGACTTTATCTTGCCCATGCACAAGGATTCAGCGTATTGGATATCACGACCATAGGAAACCCCAGAGAGATCTTGAACTTTCCCCTGGAGGACGGCTCGAACCATGTTGTATTATCCCCGGACAAAAAGAGGGCCTATGTCGCATCGGGAGACAACGGTGTCCACGTACTCGATATCTCAGAAGATCAAAACATATCGCTTATATCAACATGCCAAACTCCCAAATATGCCTATCACCTTCTGCTCTCCAAAGATGGAAAAAAGCTCTATGTTTCCGCTCTGGACGACGGTGTCTACTATATCAACACGGAAGACCCCAAAGACTTGAAACATATCAGCACCTATAGGCTGGAGAATAAAAATGCTTCCGCCCTCAGCTCCACACTGAACCGCAGCGAAAAGACGCTCTTTATCTCCTTCTCCAAGGCTGGGATAGCAAAGACGAAGCTGCTGGACTAGATAAAAGATTATCTAAAATATTCAAACCCTTCATAAGGCAATTTTTACTATAATCGCGTTTATATAAAAACTATGGACTAAGTATGGACTATTTTGCAAAACGTATCATCCCTTGTCTTGATGTCAAAGACGGACGCGTTGTCAAAGGCGTTAATTTTGTCGGACTCAAAGATGCCGGCGATCCCGTTGAAGTGGCAAAACGCTACAACGAAGAGGGTGCCGATGAGCTGACTTTTTTAGATATCACCGCATCCAGTGACAACAGAGAGACTATCGTTGACATTGTCGAGCAGGTTGCAAAAGAGGTCTTTATCCCCCTAACGGTGGGTGGCGGGATCCGTAAACTTGAGGATATCTATAAACTCCTGAATGTCGGATGCGACAAGGTCAGTCTAAACTCTGCCGCCATCAAGCGTCCCGAGCTGATCAACGAAGGGGCCAAACGTTTTGGCGCCCAATGTATCGTTGTCGCTATCGATGTCAAACGAACAGGCGACCAGTATAATGTCTACCTCAACGGCGGACGGGTCGATACGGGTATAAATGCCCTTCACTGGGCTAAAGAGGCTGTAGATCGTGGAGCAGGGGAGATACTCCTCACCTCTATGGATGCCGATGGAACCAAGGCGGGGTTTGATATTCCTATCACGGAGCAGATCAGCAAACTGGTCGATGTTCCCGTCATCGCCAGCGGCGGAGCAGGGACCATGGAACATATAAAAGAGGCCTTTGAACATGGGGCTGATGCTGCCCTGGCCGCTTCTATCTTCCACTATAAAGAGATTGATATCATGGATCTAAAACACTATCTTCACGACCAAAATATCCCCGTAAGGCTATAATTATGATTATCTGTGCAGGAAACAACGAGACCTTCAACTTTGCGACGCCTATGGGCGTCGGTCTCGTCGAGATGGCGATGAACCTTACGCGCTTATGTCTTTTTGACAAACCCGAATTTATACTTTTTGTCGGAACAGCCGGTTCTTACGGCCACAAAAATATTTTTGATATCGTAGAGTCGAAGACCGCTTCCAATATCGAACTGGCATTTTTGGAAAACAAGGCTTACACGCCTCTGGATAATGTCGTCACGACAAACATAGAAGGCACAAAAGACGTTGTTGTCAACTCTTCTAACTATATCTCTACCGACGCAGAACTGGCGAAAAATTACTTGAAGTTCGGGGTCGGTATCGAGAACATGGAGTTCTTTTCCGTACTTCGGATTGCCCAGGAGTTCGGTATCCCTGCCGGCGGTGTTTTTTGCGTGACAAACTTTACCAATGAAAATGCCCACGCCGACTTCCTTGCTAATCACGCCAAGGCCAAAGAACTGCTCAGCGAACATGTAGCCAAGCGTCTCAAAGAGCTTACCTCATGAAAAAAAGCCATGACAGTCGCGAAGCGATGTTTCAGGCAGAGCCGAAACCCACCATTCTTGACTTTACGAAAGAAGAGCTGGCCCAAGTCATCAAGCCTGCCTTCAGGGCAAAACAGATCTATGGCTGGATCTATCACAACTATGTGAAAAGCTTTGACGAGATGCAGAACATTCCTAAGACATTGCGTCAGGAGCTCGATGAAAAATACATACTGATGCCTCTTGAGATCGTTAAAAAAGAGCTAAGCGATGATGGTACCATCAAGTACCTCTTTTCTCTTCCTGACGGGAAAACCGTTGAAGCCGTTTTACTGCTTATGAAACCGGAAGAGCTTGGTGATGACGGAGAAGTGAGTTCAGAAGCAAAATATACGGTCTGCGTCTCCACTCAGGTAGGGTGCAAGGTAGGGTGTACCTTCTGTCTGACCGCCAAGGGCGGCTTTACGAGGAATTTGACTCCGGGAGAGATCGTCGCTCAGGTTCTTGCCATCAAAATTGACAATAATATCCCTGCGGCAAAACGGATGAATATCGTTTATATGGGAATGGGTGAGCCCCTGGACAACCTGGAGAACCTCGCCACGGCCATAAAGATCTTTAAAGAAGAAGAGGGGCTGGCTATCGGAGGAAAACGTCAGACTGTTTCGACCTCCGGCCTTAGTAACAAAATAGACAAACTGGGAGAGATGGACTTGGGCGTACACATTGCTATCTCCCTTCACGCCGTCGATGATGAACTGAGAACTGAGCTGATCCCTATGAACAAGGCCCATAATATCGACTCCATCATAGAAGCCGTCAAGCGTTTCCCTATTGACACGCGAAAACGTGTGATGTTTGAATATCTGGTGATAAAAGATAAGAACGATGACCTTGAATCCGCCAAGAAGCTCGTTAAGCTGCTTTCGGGCATCAAAGCGAAGGTAAACCTCATCTTCTTTAACCCTTATCCCGGGAGCCCTTATGAACGCCCTAGTCTTGACGCTATGGTGAAGTTTCAGGAATATCTTATCAAGCACGGCCTTTTATGTACTATTCGCCAGTCCAAGGGAATCGATATCTCTGCGGCCTGCGGACAGCTGAAAGAAAAAAATGAGGGAGAGTTTTAATGTTAGCCACAGATCTGTTTCAAATCATATTTTTGAGCATTGTCGTTCTTATCGGAGTAGGCGGCTTTATTATGGCGGTTCTCTCAAAAGATGAGGATGAGTAAAAGAGACTCTTCTCTATGCCATAAAACAGTTATGATTTTATGGTTCTCTATCCGTTTAAGGGTTTCCGGTCCAAAAACCGGAAACTGAGCATATATAGACCTTGATTTTCTAGTTCATATCCGGCTTGGGCGTAGAAGCCGAGGCTTTTGGCAGTTGCGGATAGACAACTTCAGGCTTCCTGCCCTCCAGAGCCTGAAAGAATGTCTCAATGGATGCCGCTTCCGCATCCGTGATCTCCGCTCCCAGCTGAATGCGTCCCATCTCTACAATCGCCTCTTTGAGCGTCCATATCGCACCGTTATGATAGTATGGAGCCGTTTCGGTAATATTACGCAGGGTAGGGACCTTTACCCTACCGCTTTTATCGCCTTTAAAGTCTCCGATATCTGCATACTTGTATTCACCGGTGATACCGAAGGCCTGCATATAGCCGCCTAAGGCTATTCCCGCATGACAAGTTGTACACCCCTTGTCTATAAAGGTCTTCAGTCCCTCTTTTTGTTCTTTAGTCATCGCGTTCTCATCTCCGTTAAGATAATCATCATACGGTGCCGGTGTTACCAGTGTACGCTCAAATGTTGCAATCGTATCGGCAATCTTTTCATAATCGATCTCTACATCCTTTCCGTAGGCCAGTTGAAATGATGCGACGTACTCAGGCATCGAAGTAACCGTAGCGACAACATCTTCTTTGCTTGCTGCCATCTCAGGCGGTGCCAGGATAGGACCTTGTGCCTGCTTTTCCAAGTCCGGATCACGTCCGTCCCAAAACTGCACATCAAAAAAGACAGCATTATATACAGTCGGAGAGTTCAGATGGTGGGGGTTGGCTGTCCATTTATGCCCGATTGCCGCAGCTACTCCGTCAACGCCTCCTGTTCCGAGATTATGGCAGGTATTGCAAGATATCAAACCGCTTTTGGAGATACGCGGCTCAAAATAGAGCATCTTCCCCAATTCGACCTTTGCATCGGTGATAGGGTTCTTAGGGTTATCAACTAGCTTTCGTATCTCTTCATCACTTTTAGGAATAGGAAGTAGACCGGCCTTCCTTGCGTCTTGTGCCAATGTCGCTCCCATTGCCAGACTGACTGCTAATGTGCTTAATGCTGCCGTTTTAATCATACAAATCCTTTTTTTAATCTATCTTATTATCTGAGAATTAGTGTAACATAAATCTATAAATATAATATCACTAAAATGAAGCAGATAAGTAATTTTATAAGTTGTCGAAGCGTTTGCGGTATCTGAAGAAAACAGCCAACACACCAGGGAGGCTGTTTATGCTGAAATGATACCCAAACATTCTTAGTCCAATTAAAAGAGTTTGACCTCAATCTAAATTCTTCATATTTTTATAAGTTATCTCTCTTAATTTTAATTTCAAGCTCAATAAAATACGGTTTTTTTTTCCGGATGTGTAATATTCACACGTTGTTCTAAAGTGTGAACAAGTCTAAAAAGTTTTTCACTTAAATTGGATTTAATCGACTTAATTTTTTATAAAAAATGCTTTATTTTTTCCTTAAATTGCTACAATCCGTTTTATAACCGAGAGCATTGCAATCTCCTTATACTCCTATTTTTAGGGGGATACTCGCATTTTTCTCTGTTTGAAATCATGCTTGTTTATATATTGGTTTAAACGTCTTGATTCGCTTATCTCTTATTCACATCTGCTCTTGCACTTACGCACAAAACTCACTTCTACCATAAGAGTAGTGTCAATATGCAGATTTATTTCTGTCGTAATACTCTCGTAGTGAAAATGTATTGATTATGTAATCTGTAGCAATTAGACTTCTATTTAATATTTTTACACAAAGGCTACATATGGTACGCATAGAAAACATGGTTCGCAATACCTATCCAAGTCTGTATAATAAGATCCCTTCTATTGCGATGCGACCGGTAATCGCATTTTTAAAAAGACTTTTTCATGAAAACGAGGTCAACAGTTTTTTAAAAAACAATTCTCGTCTTAAGGGTCTGGATTTTGTAGAAGCCGTTTTGGAATACCTAAACCTTACCTATAAGGTAAACCATAAACAGCTTGAAAACATTCCGGCCATCGGAAAGGTTATTGTCGTCGCCAATCATCCTCTCGGTGCTGCCGATGCCTTGACCCTCATCAAGATGCTTAGCGATACACGTCAAGACAAGTCGATCAAGATTGTTGCGAACCAGATGCTTTCACATATACCGCAACTCTCTTCTCTTCTCATCCCTGTCGACAATATCCACGGCAAGCTTACCCGCGAATCTCTGCAAGCCATTGACCAGGCCTTGGAAAATGAAGAACTCGTGATTTTTTTTCCTGCCGGCGAAGTTTCCAGAGCTTCCATCAACGGTATCAAAGACAGCCACTGGAAAAGCGGATTTATCAAGATAGCGCAACGCAGCTCTACTCCTGTTCTGCCTGTTCATATCAATGCGCGTAACTCTTCTATGTTCTATGCCCTCTCTTTTATCTATAAGCCGATGAGTGCCTTTTTGTTAGGCCATGAGATGATGCGTTCAAAAAAACACAAGCCTTTGGAGTTCAAGATAGGTGAGATAATACCGGCCGCCTCTTTTCAAAACAGCATGCTAAAGCCTAAACAGTATGCACGTCTGTTCAGAAAACATCTTTATCGTATTGCCAAAGACAGAAAAACCTTGTTACCGACGGAACAATCCATCTCCCGTCCTGTCGATCGTCAGCAGCTGAGGAGCGAACTTAAAAACGGTGAACTCCTGGGTTCCACTACGGATGCTAAGGATATTTATCTAATCGACCCTGAAGAGTCTTCAACCGTCATCAAAGAGATCGGCCGTCTGCGTGAATACACCTTTAGAAAGGTCGGGGAGGGCACGGGTACGAAACGCGATACGGACAGGTATGATGAATATTATATGCATTTGGTCTTATGGGACGAGGATGCATTGGAGGTGGTCGGCGCCTATCGTATAGGAGAGTGTTCATGGATTCTCTCCTGGTTGGGCAAAGAGGGTCTGTATATGAATGAGCTCTGCAAGATGGATCAGGGTCTGGACGATACCCTCGAGCATGCTATAGAACTAGGCAGAAGCTTTGTTCAGCCGAAATATTGGGGATCACGTGCGCTCGACTACCTTTGGCAAGGCATCGGTGCCTACCTGGCCCATAACCCTCATATAAAATACATGTACGGTCCCGTCTCTATCAGTAACAGCTACCCCAAGCTTGCCAAAGACACCCTGGTCTACTTCTACTCACGTTATTTTCCTTCACAAAGCAAAATGTTTAAGGCTAAACGCCCCTATATCCTCTCCCGCAATACAAGGAGTGAGCTCGATCAGATCTTTGAAGGACACGAATACCCTGAAGCATTCCGTCTCTTAAAATCCTACCTCAAAAGCCTCGGTGTTTCCGTGCCGACCCTGTATAAACAGTACGGCGAACTGTGCGAGGACGATGGCACCAAGTTTTTTGATTTCGGAGTGGATCCCGAATTCAACAATGCCATTGACGGTTATCTGCTTGTCGATCTGGATAAACTGAAAGAGGAAAAAAGAAAAAGATATCTACTCCACTCCTAACTGGGATAAAGGATCTGTCGCAAAAACATCTTTGGAGTTTATACAGTACTCCGATCCATGTTTAAAGCAGAGTTGATTGGCATGGAGCATCAAACGGCTTGCTCCGCTTTTTTTAATACGTTCTTCTTTTGTAATCTCTCTGTCCAAAAACCGTACTATATCCTCCTCCTTCTGGCCGTATATAGGGTCACCTACTATCGGATGTTTCACGTGAAACAAATGTACCCGAATCTGATGCTGTCTTCCTGTTCTCGGTGAAGCCTCTACAAGACTCATGTTCAAATCAGGATAATAACAGATACGTTTGAATGCTGTTTGTGAAGACTTACCTTCATCATTAACTCTAACAACCATCCTAACAATAGCACTCTCATCTTCACGCCGCAGCAGAGGAGCGTCAACATAAAGTTCTTCAGGAAACTTACCATGCACTAACGCCAGGTAAGCCTTCTTGATCTCACGGTTTTCAAACATCATCTTTAAACTACGCTCTGATCTTTTATTCTTTGCAATCAGAAGCAGACCGCTTGTCTCCTGATCAATACGATGAGTGATGTTGGCATCTCTGCCAAAAGCATATTTAGCTTCATCAATTATCGAATAAGGGGTATGTCTATTTTGAGGATGTACAAGCACACCTGATGGTTTGTCATAAATTGCAAAATCCTGTGTTTGAAATATAGGTTTAAGACCTCTCGTCTCCGGCTCGAAACAGATAAAGGATATTTTACCCTCAAAATATCCCGCTGTATGAGACATGACCTCACCATTAACTTCAAGTCTTCCTTTGGCGATAAGACGTTGTGCCTCTTTTTGAGTATAACCCATCTCGTTCATTAGGAATAAAAATGCCTTTGTTCTCTCTTTGACAGTAAAATTTTTTCGAACAAACGGCATCTTTTTCCTTGATATTTAATAGTGAAATTATAACGAATAGAGTCTTTAGAATAGATAGTATCTTTAAGACAGATCAAACAAGAAATATACTCCAGCGTGTCCTTATCAAATAAAACAGCATCGACTGCTCTGTAGTATGTTTCACGTGAAACATACCCACACTTCCAATATATATAGAGTTTAATCCGTTTATTAGTCACTCTTGGATAGCATTCTCTAATTAAACTCCCCCAACAAGGTACATATTATGGTAGAACGTTACGCCAGAGAAGAGATGTCTGAAAAATGGACACAACATGCAAGATATGCTGCATGGCTAGAAGTAGAAAAAGCAGCGGTAAAAGCTTGGGCAAAACTTGGAAAGATTCCTCAAGAAGACGCGGACAAGATCGTAAAAAATGCGAGCTTTTCAGTAGAACGGATTGAAGAGATCGAAGCAGTTACGAAACATGACCTGATTGCATTCAATACGAGTGTTTCAGAGAGCTTGGGCGAAGAGTCAAGATGGTTCCACTACGGTATGACAAGTTCTGATGCAGTTGACACCGGTGTGGCACTACAGATGAGAGACTCTTTAAACATTGTCATCGATGATGTAAAGATGCTTATGGAGTCGATTAAAAAGCGTGCCGAAGAACATAAATTTACTTTGATGGTGGGGCGTTCACACGGTATTCACGGTGAGCCGATTACCTTTGGTCTGACTCTGGCTGTTTGGTATGATGAGGTTGCACGTCATCTTGAAAACCTTGAGCAGACTATGGAAGTTATCTCGGTAGGACAGATCTCCGGAGCGATGGGTAATTTTGCTCATGCACCGCTTGAACTGGAAGAGTATGCTATGGCTGAACTTGGACTCAAACCGGAACCTTGTTCCAATCAAGTCGTTCATAGAGACCGTTATGCCAGACTGGCTACCGCCTTAGCACTTCTAGCTTCTTCGGTTGAGAAGTTTGCCGTGCAGGTAAGACACCTTCAAAGAACGGAGGTTTATGAAGCCGAAGAGTTCTTCGCAAAAGGACAAAAAGGTTCTTCTGCTATGCCGCACAAACGCAATCCCATTCTAACAGAAAACATAACGGGTCTTGCACGTATGATTCGTGCCTACGCAAACCCTGCTATGGAAAACGTTAGTCTTTGGCATGAACGTGATATCTCGCACTCATCAACAGAACGTTTCTGGCTACCGGATGCCTTCATCACGACAGACTTTATGCTTCACCGAATGAATAACGTTATCGCTAACCTAACGGTCTATCCTGAGAACATGATGAAAAACCTAAACCTAACAGGCGGCTTGGTCTTCTCACAGCGTGTTTTACTGGAACTTCCGATCAAAGGTGTGTCACGTGAAGATGCATATAAAATCGTCCAGCGTAATGCGATGAAAGTATGGGGAGAGATTCAACAGGGTAACAAGACAACCAACGATAAGGGTGAAAGTCTTTACCTAGAAAACCTTCTCACCGATGAAGAATTACGTCAGTCACTTAGTGAAGAAGAGATCCGCGAATGTTTCAACTACGACTACTACACAAAAAATGTCGACGCCATCTTCAAACGCGTCTTCGGATAGAAAAAAACACAATAATTATTCAAATAAGTAGATAATATTTCTACTTATTTATAGCAAAAACTTCTTCAAATTTTAGGTTTACTTTAAAGAAAAAACGAGTAATATCTACTAACCAAATAAGACTAAAAAGTATCATAACGAGGGGTTATTTGAATGATAACTATCATCAAAAGAAACGGGCGAAGTGAGCCCTTAGACATCACGAAGATCCAAAAATATACATCCGCTTCTGTACAAGGCTTGGCAGGAGTCAGTCAGAGTGAACTGGAGGTCGATGCCCAGATCATGTTCCGTGACGGAATCACCTCTAAAGAGATCCAACAGGCCCTGATCAAGACCGCTGTCGATAAGATCGATATTGATGCACCCAACTGGACCTTTGTCGCCTCTCGTCTATTTTTATACAACCTGTATCATTCTGTAAACCATTTCACCGGATATTGCAAACTTGAAAAATATTTTGAGCGCGGAGAGAAAGAGGGACGTCTTCTTCTTGGCCTGCGTGATATGTACGATCTCGATGATCTTGACAAGTATATCAAGCCCGAGCGCGACCTTCAGTTCAACTATCTAGGCATCAAAACCCTTTATGACAGATACCTGATCAAAGACAAAGATTCCAACCCTATCGAACTGCCTCAGCACATGTTTATGGGTATCGCGATGTTCCTGGCTCAACGCGAGGAGAACAAACAGGAGTGGGCGAAGAAGTTCTACGACATGATCTCTACTTTTGAAGTCATGCTGGCCACGCCGACCCTTTCCAATGCACGCACGCCCCGACACCAGCTCTCTTCATGCTATATAGGGTCGACTCCGGATAACATCGAAGGTATCTTTGACGCTTATCAAGAGATGGCCATGCTCTCCAAGTTCGGCGGAGGTATAGGTTGGGACTGGTCTCAGGTCCGTTCCATCGGTTCATACATCGACGGACACAAGAATGCAGCAGGCGGTACCGTTCCCTTCCTAAAAATCACCAATGATGTCGCTATTGCCGTAGACCAGCTTGGAACACGAAAGGGAGCTATCGCTGTCTATCTTGAACCGTGGCACATGGACATTAACGACTTCCTAGACCTCAAGAAAAACTCGGGTGAAGAGCGTAGACGCGCGCATGACCTTTTCCCCTCTTTGTGGATCAATGACCTGTTTATGAAACGTGTCCAGTCCGATGATATCTGGACACTCTTTGACCCTTACCAGACCAAAGAGCTTACACTGCTTCATGGCGATGCTTTTGAAAAACGTTATATCGAGTTAGAGAATGATGACGATATCCTCAAAGAACGTATCAAGGCCAAAGACCTTTGGAAAAAGATCCTGACCTCATACTTTGAGTCAGGTTCACCCTTCTTATGTTTTAAAGACAATGCCAACCGCGCCAATCCGAATGATCATTATGGTGTTATCCGCAGTTCAAACCTTTGTACGGAGATCTTTCAAAACACTAATCCCAATACCTACAAGATCAAACTGAAGTTTGAAGACGGTGAGTATATCTCTTATGATGAAGATGAGATGGTGCGTGTTGACAGCGGGATCGAAAAACCGGCAAGCAAGGTCACTGCACTTGACGCAATCGACGGTAAGCAGATCTTTATCGTAGAAAAAGAGAGAATAAACGGTGATACAGCCGTTTGTAATCTTGCCTCGGTCAATCTATCCCGTGTCAATACCAAAGAAGATATCGAACGTATCGTACCGATTGCCATGCGCGCGCTTGATAATGTAATCGACCTTAACTTCTATCCTGTAGAGAAGGTAAAACGCACTAACCTCAAAAGCCGTTCAGTCGGTTTAGGTGTTATGGGTGAAGCAGAGATGTTAGCGATCAAGGGCATAGCATGGGGAACACAGGAACATTTCGACAAGATAGATGAGGTCATGGAGGCCGTCTCCTATAACGCTATCAGCTCCTCAAGCGATAATGCGAAAGAGAAGGGTTCCTACCCTGAGTTTGAGGGTTCCAAGTGGAGCAAAGGTATCATGCCTATGGATCACGCTAACGCCGAGGTTATAAACCTGGTAGACCGCGGCGGTCTATTTGCCTCTAATTACGACTGGGACGAGTTGCGTGAGAAAGTCAAAACACAGGGTATGCGTAATGGTTATCTGATGGCCATTGCACCTACTTCATCGATCTCAATACTAACAGGAACCACACAGGCGATCGAACCCGTCTATAAACGAAAATGGTTCGAAGAGAACCTTTCGGGTCTTATCCCCGTCGTTGTGCCTAAGCTCTCTCCGGACACATGGTCATACTATACGCCGGCCTACGACCTAAACCAGACTATCCTGATCAAGGCGGCAGCCGTCCGTCAAAAATGGATAGACCAGGGACAGAGTCTAAACATCTTCATCTCTCTGGACAAGGCAAGCGGTAAATACCTGAACGAGATCTACATGCTTGCATGGAAGCTGGGTCTTAAATCGACCTACTACCTAAGAAGCCAATCACCGGAGGCGAGCGGTGATGTAGAAGACCGATCCATGGAATGTGTAGGTTGCCAATAAATCAACATGCTATAAAATAAAATTTATAGCATAGAGTCTATGCAAACAATAAGAATGATATTTTAATTTGGCCTTCTAGAAATAGGAGGTACATATGATAAATCTAGATATTTATATTTTAATAATAAATGTTATGAAGTTAATTGTAGAATGTAATTGCCTTAACTAGTTTGCAGACTAGTTAAGACTTTAAAGATTAGTTCACTCAAAAACTAAGTATACAATCTGTCTCTTATACACATCTCCGAGCCCACGAGAC
>CAXGZT010000034.1:0-17709 GCA_964014335.1 uncultured Campylobacterales bacterium | reverse complement strand
ATATTTCATGATAGGCAATAGGTAAACTTAGTCTGATACGTTTTGATTTTTCTGAAGATTTTTCTGAAGATTTGTCATTTTGGGTATACCGGCCCTTATATTCAATAATCTTTTTAAGTAATGTATTCAACTCTTCCAACTCTAATGAACTCTCACTTGTGTTAAATAAAAGTCCATTAAATGCTTCCTTCCTTTGTTTTCTATCTATCTCTAATAGATATGTCGATCTATTATCAGATAAGCTCAATCGTATTAATAATATCGAACGTGGCACATGTTTGGTATAGCCCGTCTTTTCTTCTCCCTTTATCACTGCCGCAGAAGCCCAAGTCCCATTCTCTTTAATATCCTGATAAGTCACCGGAAAACATGATAAAACCGGTGTCGTAGAAAACTCAAGTTTCTCATTTATATATTCGACTTTCAACAACTTTGACTTCTCATCTGTAACTAATTTTTCTAGTGCTTCTCTAACTTCATTTAAAAGCTCTGCTTGATCAATGCTCTTATTGCTTTTTTTAATATTCTGAACTTTTACCCCAGCAGTTGTACTAGAGTCATCCCTTTGGCTATCTTCTCCAGAAGATAGCCCATCAATATCTTTTTTTTCTTCGTCCATTGCTTCAGAAGAAGGGGTATGCTCTGATCCAGTTTCCGGCTCTTCAACTTTTTCAATGTCTAAAAGATCATCATCAAAATATCTAACTTCTGTTCTTATATCCACATACCCATTTCCTCTATGGGGATTCTCACCCGATATAAGAGGATTATCATAGATATCTGCATCACTTTCCAGGCTTCCAACACCACTATAGCCTCTATTACCCGGAGCATTTTTCTCTCCATTTTCATCTTCAGTAACATAATAATGACATTTACTTGCATAGTCTGTTGGTAAGGAATAAATGTTTATTCTAAGACATAAGAATGTGTCGTTATCAATCCAATACCCACTTGTATCTAATCTCAAGTTTGTAGGGTGGTAAGGTAATACAATAGGGTATCTATCTCTATAGGCTACACCATTTTTATCCTTATTAACAACACTTAAACTTGCCCATAACTTACTCAAACGCGCTCTTGTAATAGGGTTTAAAGCCAGATAAGATAGAAAAGAGATATTAGTATTACGTTTGCTATTTTTTAAATATACATGATAGCAAGAATCCTCTGCATAATATCTCTCTATATTTCTCTCAACAACATTATCTATACTATTCATTACTAACTGATTTCTTATTTGTTGTTCATCTGGAGTATATGTGCTTGTTAGGAATTCAATCGCAGGAATAAGGACTGTTGTACCATCCCGTGCTATCAACTTGGTGTAGGTTGAATTCATATAATGAACGAAAGTAGCTGTATTTGGCATCTGTCCCAAAGGATGAACAAATGGTGGTATATAATAATAATCAGAATTTGGCTTTTTTTCTCCACGTTTTATAGATGAAGGTTCATGTTCTTCAAAATTAAAGAAGAACTCTCTACTATTATCATACCTATTGACATTAGTCCAATATCCCTCTATTCGTCTGTTTCCCATCCATATTGTCCATTGTCGTGCAATATCAATTTGAGCCAATGTTATAACAACAACAATGGGGTATTCACTTAATTCATCATTTGGTAAGATCTCTTTTAGAGAAACTTCGACTAAAGGAAGGTCAACGGCATTGCTAGTATTCTTGAATAAAGCACCAAAAGCCCAAACAACCCTCAACTTGTCATCATTGGGAAAGTCTTGGATGGGTGGTGTTTTAGGTAAAAACTTAGGCATTAATTTTAATTCTTTAATTTTATTTCAAATTGTTTAAATATATCAAAAAATAACTAATATTTAATTTAGCGACATACTTCTATACAAAATTATTGAAAATTCCTCTGCTATCATTTGCCTATGAAACAAATACTGCTCCTATCATTGATAGCCTCTTTACTATTTTCAAACGAGTCCTTTTCCACATCAAAAAAGCAACTAAAAAAAATTTATCAAGAGCACCAAATAACCCTCTACTGCGGGTGTAAATATAACTACAAAGATAAAAAAAACATGATTGATAAACAATCATGTGGATATCAACCAAGATTACCCTATACGAAAAAAGGAAAAACAAATCAACGTACCAAGCGTATAGAGTGGGAACATCTTATCCCAGCTGAAAACTTTGGCCGACAATTTAAATGCTGGAGAGATGGAGACGAAAAATGTCTTACTTCAAAAGGCAAACGTTACAAAGGAAGAAAATGTTGTACCAAAGTCAACAAAAAATATAAATAATGCAAGCGGATATGCATAATTTATTTCCTGCTATTGGGGAATTAAATAGTGATCGTAAAAACTTTAGATTTGATTTTGAAGTAGCACAAAAAGGCCAATATGGAGAATGCAAATTTGAGGTTAACTTTAAAAACAAGAGAGCTAAAGTAAAAGAAGAGATTAGAGGGATTATTGCTAGAGATTATTTATACTTCAATAAACAATACGGTATGAAGTTATCTCAACAAGAATTACGTAAGTACAATACTTGGAATCGTCAATATCCAGCTACTCAATGGGAAAAAGAACGCAATAAGAAGATCAATAAAGTCCAAGGCAATTTAAACCCATTCATCTGATGTTATCGATCATTAAAAGCCATATTTTTTAGCCAATCTAACGTTATTTCTTAGTATCTCAAAATGATCCAATACCAGTGGGACCCATGGTGGGATAGTTTGATCTCTCCACTGTTTTACAGCTTGATAACTATAGCCTATTAAAGAAGCAAACTCTTTTTGTGTAAGCTCTAATGCTTCTAACTTTTCTATAAAAACTTCTCGGGTCATATCATCTCAGTATATTAGGTATAAAATTTATACTATTTTATAGATATAAACCTTTATTTTTGCATAATATATGGTATAATATATATACTTATAGAAATTATCCTATGTTAAAATTCTAAATACAGGGACTAAAAATTATGAAGACTAAACCAACTTTCCAACGACAACGATTATTGATAGCTCTATTGCAATCATTTGGAGGAACACTCACAAAACTAGATTTACAGAAACTATTATTTTTATTTACACAAGAATATAATGGAAAGAAAAAAGCTTATGAGTTTGTACCATATCATTATGGATGTTACTCATTTCAAGCTAATAGTGATGTAAAAACACTGTCCAATTATGGTTTAGTAACGATTAACAAAGATGACAATTTGATAGAACTTGCGACTGAGCAATACTGTCATATAAGCGATCTTAAACCAACAGAACAAAATATGTTAATGGAGTTTACTAACAGGTATAAAGATTTTTCAGGCGATAAACTAATCTCATATGTTTATAATAACTACTCCTACTACACTTTGAATAGTAAAATTGCTCATAAATATATAGAAAAGAAATATATTAAACCAAAACAACAAGCACTTTTTGAAGGTAGTGAACAAAAATTTTATACCATAGGATATGAGGGTATCACTTTCGAAAAATATATCAACAAACTAATTGAAAATGATATAGAGATTTTATGTGATGTTAGAAAGAACCCATACAGTATGAAGTTTGGATTTACAAAGAATATGCTTAAACATACATTGGAGCAAATAGGCATTCAATATGTTCATATTCCGGAACTTGGAATTGAATCTGAAAACCGCCAAGAACTAAACTGTTTCGAAGACTATCAAAAACTGTTTGAAATGTATAATAGAACTACATTAAAAACAGAAAAAGCCGTAAATGCCCTCTCTTTCCTAAATGAGCTTGTACAAAACAATAAAATTGCACTTACTTGCTTCGAAAAAGATATTGAATATTGCCATAGAGGTGTAATTGCGAAAAACTTGCAGAAAGAGTACTCTTTAATGTATACTAACCTTTAATAACCAAATTTATTTTAGGAGTAGAATGCGAGAAGAGATCTTTGTCGTTGCAAAAACCTACCCCACTGTCTCAAAAAAATATAAAGAACTTGTTTGTACTGCTGGTATTAATAAAAATGGTGAATGGATACGTATTTATCCCATTCCTTTCAGAAACCTGGAAGAATATAAACAATTTCAAAAATACACCTGGATATCTGCTGAAATCATCCCTAACCCTAGCGATCCAAGGCCAGAAAGCTATAAAATCAATACTTCATCCATTGAAATCTTAGAACATGTTCCACCTGAAAAGGACTGGGTAATAAGAAGACAGTTAATTTTAGAGAGATCTAGAGTATATACTAACTTAAGAGAGATTATTGAAAAAGCAAACGACGGTAATCAATTATCTTTGTGTACATTTTTACCTACCAAATATCTTGGTGTAGAGATAGTAGAAAATCAGGCCAAAGAACCAACAGAAGAAGAACAAAAAGCTTTTAAAAATGCGAATAGGAGTTTATTCGATACTAATGTTTGTGAAGTAGAATTCACAGCAATGCCACATATCCCTTATAAATTTAAGATTAAGTTTGAAGACGATGAAGGCACCATTAGCTCAATGAGTGTAATAGATTGGGAATTTTCTCAGCTATATTTAAAATATGCCAAAGAACCTGAATTAGGATCCAAAAAGGTAAAAGAAAAAATTGAAAGTTATTTTAAAAGAGACATGCATCTGTTCCTAGGGACAATGCGACAAATGCATGGTTGGACAAAAAATCCTTATACTATCATCGGTGTGTTTTATCCACCTAAAAGTTCATACTATCAAGGAAGATTTGAGTTTGACTTTTGCGCAGAGATTTTGAGCTAACTCATAACTCTACTTATCATCCCCAAGTCATACCTGCCGAAATGGCAATAGCAATAAATAAAAGAATCCCAGGTAATAGATTGGGCTGTGTTGGAGCTCCAGTTGCTTTTCTTAGCCTCTTCGCCATATCCATTCCATAGTTTCTATACGTATCAAATAACCAGTATGCCATGCCCAGACATGAACCTACAAACAATATTAATCCTGTCAACTCCATATTGATCCCTTACACATCTAGGTTCATAATTTTTTGATCACTTCTAAAGGAAGAAAAAATCGTTGATTAGCAACATGTAAATATGCTTCTTTTCGCTTATTTTTTTTAATCATTTTCTTTGATAAAAAAATGTTACTTGGTATCCTTACTTCATGAAGGTATTCAACAGCATTTTTTAAAAATATTGCTTTATTTGTATTTCCTATTTCATGCTGTCGTAAACTATCAATAAACTTTTGCTTTAGATATTGATGACTCTCTCTAGGTCTGGATAAAGTTATGTCCCCTAGATTCTTAACATCTAAAGCAATACTATATTCACTCCTAAGAAAGTTAATAAATCCTGTAATCGAAGATCTTTGACCTGGATAGCACCACAAATAACCATCAAGGGCATCTTGGGTAGGATATATACTTTGAAAGTTTTCACTATATAAGAGGAGTTTGGATACTGGTGTTATGGCCAAACGAATTGATCTCACTGTAGTTTTATTATCTGTTAACTTCTTTACTAGTCGACTTAAATACTCTTTTAGAACTTTATATGAAAAGCCATCTTCATCAAAACTCAACAAGTAACGCTCAATCATATCCCAATTCGCATATTCTTCCTTAATCTCACGATCGACCCTTATAAGGCCAATCTCTTCAAAAAACAGAGTTACTAAAAGATTCTTACGAGTTTTAGCGACAGACAATGTTTCAACAATCTCTTTATAATTCGGTATATATTCTAAAGTTTGGGATAACTTATCAAGTTCTAGAAAGTATGGGAAATACTGATCAACGCGCATAGCAGTAAATTCAATCCCCCGTCTATCTCTCAGCCAACCAGAGAACTTAACAAAATACTCACTCATATAGTGTGACAATGCATCTTTAGCAAATCTAACTTTTTTATCCAAAGTATTACTGTATGCGCACTCCTTACAAATACGACCCATTCCTGCAGGGAACACCTTATTACACTGAGTACATATCCTCGTATCTTCTTGAGAGCAAATTTTACATATTGGCTTTCTTTGATCTAATGTAACTGCAAAAGCTTTTCTTTGCTTGTGACACTTAAAACAAACGGATAAGGTTTTACGATAGCAGCTGGCACATATTTTTTCAACTTCTCCATCTTCCATCGTCCGGTTCGATGTATCTATCGTTTTTTTATGGCATCTTTGGCACTCTTTAGGCTCTCTAAAATATTTTGAGCATGAATTACAAACAGGCCCATCTTCAGTAACTTTCCCTGGAGTATATTTAATTTTATGACATCTGATACATGGTAAATTAATTAATTGACATGTTTTGCATATTGGAGTCTCTAACTCATTAAAGATCATTTTTCGTTTATGGCAGACTGAACATTCACGTAGCTTGAAAGATTGGTCGTAACACATTCTGCAAAAATGTTTTCCCCAATACCGGTAATCCCAATTGGTAAGTTTAACCTGACAACTATCGCATGTTTGACTCATGAGATAAAACCTCTAAGTTCTTCCATCACTTCCAAGACCTCTTCTTTACTCTTAGGTTTAATTTCCTCTTGTATGGTAGTTCTTTTAGGATAGTCTCTACTCTTATCATCAAGTCGATACATAATCTCATTGATAAAATCAGTACGAAACTCTACCTCCCCAATAAACATTTGTTGAGATATCTGAGAACTCTTTAATACGTCAATCATTCTCACCACTGGAAGTTGTAAAAAGTTCATTGCCTGTAATAAGACACTTGCTCTTTCCTCAACACTTAATGCATCAAAGTAATCCCCTTTATGATAATTACATACACAATCACCAAGCGAGAGTCCCAACTCGTGTAAAATAATTTTATGATGACTTTCGAAATGATGTAATCTTCGAAAAAACAGTACAATCAATCTAAAACTCGTAAAAAAATCAGCTATTGTTTTAGCCTTCAACTCTAATGGGAAATCATCATGACTTTCTTCAAATATGAAACGGTTTATTTGCTCTTGTACATTGCTTATTTCTACGTTAGCAACTGATATCCTTGCTCTTTTCAAGTCAAACCCACAATGTGTGCAAAAGGTAAAGTCTGTATTCTCATAAGTAACTTTATAAGGAGAAAACGCTTCATTGCATTCTGGACAATGTAGCAACAAATAGCATCTATGCTTTGAACATACTGTATTCCAAGACAAGCGCCATTGCTTTTTTAAATATGGGACAGGATCAGACAAACACTCGGGACAAAAATGCATGCCATTGACTTTTATACTGCCTCTTTCACCTGTAGGTATTACCCATTTCCATTTGGCATTGACATTCAGCTCCTCAACGTCTTCTATTCGACATATAAAAGGCTCAAGCGTCATATGTTTAATCTCATCAGCTGTCAAAGAGGTTATTTTACTAAGTTTATTAGCCCTTTCTACAGGAAAAGATCGGTCAATATCTCTTGTCCAAATTCTCCATTCAGGCCATATTCCAGCGCTCCAACTACTTGGATCACTTCCGTTCGCTATGGCATTTCTTATTATCCATGAACTAATAGCTTCGTCTGGAAAAGGCTTGAGTTCAATCGGAATCAAATACTATCTCTCTGGCTGTTCGCGTATCCGTAGGCTTTAGTTTTTTAAAGCGCTCAATTATCTCTACCGTAATCTCTTCAATACCTTCTTTAATGGCATACGAAGCACATTCAATTAAAAGCCGATGCAGGTCACCTAAGTTCCCTCTTGATATCATATACAATAAAGGGGCCTTTTCCTTTGAAGCCAGATTTGATAGTTTTTTTAAAGGTAATCGCCTTTCAAATGCCTGCAAAAGCCCCCTAAAATTTTTATCCATCTCCCACTTAGATAGTTTGACCACATCAAATCGACTAGCATGCTGCGGGTCACTGGCTAAAATCAATGAGGCATCTTGTGTACCGATACCTACAATAGGGATCATAAGCTCATTGCTTAAGTTCTTGATTGTATCCATCATAATACGCTGTTTTATGGCGGTACCTCTTAATAAATTATGAATTTCATCCAACAAGAGGATCTTTACATTACATTCTCGAAGTAAATGGAGTACTTGATACCTTAGTTTAGCTTTGCTATCTGTCGGTCTAAAGGGTGTCCATAGCTGTTCTAAGATTGCAATATATAAATCTTTATCATCACTGCTTTGTACATTTGCTAAAACAACAGGTTTATGTACCTTTGTCATTCCAAGATCATCTTCTATACTACTATCAGGATGAAGGTTAGTAAACTGAACTGCCAATGAGGTTTTCCCCATATGTGGCTCACCGATGATAAGAAGGTTTTGCATACGAGGCTTTTTTGGCCGATTCATAAGTTGTCCCATCAATTGTATTATCTCAGTAGTTTTTGGATAATTAATCCAAAATGGCTCATGCATAGCCTGTAACTTCTCTTCTTTATCCAAAGTCATTAACCTCTGAAAATCATCATGTATGTGAGGGTATGTAGCTTCCATATGCTTCCAATCTAATCAAACTCTGGAATATCATCATCCCAAAGATCATCATCTATATCACTATTAAACACCAGTTCAGCCTTAACTTGACTTATCGGCTTATCATCTTGTCGTAGCTTTTGTAGCTTCGCTTTTTGTAGCTGACGTCTGGCTTTTTTTGTTTTCTTGGATGCCTCTAACACCTGCTGATGAAGTTCATCATACGCAGCTATAATCTCATGATGCGAATTCGTGAGTCCACCTTTTCCCTTAATCATTTCCTTGATCTTGCGATACTCCCACATGTTCATATTTGGTAATGCCTGATCAGCTAATGGAATCTTATAATATGCCTGTGTGGCCTCATCATAAAACCAAATATAACTAATATCTCTGGGGTCCCTTCTGAATATATGTTTCTCTTTTTTATGAGTTGTACTGTCAACTTTATTGATCAAATGTCTTAAAACATGATCATAATAGTTTAGTCCGTCAATATTTACTCCATTTTTCTGAATAGTTCTAGTGAACATAGGTAAAAAATCAATCATGATAGTTACCGGATCAGCCGGCTTTGGTGGATAACCGATACCATCTTGATTAAGACCCCCGAAAATTCCTTCTTTCCACTTTGCTTCAGGGGACATTTGCAATGTACTATGCTTTCTCTTATGATAAACCTTCGTGATAAATGTCACAACCCATTTATCAAACTCCGAAAAAGTCATACAGGCATTTCCATCTGAATCATATGTTTGACGTTCTCGAATATTTGAGAATGTCGTACCAGGAATGGAATGAACACTCTTCATAACTGTCCCGATCAGCCTCTCGATGTGACCGCCATAGTTTGTTTTACCTATTGGTCTATAATTCATATGAATCCCATAGGCTGTGCAGGACTTTTGGAGAGTCTCCGATTGGAAATCAGGACCGTTATCCGCATGTATAGTTTGCATGAACCCCCAAGCATTCCATTCGGCATCAATACCTTTTTGAAACAACCATTCATCCTTAGGAGTAACTGCATTTGCAATACACATAGCATCGGACGTAGCACTTGGAGCATCAAGGGAAAGGTAATACCCTAAAATCATCCGACTATAGATATCAATCATCAATGTTATCCAAGGACGACCTATACTTTGCCGTGTATCATCATCTACTAAGATGATATCAGCTTGAGTATGATCTATTTGCGCAACTTGTAAAGGGTAGTCCGCTTTATACTGTCCTGCTGCAGGGTCAAACTTCGTTTGAGCCATAGATCTATTTCCTTGTCGCTTTAATCGCTCATATTCTGATATCTTGCTAATTCTTCGGCGAATCGTATTCGAACTCGGTGGCGTTATATTCTCTTTATAACATGCTGAAAGAACTTTATTGATCACATACTGAACTGTAGGTTTTTGCCGTGTTAAAAAATGCTCTTGAATCATTTTTTGAATAATCGCCTCCGCGCGGCTTTCTATTCTATTATCTCCTTCTCGCCTTCCCTCTTTTTTTGGGATTAAACCCATTAATGTACCTGTTGATTTATAGTGCTTTAACCAACGGTATAAGGTTGTAACATGTATACCAAGCTTTTTTGCATGGGCTTCTTTTTCAAGTTTAGTTGCTCCATCTAGTAAAGGTTTTATCGCTATAAACTTTTGCTCCATGATTTTCCAGTTTTCATCAGATATATCAGACAAATCTCTATGAATAAAACCATTATCAATATTCTCACTACCTTCAAGCGGTTTTAGAGTACTTATTAATAATCTCTTTGCTTCATTGGTTTTTATATCAATACCTATAACTTCATGAAAGTCTATGATTTGCGTAACTTTATATATTTTTGAATTAAACTCAACGTAGCCATTAGTGACTATATCTACCGTACTTCTATCTAATATATGTTGATTCTCAGGCGATTGCATTCAATACTCCGTCCTCATAATCTTCGTCTATATTTAACCAAACAGTAGATGACATATTTAAAGGCTGCCCAATATCACATCCAATCTTTTTATGTACCACTAAATTCCATACTTGCCCTAGCCCAATACCTATTTGTACTTCTGTCACATATAAATGTGCCAGTAGGTGATCAACTGTTGTATGTCCCACCGTTCTTAAATGATTTAGGATTCTCTTTTCCTCATTACTGTCATAAACAAAACTCTTATAACGATTAATTAACTCAATATTTTTTAAATCATTTCCTCTTATTCGTTCTTCATCATAAATTTTAAATATAAAATCATTCTTCTGAGCATATCGAACTGCGACTTTAAACCTTTCTCGAAATACTTCCCAATGCTTTTTTAATTTTTTATGTGGTTTCACCTCTATAAGCAAAGGCTTGGTCGATAAACTAGAGATAGAATCAGCAGGTAAAGATTTAAAATATACCAAAAAGTCAGGTGTATATTTTCGATTTTTCCCATCTTTGCTCGTATACTCAAGTGTAAACGGCTGAGAAACTACATCTAAGACAGAGTCATTAAAGTCTAATATCTTTAAAAGATCTCTTTCTAATGTAGACTCAAATGCAATGCCTTTTTCACCTCGAAAAGAGTAAATACCAGACACACTACCATATGTATAACCTATTTTTCTCTTTTTGGTTGATAATTTCATTCTATATCCTTAGTAAGGTTGTAGTGTAGTTAATTAAAAAATTATAAGTTAGTTGTATAGTTACTGATAATTAATTGCATAGTTAGTGATAAACTCTTTGCGCAGACTCCCAACTTATCTAAATATTATAGCACAGTTTATGGGAACTGACAGCGGATCAACACGCTCGAGGATAGGTGAAATTGGGCTTGCTCACGGAGGTATCCTGTTTTTCGATGAGCTTCCTCATTTTCCAAAAAACATCCTGGAAGCCTTGCGTGAGCCCTTGGAAGATAGACGCATTATGATATCCAGAGTCCATACAAAGATCGAATACCCCACCGATATTATGTTTGTCGCCGCGATGAACCCTTGTCCATGCGGAAATTTATATCATCTGCAAATGTCTTGTCGATGTACCGACTTAGAGATAAAACGATACAAGAATCGTCTTTCCGAGCCATTTTTGGACCGAATAGACATCTCTATTCAAATGCAGGCTGTCAGCAGTGAAGACAGAGCCGATCTTACCTCTTCGCAAATGCACGCCAAGGTTTTTTCCGCCTTGAGAATAAGAGAAGCGCGCAGGCAAAGCCGTCCGAATGGAAAGCTCAGGGAGAGTGAAATTCAGGAGTTTTGCAGTGTGGGGCCTGAACTTCAAGAGATAATACGTCAGGCCAGTGAACGCTTTGGACTAAGCTTCCGTTCAGTAAACAAGCTTCTTAAAGTTTCAAGGACAATTGCAGACCTGGCAGGTTCGGTGCCTATTCAAAAAGAGCATCTCTTGGAAGCACTCTCCTACAGAAGGCGCTCATAATCTGAAAATACTCAGATCAGTACTTAACCCTGATCTCCTGTTCGATCTCCAGTTTTTTATTGACCATCTCGACACTTTTTTCGTAGGCTTTGATCAGCTTATGATAATAGGTCTGTGCCGACTGCCTGTCAAATGAATGGATGACTTCTGCAAAATGTTTGATAAAATCGTATATGAGATCCGTCGTCTGGAAATATATTTTATTATTTCGTGAGATAGCAAGTACAATATCAAAGCCTATTTTCAACTCTTCAGCCATATCCCCGACTTGAAACTCGTTGGTCTTTATAAAACGTTCCAAGATCGCAGCCATTCCTGCATCACTGCAGGGATAATCCTGATTATGATTGTAGATATAGGACTTTAACTCCTTCATATCCCACGAAGAGATAACTTTTCCTATCTGCGCTATCTCTTTTTCGCGTTTGCGTTTATATTCATGCCGGGTCTCTTTTGCACCAGAAAATTTGATGATCATATGTTATTGTACACCAAATTTGGTTAACACAGCACTACTCCTTGCTGTACATTCGAGGATGAAAGTTCAAGAAGGGTATAAGAGCGAGCCTTCTGCGGCTAGATTAGAATGTCGAAACTACCCACTGTGTAATAAAAAATCCGCCGATAAGCAACCATGCGAACATTGTTCCGGCTGTATAGATCGGTGCAAGGCCCAAGCCTTTAAACTTTGCAAACCGCGTTCCCATGCCAAGAGCCGTCATCGCCATCGTTAATAAAAAGGTATCAACGATATTGACATCGTCAATAAGGGTTCTTATCATCATTGCCATATCTTCAGGTGCTGTGGCGGTATAGTTATGGATCAATGAGTTTATGCCTGCCATACCGACAAAATAGACCGCGAACCATGGAATAACGAGTTTAAGTTTACCCCTTTCACCGCCCGCACGCCTTGCCGAATAGGAAAGAAACAGTCCTAGAACGATCAACATCGGTGCAATCATAATAACCCGTGTCATTTTCACAATCACGGCCGTGTTGGCCATGCTTTCAGGAGCACCCGGAACGGAGGCCGGGACAGCAACGACCTGGGCGACTTCATGAATCGTGCCCCCGACATAAATCCCGAATGTTGACGGATCCATATGCAAGATACCTGTAGCAGGCTGAATGATCGTCGTATATAACACGGGATACAGGAACATAGAGATCGTTCCGAAAAGAACGACCATAGAGACAGCGATTGCCGCCTTATGCTCTTCTGCCTTAAGTACAGGCTCTGTAGCTAAAACAGCTGCCGCGCCACAGACCGAAGCCCCCGAAGCATTCAGGATAGAGGTATCTCTATCCATCTTGAATACCTTCTGACCCAGCCATATCCCGAGGATCATCGTTGAAGAGAGCATCAAAAGCGAGACCATAAAACCTTCTACTCCGACCTCAGCGATCTGTTGAAAGGTGATTCTAAACCCATAAAATACAATGGCGAAACGCAAAATTTTTTTGGCAGAGAAGACAATGCCCGGTTCCCATTCAGAAGGGAATTTATTGTGAAGAGTATTGGCATAAAAGATACCGATCACGATACCCACTACAAGAGGGGATATTCCCAGTTCTGCGACAGGAGCAAGTTCAGCTATATAGGTCGCCGCTGCTGCAACCAAGGCGACAAAGACGATTCCGCTGATCGTTCCCTTGCGTTTTTCTTTTGAAAAAGCCATTATATTTCCTTTAATCTTACTATCGACTCGCCTTTTAGCGCTAGGCGGCCTTTTATAATATGTCCTGAATTATAATAGATTTTAATACTTAAGTAAAATAAATTAAAATCTTAAAATAGTTAAATATTATTGATCAAAAGCTTCGCTATAATTCTATAGATATAAAGAACCCAGCAAGGCCTCTTATGATGCAGAATCTTTTTTATGAAGTCGCTTCCCTTGACAAACGGTGCTACGAGATCTTTCACCTTAGCGAAGATCTTCTGATGGAACATGCCGCCAACGGTATGGCCCTGCATATCAAAGAGCATTACAAGAGTCTTCGTTCGGTTTTGATTGTTTGCGGTTCAGGCAATAACGGCGCCGACGGGATTGCCCTTTCCCGTCTTCTGCACCGTTTTTACGAAGTGGGGCTTTACCTCCATAAACAGCCCGCGACCAAGATCGGAAAACTCCAGCTTGAACGTGCCAAGGCCGTCGGCGTCGAAACAATAGATGAGATAAAGGATGCTGATATTGTCGTTGATGCGCTTTTTGGTTCAGGCCTGAATCGTGAAATAGCCCAAGAGGATTCGGCCCTGCTCGAAGAGCTTAATCTTCTTAACGGAGTGAAACTTGCCTGTGATATGCCTTCTGGCCTCAACAAAGAGGGGCATCTCTATAAACACGCTTTTGTAGCCGACCTTACCCTCACTATGGGTGCCCTTAAACGCGGACTCTTCTCAGACAAGGCAAAAGAAAATGTGGGAGAGATCCATCGGCTTGACCTTGGCATACACAGGGATACCTACGAAACAGCAACGAACTGGAGGCTTCTGGAGGAAGATGATTTAAAGCCGCCTTTTAGAAAGAAGAAGAACACGCATAAGGGGACTTTCGGGCATCTGAGCCTCATACATGGAGAAAAAGAGGGAGCGGCTATCCTCTCCGCCCTCTCCGCCCTACATTACGGATCCGGGCTGGTCACGCTTGTCGGAGAGAAGATTCCCACCCTGCCTTATGCGCTCATGCAAGATGAGACCCTTCCTCAAAACACGACTGCTGTTGCTTGCGGAATGGGCCTGGGAAAAGAGTTTCAGCGTGACCGTCTCTCTGCAATCTTTAGCCGTGACCTTCCCCTTGTCTTGGATGCTGATATCTTTTATCACTCCATCTTTTATGATCTTTTACATAAAGAGATCATCATCACCCCCCATCCAAAAGAGTTCGTATATATTCTAAAAACGATCAAGCTTGCCGACATAACGGTCCATGACCTGCAGGATAATCGTTTTAAGTATGCCGAACTTTTTTCCAAGGCCTATCCGAACATCGTTCTCATCTTAAAAGGAGCTAACACCATTATTGCACATAACAATAACTACTACATCAATCCTCACGGCAGCTCATCTCTGGCAAAAGGAGGAAGCGGGGATATCCTTGCCGGTCTATGCGGGGCTCTTCTTGCTCAAGGCTATACCCGTTTGGATGCTGCGATCCAGGCCTCTTTAGCACAGACCCTAAGTGCCAAGTCTCTGAAGAAAAACTCCTATGCCCTGAGCCCCGAGGATATTATCGAAGGACTCTCTTGGCTGTAAAAAAAATTGCGATTCTCTTTAGCGGAGAGGGTACCAATATGCTTAATATCATTCAGAAGGTGCACAAACAGACATTTAACGGAACTACGATAGAAGTCGTTGCCGCTATTACCAACAGAAGCGAAGCAAAGGGCATTCAAAAACTGGCCCCTTATGAGATTCCCGTCAATATCATCAGCCATAAGGATTATAGTTCCAGAGAGGATTTTGATCAAGACCTGGTCAATCGTATCCATTATTACGAGCCAGATCTAGTTGTTTTGGCCGGATTTATGCGGATTTTGACCCCGATCTTTACCCAAAATATAAGGTCAATCAACCTTCACCCGTCCATGCTTCCTCTCTTCAAAGGGGCAAAGGCCATTGAAATGAGCTTTGAACACCCGGAAAAGCCTGCCGGTATCTCCGTACACTGGGTAAACGAAGAGCTTGACGGGGGAGATGTCATCGCACAAAAAGAGCTGCACCGCATAGAAGGCGAAAGCTTTGAGTCATTTAAAAACAGGATTCATTTACTTGAATATGAGCTTTTGCCCCAGACCGTAATCAATATCCTTCAATAAGATATTAGATTGTCTGTGTTATAAACCCACAATAAATTTTTCTAGGAAAAAAAATGGATAATATCTTAAAAATCGGAAAATATGAATTAGGATCTCGTCTTATCGTCGGAAGCGGCAAGTATGCGGACTTTGAAACGACAAAGGCAGCGACCTTGGCATCAGGCTCTGAACTGATCACCGTTGCGGTACGACGTCTTAACATCACCGACCCGAACAAAGAGAACCTTCGGGACACTTTTAAAGGAACCAATGTAAAGTTCCTTCCAAATTCTGCTGGTTGTACGACAGCCGAGGAGGCGATCACACTCTTTCGTCTGACCCGTGAAGCTACAGGTATAGACCTTATCAAACTTGAGGTTATCGGCGATACGGAGAAAACGCTTTATCCTGATGTCCTCGAGACGATCAAGGCCTGTGAGGTCCTCTCTAAAGAGGGCTTCACTATCATGGCCTACACTTCGGATGATCCCATCATGGCAAAACGTTTGGAAGATGCCGGTGCGGATGCGGTTATGCCTCTGGCGGCACCGATCGGTTCAGGCCTTGGTGTTCAAAACCCGTACAATGTTGTCTTTGTAAGAGAAGCTGTCGATGTTCCGGTTATCGTAGATGCAGGAATTGGTTGTGCTTCGGATACCGCCTATGCGATGGAACTGGGGGCGGAAGGTGTTTTAACCAACACGGCTATCGCTCAGGCACAAGACCCGATGATGATGGCCGAAGCGATGAAACATGCCGTCATTGCAGGACGCATGTCTTATCTTTCAGGACGTATCCCAAAACGTCCATATGCGACAGCTTCGTCTCCTGTAGACGGCATGATCCAGTTTTAGTCATTCCCTACATCAGTTTGTGAGCGTTTCCTCAAAACGCCCTTACGCTACAGCGAGTTCTCCTGTTGAGGGAATGATTCAGTTCTAAGACAGAAGAGGAGAAAGAGGTTTCTCTTTTCTGCTCCTTTTCGACCCTTTACCCGAAGAGTTGATCAAGATCTTTGTCCCATCGCTCAAAAACCTATTCCAACGACCGGTTTCAGATCACTAGCTCTCCATCTATGATCTTTTAGACTCTGCATCGTATGAGTTATATTAGCATTAAAACCTTACCTGTTTTTCTCTTGTAGGTAATTCCCATATGCAATAAGAGCCGTAAGCGCATAGGCGGTTATAAACATAGGTATAATCAGTTCAAGAGCTATCAGCTCAAGCAGGTTTATCATCACAATGATGAGTGCCGGCGGCGTGATGTATCGTAGTGTAAAATACCACAATGCAAACCCCCTATCTGACATCGAACTCTTCAGTGCGGCTCTTGTCTGCGTGCGAGGCAGGACATAGCCCACAAAAATCGCCGTGGCCAGACCGCCCAGGGGCAGTAAGATGGATGCCGTCAGAAAGTCTATCCAGTCAAAGAAATTACGTGACCCGAAGGTAAGCGCTTTAGCAAACGCATCACTGTTGGCAAGAAGCGTCAAAATCCCTATAAGATAGAAAAAGCCGCCGGCAAGAAAGGCAGCTTTAAAACGTGAAAGCTTAAACCTATCGATAATATACTGCACCATGGGTTCCAACAGGGATACGGCTGATGTTAGTCCGGCAAAGGCCAGGCCAATGAAAAAGAGCAGGGCCAGAACCGTTCCCAGACCTCCCATCTCGTAAAAAACAGCCGGTAAAGAGATAAAGACCAGGCCCGGTCCGCTAGTAGGTTCTGCCCCATATTGAAATAAAAAAGTAAAGAGCATCAGTCCGGCAAGCAAGGCGATAGCCGTATCTAGTCCGACTACGATCAACGAGGTCCTTCCCAGGTTAATATCTTTGGGAAGAGATGCTGAATAGGTCAAAATGGATGCCATACCCAATGAGAGTGTAAAGAAAGCATGGCCTACAGCAACCACCAAGGCTTCTGAGTTGATCTTGGACCAGTCAGCTACAAACATAAACTCCCAAGCCTGAGAAAAAGCATCTAAACCCGTCGCATACAAAAACATCCCGCCCAAGATCAAAACAAGGACAGGCATCAATATATAATTCATCTTCTCGATTCCAGCCTTAATCTGTCTCTTATACACATCTGACGCTGCCGAC
>CAXGZT010000033.1:0-17853 GCA_964014335.1 uncultured Campylobacterales bacterium | reverse complement strand
AGCGTCAGATGTGTATAAGAGACAGACTAAACGCAGCGTAAGGATCAGTTATGTTTATAGAACTCAAAGGTCCTGAGAATTATCGCGGCAAAGAGTATAAAGAGGGTGACATCATAGAAGTCGGTGCTGCTCTTGGTGAGCGATTGATCTTAAATGGTCATAAGCGTTCATCTGCAGAAGCTCAATCAGGCTTTCTTGAAGTCTTGAGTGATGAAGAAGTTGATGCCCTCGAATATGAAGAAGTGAAAGTTCTTGTGAAAAAGTACGAGCTGGACACTAAAGACAATAAACAAGCGACGCTGAAAGATGCATTAAAAGTTTATTTCTATGGGATACGAGGCGAGTAATGTCGTTTAAAGATCAGATGGCTACAGACCTGGACAATGTCTTCTTCAATGATACAGAGTTTACTGACTCGGCTACCTTCACTGGTATGTCTGGTCCTGTAGATATCTCTATTTACTTTGACACAGAAGATGATGTCGTGTTTGACGGCCGTAGTGATCTTGACAGCAATGTCTCAGCTTCGGTTCCATCCGTTACTTGCAAAAGTGCTGATGTGGCAGACGCAGAATATGGTGACATGATAGTTGTGAGTGCAATTACATATTATGTAATCGATATGGATCCGCCGGTTAACGGCACAAGAAAACTATATTTGAGTGAGGACCAGCCATGAGCCGCCGACAAGAGATCATCGATACTCTAATGCTTCGCCTTAACGGCATCAGTATTGCAAATGGGTATGCGAATGATTTGGTGAAAGTCGACGAGTGGGCTGTGTCCAGGCTCAATGATAAAGATATGCCGGCTCTCGTGTTACGAGACACCGGAAGTTCTGTCGGAAATAGTACAAGCGGTGCTGCACAAAACAGACTGGAAATAGAAATCGATGTAGTAGTCAGCGATAAAGCTACAGCGATGAGTACCTTGAGAACATTGATCAGTGATGTACTTAAAGCGATCGGGACAGAGTCAGATGATCTACCAGAGTATCGTACCTATGACGGTGACGAGATTCTCGCAGAACATCAAGACAGGTTCTACGGCGGAACGCGCATGAAATTTACCGTTGTGTATGACACAGCAAGTTGGGAGATATAGAGATGGATAAAGATCCGACAAACTACGAGCTTATCACATACTTCTGGGTACTTCTCATTGCTACATGGGGCGGGATGGCACACAATATCAAAAAGATAAAGACCGGTGACATCAAGCGTTTTTCCATTGCTGAGATGATAGGAGATATCGTTATAGCCGGCTTTATCGGAATCATGACCTTCTTCCTATGCGAGTATGCAGATCTCCCCCAGATCCTCACAGCTGCTTTTGTTGGCATTACCGGGCACCAGGGGACACGTGGGATGGCTTTTATCGAGAAACTGATAGCCAGCCGTTTCAGCGTCAACGTAACGATCAATGACAAGGAAGAGTCATGAATATATCTGAGATGACGCGCCGTATGAATAACCTTATTCGCTTCCGTACAGTTACAGGAACCAAGAGTGTTGACGGCAAGGCTTTGGCACGGGTCAAGACAGGAGAAGAGTCCGTAAGTGATTTCTTGCCGGTGATGAACTTTAGCAACAGCTTTAAAAGACACTGGATCCCTGTCCGTGTCGGAGAACAGGTCTTGGTGGTTTGTCCATTCGGTGAAGCTGACAGCGGGTTTATCATTCGCGGGATCTTTAGTAAGGCGCAGAAAGAGCCTGTCGGGGCAAACGATACGACTGAGATAATGGAGTATGAAGACGGCACGCGTATCAGCTACGACACTCAGGCCAAAGAGCTGAAGATCGATGCGGCCGGTGCGGTCAACATCATCTGCACAAATGCGACGATCACCGCTGATACTGTAGATGTCACTGCAAGCACGGTAGACATCACGGCAGCTACAACACACAATGGAAATGTATCCATAATCGGGGATATTAATGTTTCAGGAAGCATCAGCGATTCAAAAGGATCTCTGACAGGTCACGTTCATACTGGAGTCACTCCAGGAACATCAAACACAGGAACACGTCCATGATCAAGCAATTATCTGTATTGGACTCTATCCGCCGAATCCTGGTCACACCACTTGGATCTCGTGTGATGATGCCCGAATATGGTTCACGCTTATTCGAGCTTGTCGATAAACCGGTAAACGATGAATGGGTACTGGATGCTGTTCGTTTTTCAAGTGAGGCCATCGAGACAAACGAGCCGAGATGTATCCTTCAAAAAGTACAGATCAGAACCGGAGACGAGGCTTCATTTCTTATAGAATATATCGAAAACGGAACGAAAAGAGCGATTGATCTTGGGTTTGGGGAGGTGCTAGATGAAGCTGCTTGATATACCGGCACCGAATGTGATAGAGGTATTTGACTTCGAGACGATCAAGGCCCGAAAACTTGCGCGTGTCATCGAGCTTATGAAGGCTAAGGGTATAGAGTATGTACCCAGCGAGAGTGATGACATCATGACGGCTATCGAAGTGGATGCCTACGATGAGATGTTTCTGCATACACGGATCAACAATGCAGCCAAGGCCCAGCTTCTTGCTTTTGCCAAGAAAGCAGACCTTGAGCATCTCGGTACATCTCGTTACGGAGTAGAGAGACTTGAAGGGGCAAAGCCGTATGCACTGTTTACCTTCACACTTTCTGCGGCCCTTACCTATGATGTGACACTTCCTGCAGGTTTGCAGCTGACTGATACCAAGGGGGAGTTTGCCCTTTTGCTCGTAGATGTCACTATCACGGCAGGGCTGCTTAGTAATACAGGAACCGTAGAACTTCAAAGCTATGTCGAATCCAGCGTGATCAAGACAGAGACGATCGTCACTCCTCTTCCTTATGTCGCGACTGCAACACAGGACGAGACGTTTCATGATGGAGCAGACGAGGAAGACGATGAGCGTTATCGCGAGCGCATCTGGTTGAGCCGAGAACGAAAATCTACGGCCGGGTCCGACCTCGCTTATAAGTATTTTGCTAAGACAGCTGATGCCAGGGTCGCGGATGTTTACATCCCTGATAATACGGCAGGTGTGGTAGCAGTCTATCTGCTTTCCAACGTAGATCCGTACACGGCAGACCAAGTGATGATAGACCGGGTTAATGCGGAACTGAACAAAGAAGAGGTGCGACCTCTTACAGATGATGTCCAGGTGAGCTCGGCTACGATCGTCAACGGTTCGATCGTAGCGGATATCGTGCTTTATGATCTGACCTATGAGGCGAATGTGCGTGAGCTTATCCAAAGCCGTATCGATGCAAACACGATGATCTTTGGTAAAAGCCTAAGTATCGCCAAGCAGTACGGTCTGCTTGAAAGTGAACAGGTCAAAGACGTAACGATCACGACTCCGGTAGCTATCAATGCGGCACCAAATCAGGTGATCAGGATTACAACTCTGACCCTTAACTTTACGGGAGCAGCATAATGAGCCTTTTACCCGCCTATATGAGTGATGCCTGGAAGTGTTACGAGACGATGTCCAAAGAGGACCGTTTACTTATAGATCCTTCTTTGGTGAACGCCTATCCTGAGTCGTGCCATGTTTCGCTTCTGACATTCCTGGCATGGGAAGCAGATATTGATATCTCAGGATTGAACGAAGCGATATCACGTAAAGCTATCCGTGCAGCTTTTGATGCAATGAAATATGCAGGCACTGCACGTGCTCTTATCGGCCAAGTGGAAGCGCTGAGCGATGATGTGAAAGTAGTCGAGTGGTTTGAGTATGCCGGTGATCCGTACCATTTCCGTGTCGAGATCGATGCGAGTGAGAACGGTCTTGCATCTGAGCTAATTACCAAGCTTGAGAAGACAGCTGCAAAGCAGAAGAATGTACGAAGTGTACTGGAAAGCATCAAGATAAGTATGTTGAGCCGTGCTGTCGTGAGTCACGGACTTGCAGTACAAAGTGGAGAAAGCGGGACTATCTATCCATACTTCCCGGAACCTATTGAAGTGAACACACCTCAATATATGGCTGCTGCCTATCATGCAGTCGATACAACAATAATCTATCCACAAGGAGCATAAAGGTGTTTTATACAATTTTAACAGAGGTCGGACAAGCAAAGTTAGCTAATGCAACAGCATTAGGCACGACGGTAGATCTGACACACATCGCAGTCGGTGACGGGAACGGTGTGGCTATCACTCCTGACCAGACAGCAACAGCTTTGGACAACGAAGTATGGCGAGCTTCTTTAAACAGTATCAGTATTGATACAAATAATGCAAACTGGATCATCGCAGAAGGGTATATCCCTTCGACGGATGGTGGGTTTACTGTTCGTGAAGTCGGACTGTTTGATGTTGCCGGAGATATGATCGCTATTGGTTCATATCCAGACACCTACAAGCCTACGCTTGCAAGCGGATCAGCAAAAGACCTGTATATCAAAGTCATTATCGAGGTGAACAATGCTGCTACGGTTGAATTGAAGATCGACCCTGCAGTCGTTCTTGCGAGCCGTAAATGGGTTGATGATAATTTTTATGACATTGCTAAGACCGCCTCTTTTAAAAACAAAATCATTAACGGTGATTTTAGTGTCTGGCAGAGGGGTGTGAGTTTTAATGTCACTGGCTATACCGCAGATCGATGGGGGTTTAATACTGGTGATGGGGTGGGGTTAGTTAACCGACTAACATTTTTACAACCAACAGCAGGCGTAAATCCGTTTTCTAAGCATGGTTTACATTTTGAACTAACCACGGCAACAAGCGCTAGTTCATCAAACATTTATCAGAAAATAGAAGATGTTAGGACTTATAATGACGAGCCCGTAACCTTAAGTTTTTCATTAAGAAACAGCTTGCAAAACTTTTCAATAATCATTAGACAGAACTTTGGTGATGGAGGTTCTACTAGTGTAGATACTCCAGTAGGTTCAATATCTGCCATAAATGCTTCATTTGTAAAAAAATCATTAACAGTAGAAGTGCCTTCTATTGCTGGAAAAACAATCGGTGAAAATAGTAACTTTCAAATTTTATTTACACCTGCTCATGGGAATATTGGTTATATAGATATAGCAAATATTCAAATTGAAAGCGGCACAAAAGAGACATTCTTTGAGCAAAAAGCTATCGGCTTGGAATTATCTTTATGCCAAAGATATTATGAAACTGGGAATATGTATCACTCAGACTTAATAGCTGTTGATAACTCAAGTGTTTACGCATCGGTTAATTTTTTAGCAGAAAAAAGAGTCGTTCCTTCTATCTTAAGTGTTGGTGGAATTTCATACTGGGGCGGTGCGGCCTCAATCAGCGGTGCTTTTTCCGTTTTGGGATTTGTGTCGGTTAAAGGTGCAACTCTTAGATATGGCTCTTTCACGACTGCTCCCGTAAAAAACTATGCGTATAAGACAGTTGGAACAACCCACAAATGGGAAGCAGACGCTGAACTCTAAAAAGGATTGAATATGAATATAGAAACAATAAAAATAAGCAATGCTGGATATTTGGTAAACGGAACTTTATCTGTACCAAAAGCAGACGGAAATAGAGACTACGAGGCGATAAAAGAGTTTATTGCTAACGGTGGCACAGTTGATTCTGAGTTCACAGATGCAGAGCTTCTTGAAACAGCAAAATCTTCAAGCCTCTTAAAAGTCACACAGGCATTTGAGACAGATGTGAAAAATATGGTCGGAAACGTGACGTTGCATGAGATCGCATCATGGCGTAAACAGGAAGAACAGGCGAGGGCATGGCTTGCCGACAACACGGTTTCGACGCCTACTGTCGACGGGCTTCTTGTCACGCGCGCTTTGGGTGAGACTAAGGCCGAACTTGTTGCAAAGATCATTGCCAATGCAGACGCTTATGAAATGGCATATGCTCCTTTACTTGGAAAGTTTCAGGCACTTAGCAGACAGATAGATGCCGTATTTATATCCGTTACTGCAGGAGATGGAGGTCATGCGACTGTAGCTGATGCCCTTACAGCGGTTGAGGCACCAACATGGTAAATCTTATCCTCCAGCCGCTTATCGGACATCGCTATCGCCTTGTGGAGCCGTTTCAGTATCAGAATATACAGGTGCCTGCAGGCTTTGTAACAGACGGGGCAAATGTCCCACGGCTGCTATGGAGCATCTGGCCGCCGAACAAAAGCGACTTTATGAAAGCGGTAGTCGTTCACGACTATCTGTGTGACAGAGAGAACTATTCTCTGGCTGATCAGCTTTTTAAAGAGGCACTTCAAGAGGCAGGAGCAGCCAAGGCTACAGTCTGGCTGTTCTACACATCGGTTGACATACGTCACCGCATTAAATATCCATCCCACTACAACAGGAGTAACCCATGAGTTTAAACAGAGGTATCGTTACTGAGGTAACAAGCACGGGCGCACGCCCGATAAGTATTTCAAGCACTATCCCTTTAGCGCTTGTCTTAACGGCAGATGTAGGCGTAAGCGCAGGCACAAAGTACTTTGACAGTATCAAGTCTGCTTTGGCAAATACGGAAATCGCAGCGGCCACGGGTGGAAACATCCTAAAGTATCTAAAATACGGTGAAGACAAATATGGGCTTATCGTCCCGCTGATCCTTTCAGTAGCCCATGTAAATATTGACCCTGCCATCGAGAAGAGCAATGTTATTACAGCGGTCAATGCGATTGCTACAGCACCGTCTATCTTCAGCTTCCGTCCTGACATTATTGGTGTTGGTGACTATTCTACGGATGTTGATGTACAAAATGCGATTGTCGCTACAGTTGACAAGCTAAAAGCACGCTCGTTTGTTGACCTTGATGCTACGGATAATGCTGATGCGGTCACGAAACGTGGTCTACTAGGCTCACGTCGTATCACACCTGTCTTCACCAACCTTATGGACTGGAATACCGTGACAAGCCAGACAGAAGAATACAGTGCTTCTATTGCCCTGGCATATCTTCGTGCCTCAATCGACGGCAGCAAAGACATCGGATACAGCTACTCGATCTCAAATCATGTGATTCCGGTGTCCGGAGTCAAAGAGGTGCGCGAGTTCCTTGCCGGCTTCCAAGACGAGACAGATGCGCTTAATGATGCTCAGATCACTTCGTTCATTAACTATAAAGGTATTCGCAGCTGTAACTATCAGACCTGCGACATCGATCCGGTCTGGCAGGATGCTAGGCGTGTACGAATCTTTGACCTTGCATCGTTTGCAGTTATCGATGGGATCATGTGGGCGGTCGATCGTGACCTCGCTGCACTTGACGCTGCACTTGATACACTGCGTGCCTTCATGGCCACACTGGTGGGTCAGGATGTCATGCTGGGGTTCAATGTCTATCTCGACACAGCTCTTACTACATCTGCGGCGATTACTGCAGGCGAGTTCTATTTTACAATTGAGGCGCAGGAGACACCGAGTCCTGCTTTGATCAAAGTAACATTTGACCGTGTCGACGCTTATTCAAGCGTTGTCTACGAACGTTTATCTTAAAGGAGTAAACAATGGCAACACGTAAACTACCATCACGCATCACAGATATCAATCTCTTCGTTGACGGGTATGGTCTCTTGGGTACAGTCGAGAGCCTTACCCCCCCGTCTGTTAAGACAAAGAAAGAGAACCAGAACTCTCAGCATGTTGATACCGGCATACTTGAACCTATGGAGTTTGAGTGCGAACTCAATATCATGAACAGTGCTATCTACAAAGAGATGGCCAAACTTGAGGACGCTAAGTTAAAAGGAAAAGGCTCATACCAGGAAGATGGCACCAAGAAGCCTGCGGTACTTACACTCGGAGGACCGATGGATATTAATCCGGACGCATGGAAAAGCGGTGACGTAATGAAGACGAAGATCAAGATGTATGTCAACGTCTATAACCTTCAACTAGATGGAACAGAAGTCATCGATGTAGATATCCCAAACTACATCGCAAAGATCGGCGGTGTAGATATCTATGAGAAAGTGAGGGCACATCTGTCATGAAAGTAATAGCAACACACTATATCTGTATCAAAGACAAAGAGCAGAAGGATCTTCTTGTCCTTCGCAGCGGTGATGAGAGATCATTGAACAAGAAAGAGGCTGAGCTTATTGAAAAAGAAGCGGCCGGTAAGTTTAAAATCATTGAGGATATCAAATGAAGAAGGTCACATTAAAAGACGGGAAATCCATCGATATGCGCGAGCCAAAAGTCCGCGACATGATGGCTGTTGGGGAAATTGAGAATGAGGTAGAGAGAGAAGTAGCCCTCATCGGGAATCTAACCGAGTTGACGAAAGAAGAGATCACTGATCTTACTCTTGCCGATTATAAGAAGCTACAAGTGGAACTTAAAAGTTTTTTATCATAGACCGTGATGATGCGGTCAAAAGCATGGCCATGCTCGCGCACTGGCTACATTTCGGGTTCGAAGATCAGATGAATATGGATACTGGAATCTGGAAGATGTTTGTCAGTGAAGCGGTGAAGATGGCTCAGAATCAAAATACAGCTTGAGAGCAGAAGAGATAAGCACGGCAAACAAAAACAGAAAAAGTACAACTCCGAAGTATGGGTGCAGTAAGGTGCCTACTACTCCACCAAATATAGATAAGCCTAATCCTACGATTAGGTTTATAAACAATTTAAGTGCTGATATGAGTGTACGTTGTATGTTCATATCAGCATTATAACATAGGAGAAGAGAATGGATAAGATGTTTACGCTAGGGGTAGTTCTAAGCGCTACCGATATGCTTTCTCCTGTCATGGGCCGGGCAAATGCGAGCGTCGGCAAGCTTGCAACAAAGATCCAGTCTATTAGCGGCAAAATGGCTATTGCAGGTACGGCAGCGTACGGAGCTGGTCGCGCAATGCTTTCTCCTGTGATGAATACGGTGAATGCTTACCAGGAACTGGCAGCAGCTCAAGGTGAAGTTGAATCTTTGGGAATAGGGGCAAATGGAATAGATGCTATCACCAGGTCAGCTAAAAAATTCTCAAACCAGTTTGCAAACACAACGGCGCCAGAGTTTTTACGCGCGTCTTATGATATCAAGTCCGGTATCTCAAGCTTGAGCGATAAAGGCGTAGCCGAGTTTACGCGACTCTCTGCTATGACAGCTGCAGCCACAAAAGATACTGTTGAAAATCAGACTAAGCTTTTTGCATTAGGTTATGGGATATTTCGTAAAGACTTTTCTGATGACGTTAGTTTTGGAAAACAGTTCAGTGGAGCAATCGCAGGGGCAGTGCAAGCCTTTCGTACTGATGGAGCTGACTTAAGCCAGGGCATCTCTAATATCGGTGCGGCTGCTTCGTCCATGGGTGTTACTCTTAGTGAAGAGCTTTCTATTATCGGTGTGGCCAAGAGTTCTTTTGACAGTGCGAGTGAAGCGGCAACAGGGTACCGGGCATTCCTGGACAATGTTGGTAAGGCCCAAAAAGATCTTGGCCTTGAGTTCACAGATTCAAATGGAAAGATGCTACCAATGGTAGATATACTTGAAAAGATCCAGGACAAGTTTGGAGACCTTAGCGTTCTTGAGAACAGTGATGAGCTCAAATCTGCATTTGGGTCTGCTGAAGCAGTCAAGTTAATCAAGGGGCTAATCGACAAGCGCGGTGAACTGTCAGAAGCCCAAGATACACTTAATAGGCATATGAAAAAAGGTACATATCTGACCGAAGCAATGGCAAAGAAGATGAATAAAGGAAAAGAATTTAAGCTTTTTAGACAGCAGGTTTCCAATTTATCGAGCAGTTTCGGAAAAGTGTTTGCACCGGTTGCTCTAGGTTTATCTTCTGTTCTTGGTGATGTAGCTATAAGTATAGGAGCATTTACTGAAGAACATGAGACACTGACAACGGTCATCGGATATACAGTTGCAGGGTTAGGATCTCTTCTCACGGTTGCCGGGTCCATCCTTATCCCGATTGCAGCCATAGGTATGGCTATGCCTATGTTGGCAACAGGGTTTGCTATGACAAGTGCATCGATTAGTTTTATGGGTGGTGTGCTTGCCACAGTCGGGAAGGCTATGCTAATGAACCCGATAGGCTTGATTATCACGGGCATAGGCCTAGCTGCCTTGGTGATTTATAAATATTGGGAACCTATATCAGGATTTTTCAGCGGCCTATGGGATGGAGTAAAAAGCATATTTAATGCGGGGGTGTCCTTTATAAAAACATATCTCGGGTGGACTCCTATTGGTATGATCATGAACAACTGGGGGCTCATAAGCCAATTCTTTGGCGGATTGTGGGAGGGTGTAAAAAACATATTCAATGTCGGAGTAGAGATGACCAAAACTGCAATTCTAAACTTCACACCGCTTGGGCTGATCTACAAACACTGGAATTCTATCAGTTCTTATTTTGGGGGTATTTGGGAAGGAGTGAAAGGAGTCTTTAGCGCAGCGGCTAGTTTCATCGGCTCTATATTCGACGGTATATTCGGCTCTATAATGAGTAAAATTGAGACGGTTGGAGGCTGGATGAAGACAGCGAGCTCCTGGTTTAACTTCTCAGGAGACCAGACTTCGGAAGCAACAAAGATAAGAACGGTTCCAAAAAGTAAGATACCGGGGGTAGTGTCAGAGAACGGTGTGATAAAGACAACTGCTACCGCTACGGCCGATGCGGTGTCTCGTAACAACTCAAATACGAGCAGCGTGAAGATAGATAAGGTAGAGATAAACAATCCTAAAAGTGACATAGATGTTGAAAAGGTAATGGCACGTGCAGTAGCCAGCCGTCGCAACAGAAGCTTTGAAGACGAGGAGATATAGATGCTGGCAAAGATAAACGACTTCCTGTTCGAGCTGAACAAGACCGACCTTGAAAGCATCCAGCATCAGATCTCTTTTAAGTGGGATAGGCAGGACAGATCCGGAAACCATAATCATACGCAAAGTACGGGCAAATGGGAAGAGTCTATAGTCTTTTCAGGAAAACTTCTGATGCAAAGTGTAAACATCCTAAAAGACTTCGAGGACATGGCCAAAGAGAAGAAGCCCGTGCGCTTGACGCTTGGAACAGGAGAGAGCTATCTCATAACTATCGATTCGCTCAGCAGATCCAAAAGCGGTTTTTTAAAAGACGGAAAGTACCGATACCAGGAGTACTCAATCCAATTGCAAAGGTATTTTAAATGAACAGATATATTGCTGCAGACGGAGAACGTCTGGACTCAATCGTATTCAAGGCTTACGGGAGTATAGATCCTTATGTGATGGAGGCGGTGATGGAGGAGAATGAACATCTGCTTGCCCACACTGTACTCAATGCTGGAGATCCGGTCTATCTTCCTGATGTAGAGATCAAACAGGAAGAATCAAACACAAAGGCGCTTTGGTAGATGACACCGGTATTCAAAATAGAAGCGAACGGAGAAGATGTCACGGCTGCGCTGCAGGATAATATGTCATCGATCTCATTTCGTGATGAGGATGGGAATCAGTCGGATGAGATAACGATTATCGTCACCGGTGATTTTAAGCGGCCGCAATATAAAGATGAGCTCAAGCTGTGGTTTGGATACGAGGAGCATCCCTTGTTCTATTGTGGAGTCTTCCTGGTTCAGACAAGTGAACGAAATCTGTCCGGACTGACTATTACCGCTACCGGTGCCGACTTTTCCGAATCACTGAAACAAAAAAGAGATCTTAGCTATGAGAAGCTTTCGCTTAAGAACATTGCCCAGATGGTGGCAACACGTCATGGGCTTAAGCTCAAAAGCGACTTTGATGATATGGACCTTGCGCATCTTTCTCAGACAAGCGAGAGTGATCTTCACTTGATGAAGCGTTTGGCAGATGAATACAACGGATTATTCAGCATAAAAAACAATACGCTTATTCTTGTAAAACGTATCAAAGATGCCAAGAAGTCCGAAGATATTCCGGTGTTTGAGATCGATGCTAAAGAGTGTTCAAGCCTTAGCATAAAGCATGCGAACAAGATGGTTTATAACTCCTGTACGGCTGCATGGCACGATACGAAAGAGAATGCTGTCAAGAGCATAACAGTTGGAAGCGGAGATCCTATACTAAAACTTAATGGACAGTTCAAGACAGCAGCTGAAGCGAAGGCTAAAGCTGAGGCAAAACTTGAACGAGCAAGCCGAGGAACCAAGTCAGGATCGATCAGCACATATGGAAAAGAGATCTATGCCGGCTCAACGCTTAAGCTTACAGGAGCAGATGAGGATGATGGAGAGTACTCCATTAAATCTATTTCCCATAGCTATGGAAATGGATGGAGAATGAACATCGAGATAGAGAATTAATCTTAACACAAAGGAATGAAATGGAAAACGAAATATTGATGATGGGACTGAGCGCTATAGGAAGGTTGATGTTTGTTATTACGGCACTATTTGCAGTGTGGATGATGCTGCGCTTGCTTGACTGGATTGGCGGATATCCTTTCAAAGAGACAATGAAAATCATAAGAAAGGATGCTCATGCGCTTGCTCTTTATAATGGTCTACGTATTTTGGCTGTCGGCATCGCTGTCGGCCTTGTCTTTTCCTGATCATTACGATCACGATATAAAAAAAGCGGTAAAGCTCCATTGGGCTGACTGGCCGTTCTGGCTTGACTGGAAGGCACAACTTTACCAGGAGAGCAGGCTGAAACCTTCGGCCGTATCTCCAGTAGGCGCTGCAGGTGTTGCCCAGTTTATGCCGGCAACGTGGAAAGAGATGGTGAGTAAGTTCGGCTATGACAAGACGTCTTCACCGCATGATGCAAAACTTGCGATCGAGGCGGGTGCCAGGTACATGAGCATACAGCGTCGTAACTGGTCAAGCCCACGTCCGCAGCAGGATAGACAGTGGCTTGCCCAGGCTTCATATAATGCCGGCCTTGGGAACATGCTTAAAGCACAAAAGAAGTGTGAAATGGCCGTATCTTATCCGGGAATCGTTAAGTGCCTCCCGGATATCACAGGACACCATTCAAAAGAGACGATAACCTATGTAGAAAGGATAAGCAGATGGCGATATTTAATGCATTGGCAGGGGCAGTGATACCCGGATGGGTGAAGTGGGCTGCGATAGGATTGCTGATATCAGGAGTACTTGGGATGTTTGCCTATCAGGAGTCTGTGATCTCATCAAAAGATGAACAGATCCTGAAGCAGGCGAGGGAGCTTAAAGGCGAGAGGATGTCTTTGATGTTTATGTCTGACAAGTTTGTTGAAGTGTCGGATTTGAACGATAAGAACAAAAAGCTCTTCGAAGAGTACAAGAAAGAGCAGGAAGAGATCCGGCAGGCTGTGTATAGATCTCACAAAGAAGAACTCAACAGATTAAATAAACTGAACAAACAACTACAAAGGATAGCAAATGCGAAACCCGAAGATGACGCTCCTATTTCTCCTGTCATGCTTGACACTCTTAAGTGGATGCGAGAAGAAGACTCCCTGCATTCCAAAGACAGTAACGGAAGCGCAGAAAGTTAAGCATGACATTCCTGCTGATTTTTTGGATTGTCCGGAAATACCGACCCCCCCAGAAATGATAGATCAGGGTGAGGCATCAGCATTTATGGTGATGCTCAGGCATGTGGCCATTGAATGTAAGAAAGATGTTGAGAGTGTTAAGAAGATGGTTCAAAAATAGATAAAAAGGATGGGTAAATTAAAGCATGCCAGTTTCTCTTGAGTCTAGGGTGAAGTCTTCTTCGTAGATAGACTTATATTTTACTACTATATCAGTTCTATCCCCTATTATATCTGCAATAGGATATTGGTCGTGGGGATAGTTGTCTTTGATACAAAATTCAACTAGAGTTACCTTATCCCCAGCTTTGATGACATTGTTGCTGGCAAAACGAGCTGTTGTGTATGGATCCTCAATATAGCCATTAAAAATAGACCCTAATATGACGTCAACAGGTTCATTCTCTTTTGACTCAAGCTTTTTTTTATCTAGATAATAATCAATAGAGTTTATAAATGCCGGTCCTAGGCCATTGTTCAATAAAAAGACAGAGCATGTAGTCTTAGTTATCGTGTTCCATGTCTGAAGATGTGGCTTGACGGTAAGCCGGTTATGCTTATTTGTTTGTTTAGTCTGATACACAGTAAGAAAGAATGCCAGAGAAGCAATGACAATACTGGATATCCCTGTGACTATAGCCCATTCTATATTCCAATCAAACATTGTAAAATCCTTTATAGTAGAGCATATGTGAATATTATTACCGTCCCAAAGTGCATATTATCAAAGAGTTGGCCCTTGATTGGTAGGGTTGTTAGGACCTCCACCTCTATCTATGATGATCTTCTTTTTTCTTAGCAAGAGTATGCCATCAATCTTGTCTCTGGCTTCTTTTGGCGTCTTACAGTCAGATATGTCGATTCCTTCTCGGTCTGCTTCTTCTTGTAGAGATATGAACTCTACTTCTTCAGCTGGTGTCATTGGAATCCTTTTTTTTGAAATTTTAAATATTGTATCTAAACCGTTGATCAGAAATCTATAAAAAATTCTATTGTGTATTTTTTCGGGTAGGATTACTGTCCCCATTTTGACATACTAAGATAGTTTATGACCTATGGTGATAGAGTGTAATCTGTATTTTCTTCTTCATCTGTATTAGTTCAAGGTTTTCCATTGTTTGCCTTATAAATTGTATTTAATATAGTAGTCGTTTATTTTTTCCAACATATCTTTTGATTCGTCTTTAAGTTCTACCCCTGATATTAACTCTTTGAATTTATTCAAATCTGGGACTGTATCAAAGCTCCTAGGTCCGATGGTCTCACTAACTGTTGTGCTAAATTTAGCAGTTCCATCTCTCTCTATAGCACTTGATAAATCACTGATCATATCCCAGGCATGAATGTGCAAATAGTTGTTTTTAGCTTTATTCAGTTTTTTGTCTTTTAAGTCAAACTTTTGTTCTAACTCTATTAATTGATCATAAATATTATGTGTTTTGTTGAAAGATCCAAAGGAAAGTCTTCCTGCCATAGTGAGTGAATCAAGACTTGTTATAATGAGAGGGGTTGTGATTTCTCTTAAGTTCTCAACTGTAGCATTAGCTTCATCAACAGCTTGCTTTAGTTTAGCTTCAAAACCACCACCTTTAAATTCTGAAAACTTGTCAAGGTTGGCGAATGCCAAAAATATCGCACTGGCTACTACACCAATTCCCATTTCTACCGTCATCCCTCTAAGACCAAAAACAAATACGGATACAATTAACAAGGCAAAACCCAAACAGTTCGTAACTACACTATATGTCTTGTCTATCTTGTCTTTCATATCTGCCCTTTATAGCTTGTACAGATATTATATCAAAATGTTTAGAAACATTATCGGAAGAAAATAATTGTTCAGAGTATAAAGTGAGGATTTTTTGTGTGTCTAAAATTGTGACCGTTTTGTGACTTTGTACCATGAACTTGCATACCGATACTGTCACAATTTTGGGCAAAACCCTAAAGAATAGGCACTTGATAAACACGGCTTATGGTTTGTCGCTGCCTTGTATCATACCACTTGCTATTTTTGAACCCTGAAGGTAATTCATTGTAAGATATTTTGTGATCGTATTTGGATCGCTATGTCCCAATGCCCCGCTCATAAATATCGCATCTACTCCCTGCTCAGCCATGGCGGATACCATTACATTTCGAGTATAGTGCATAGTAAACCAGTCACCAAGCTCTTTTTTCATCTTGGCAGTCTGCCTCTTAGCATCAACTATACGCCTACCCTTATTGATTACCGACTCAAAAACCCATCCTTTGTCCAGACGGAATTCCAACAATGCCTCTTTGACGTTTGGAGGAAGGAAGATCTTCTGCTCTTCATCGTTTTTTGTATTAGGCAAGAAGTAGTAGTCATATTCAAACGATATGTTTTCCCATCTAAGGTTGATCACCTCGCCTTTACGTCTTCCTTGCAATGCAAGAAGAAAGAATGCCCGGTAAAAAGGATCATCTGCATAGAGCTTGACAATCGCTTTGTAGATCATAGTCAATCGTTCTGTAGCATTTACGACTATCTTTCTTGTCTTTGGAAGTTTGATCGTTACGTCTTCACATGGGTTATGCATTACTATACGGTTTGCCCTTGCGATTTTGAAGGCAGGGGACAGTGATTCAATTACCTGCTTGGCTGTCCTTGGACTGTCACCACTCTTGATGATATTGTCTACCAGCCTTTGAATATGAATAGGCAAGACATCTTTTGCCTTCTTTTTTCCAAGTGTTTTTTGCACTCGTCTTTCATAGTAAGACTTCTTGGAAGATAAGTATTTGCCATCTGGCAGCTTCTCATAATACATATTGACAATATCGTCTATCGTAGCATCAGCATCGATCGGGCTTCTTGCTTTTTCCTTGGCCTCATTCAATGCAGCCTCCGCAAACCTTATACGATCACGTTTGCTCCAGTCTTTATGAGAGTAGTCGATAAGGCCTCGATGCTTCTTCCCGTCGTTCTGGAACTGATAAAAGAACTTGGTAAATTTATTATCAGCCCAAAGATTAGGTTTGATCTTTTCCGGGAACTCTTTTGGATCGATAGCCATTTGGGTGTCCTTCTTGGTGTCCACTTAGGTGTCCACTTTGTAGGATTCGATTATACATGATAAAGAACTAATAAGAAACACAACCCCAATAAACAGCACTCAAATACAATGTTCTGCTTCTTAAGGAAACATCGGTAATATAATTCCTAATCCGAAGGCCATGGGTTAGAATCCCATCGCTGACACCAAAGAATCTCCCTATATTCACTTATATAAGCTTAAGATCATTAGACAATTCTTGAAAAAGAGTCGGACTTGCTCACGGTTTGGGCATAAACGATATGATGCTTTTTTGCTATAGCCTGATCGTTATAGGTTGATTTATTATGCATTATCGGCAGCAGCATAAATTTAAAATTTTATGGATAGATAAAAGCTCAAATCAAAGTGATTATCACTCAGGAGATATTTATTTCTATTGTAAATGGCATAGGGTGGTTTAGTTGTTGTTTCATACTCACTGTTAGGCAACCACTCATTATACACCCAGTGAAGAAACTTAAGAAAGTCTCCATCGCTTCCTTTAACCTCAAACTTTGCGAAAATCCCATCCGAAATATTAAACTTCGGTAAGCGCTGATTCGTAGAAACAACCTCGTCTTCAACGTCAATACACGCTACATATTGGCACTCTTCTAAGTGGGTAACGACGGGGTTGTCATGAAACAGTGCAATATGTTTATATTCTTGTATATTATTACTGTATGTCCATGTCTGAATCTTTTGCCATGTCCGCCTGATATCATCATTATAGCCTGTGTGCCGTATGTAATAGGCTTCAATATTTGGCATCTTTACAATACTGGGCTCTAAGTCATTAAATTGTGCGTTAGACTCATTGGCTTTTTTTGATTCGGCCAAAATTCTTTTGGAATATTTTTTATAGCCCCCTTTTCGCCACTCAGTAGGCGTTACCAAAAAGCGCTCTTTAAAGACACGAATGAATGAAGTCTGTGAACTATAGCCGCATAAGGATGCGATCTCGGTTATCGTTGAATACTTGTTTGTTAGTAGCAGGGAAGAGGCTTTTTGCAAACGTATGGATTTAATACTCTCATATATATTTCTGCCGAAAATCTCTTTAAAGATCTTATGCATGTAAAACTTGCTTAAATTAAAGCTTTGGGCAAGTTCATCCATATTGATGTCTACATCGATGTTCGTGTAGATATAAAAGAGTATATCGTTGGCGATTTTAGTCTTTTTGTTTAGTGTTTCTCTTTTCATAGTGCCTGTATTATAGCAAAAAAAGAAGATAAGGATAACATTTTTAGTAATTTAATAAATTAATAAAAGAAAATATTTAGAACAATTATAGATAATATTTGTTGCAAAATAAGTGAAGATATATTTTTATGA
>CAXGZT010000032.1:0-18039 GCA_964014335.1 uncultured Campylobacterales bacterium | reverse complement strand
CTAATCGCTTCTTTTGGCACGATCCAGCTACCTCCCACGCAAGCAACATTAGCAAGAGAGAGAAAACTGTTCAGGTTATTGAGGTTCACGCCCCCGGTCGGGCAAAAGCGCATTGAGGGAAAGGGACCGCTGAAAGCCTTCAGCGCTTCTATGCCGCCTGCAAGGGTCGCCGGAAAAAGCTTACAATATTCAAACCCGCTGTTTTTGGCCAACATAACCTCTGAAGCCGTAGCCACACCGGGGATGAGTGCGATCCCCAGCTCCCGTGAACTCATCATCAGTTCTTCGCTGATACCCGGACTGAAAACAAACTCTGCACCGTGATCAACCGCACTCTTGAGGTCAAAAGGGTTCAGTACTGTTCCTGCACCGACATGCATCTCAGATATTTCCTTGGAGATTACCTCTATGGCTTTGAGCCCCGCTTCGGTGCGCAGCGTAATCTCCATAATAGGAATACCACCTTCCAGCAAAGCCTCGGCTAGGACCAGTGCATCATCCACCCTCTCCAATGCGATCACCGGGACTATCGGTGATATCTCCAGGACTTCTTTGGACGTCATGCGCGTTCCTTTCCGCTGATGTCAAATATGCTCGCACCCTCCTCTGCAGAGCCTATACTGTGACGTACCGATACAAAAAGCTCCCGGCCAAACCCGTGGGTATGTTCACTGAGGTCCGGTATCTCTATTGAACGTGCCTGCAACTCTTCATCATCTACCAAAAGCATGATCTCTCCGTTGCTGGCATCAACTCGGACAGTATCGCCCGTCCTTATCTTTGCCAGCATACCCCCCTCAACTGCTTCGGGAGAAAAGTGAATGGCTGAAGGAACCTTGCCTGAGGCGCCTGACATCCGTCCGTCGGTGATGACAGCGACTTTGAAGCCATTGTCCTGCAAAACGCCAAGAGACGGCATAAGCCCGTGCAGTTCCGGCATACCATTGGCCTTTGGTCCCTGATAACGCACGACAGCGATAAAGTCTCTATTCAATTTACCTTTTTTAAAAGCTTCCTGCAAGGCTTCTTGAGATTCAAAGACAATCGCTTCTGCCTCGGTAACAAACTGCTCTGGCTTAAGCGCGGATGTCTTGATCACGCTGCGTCCGATATTTCCCTTGAGCAGTTTTAGCCCGCCCTCATGGCTAAAAGGTTCTTCTCTGCTGGAGACGACCTTTTCGTCTCTTGATGTCCGCGCGCCTTTTTCAAATGTCAAGCGACCGCTGCTGAGGCTTGGCTCTACGATATAGGAGTCCAGACCTTTGCCTACGACCGTTTCCACCTCATTATGGATCAACCCGGCATCCAGAAGCTGTGCAATAACGACACTCATCCCCCCTGCTTCCCTAAAATGGTTGACATCGGCCTGGCCGTTGGGATACATCTTGCACAATAGGGGTGTCACCTTAGATATGGCATCAAAATCATCCCAGTTGAGCATGATCCCTGCGGCCCTTGCCATGGCAATAAGATGAATAGTGTGGTTAGTCGACCCCCCCGTTGCCATAAGCCCGATAATGGCATTGACAAAACTTCTCTCATCGATTATTTCTGCTATAGGCTTATAGGTTCCCAAGAGTTCTGTCATCGTCAAAATTGTTTTTGCCGCATGCTCCGTCAAGGCTTCCCTCAGAGGAGTGTTTGTGTTGACGAAGGAGCTGTTTGGAAGCTGCAAGCCCATCATCTCAAGCAACATCTGGTTTGAGTTCGCCGTTCCGTAAAAGGTACAGGTGCCGCTACTGTGATACGAGGCGGACTCTACCTTAAGTAAGGTCTCTTCACTCACCTTTCCCTGAGCAAACTCCTGACGGACCTTTGCTTTTTCTGCATTGCTGATTCCCGAGGGCATAGGACCGGCAGGAATAAACATACCCGGCAGATGACCAAAGGCCAGGGCTCCGATCACCAGTCCGGGAACAATCTTGTCGCATACCCCGAGATAAAGAGCCCCGTCATAAACATTATGCGAAAGTCCTATAGCCGTTCCCATCGCTATATTATCCCTGCTAAAGAGACTCAACTCCATTCCCGGCTGAGACTGGGTCACCCCGTCACACATGGCAGGCACGCCCCCTGCCACTTGAGCCGTCGCTCCCAAATCCATCAGGGTCCGTTTGATAAGTGCAGGATAAAGTTTATAGGGCTCATGTGCCGAGAGCATATCATTATACGCCGTTATAATGGCGATATTCGGGCTTTGCATCTGGGACAGAGCTCTTTTTTCACTCTCCTGCATGGGAGCCATCGCATGGGCCAGATTACTGCACCCCAGCCTGTGTCTGTTTACCCCATGACCCTTAGCCGACTCTATACGCTTAAGATAGGTACTTCTGCTTTGCAGTGAACGTTTTCGTATATCCTCTGTGACCTTCAGTATGACCTCATTCATGTGAAATAGACCTCCACCTCTTTAATATCCTGGTTTAAGACTGAACGAATCGGCATCTTATACATATCCTCTCCTTCTATCACCTCTTGATAAACAGCACCCTTCTCCTTACCTTCAAAATGCAGATAAATATGGCTTGCACTCAATATCGCCGAACGGGTCAGACTCAGACGCGCATGCGGAGCACTCTTTGGCTCTACTGCTATACAGAACTCCTTGTTATTCAGATCAAATGCCTTCTCCAGCTTGGGATTCTCAGGAAAAAGTGAAGCCGTATGCGCATCTTTTCCCATGCCTAAGACAATGACATCAAAGGGAAAAAGCTCTTCTTTAAGCTTCTGCGAACATGATTTCTCTGCTTCTTGAAGACTCATCCCATCCTTATACATACCTATAAATTTCGCCTTGCTCGCATTATCTTGAAGCAGATGTGTTTTGACAAACCTCTCATTGCTGTCTTCATGGGAGGAAGAGACCAGCCTCTCATCGCAAAGACCCACACTTACCCTGTCCCACTCAATAGCCGCATGCCTGAGCTTTTCAAAAAGCGGCTTGGGCGTACTTCCGCCTGAAACAAGCAAAGAAGCCTTCCCCTTCTTCTCAATCGCTCTTTGAAGCTGCTTGCTGATACTTTGGCTTAAGGCCTCCACCAGATCATCTTGTCTGTCAAAAGCGTGAACCGACCTACTCATCGTGCCAGCTCCTGCCATCCCTTACGATCAGCTGTATCGCTGCGCTCGGACCGTCTGTGCCTGCTGTATAGCTCTTCATCGGAATGCTGTTTTCAGCCCATCCCTCCAAGATTACGTCAGCCCATTTCCACGCAGCCTCGACCTCGTCCAAACGCATAAAGAGCGTCGGGTTAGCACGGATGACATCCAAAAGCAGCCTCTCATAGGCATCGGGTTTATGCGTCATGTTCAAAGGGGCATTGAGTTCCAGGTCCACCTGCTGCAGCCGCATCTGCTCACTTAGTCCCGGGATCTTGTTCATCAGCTTCAACTCGATACTCTCTTTTGGCTGAAGCGTGATAACCAGTTTGTTTTCGGAGATACAGTTGCCCTTGTTCGCAAAGATCGAATGGGGTATGGTCTTAAACTGTATCACGATCTCTGAGTTACGTTTTTGCATACGCTTTCCGCTTCGCAGGTAAAAAGGCACACCGTTCCAGCGCCAGTTATCAATATCGACACGAAGTGCGGCAAAGGTCTCAGTCGTGCTCTCTTTCATCCCCTCTCCTTCAAGATATCCCGGCACCGGTCCTCCGTCACTGGAGCCTTGCGTATATTGTGCACGTACTGTCTTCTGCTCGATATCGGCCGGACTCATAAGACGAAGCGAACGAAGCACTTTTACTTTTTCGTCGCGTACGCTATCCGCCTCCAGGGAACATGGCGGTTCCATCGCTACCAGGCAGAGCAACTGCATCAGGTGATTTTGGACCATGTCCCGCATCGCCCCATACTCATCATAGTATCCCCAACGCCCTTCGACGCCGACGCTTTCGGCTACTGTGATCTGGACATGGTCAATATTACTTGAATCCCAAAGGGGCATAAAAAAACGGTTCGAGAATCGAAGTGCCATGATGTTTTGTACGGTATCCTTGCCGAGATAATGGTCGATACGGTAGATCTGGCACTCTTTAAAATACTTAAGCACTTCGACATTGATCACACGCGATGACTTAAGGTCACGACCTATCGGTTTTTCAAGTACGACTCGGCTTTTGTCACTTACCAGTCCCCATTTGCTCAGCGCCTTGCAGATAGTACCAAAGAAATCGGGTGCGGTAGAGAGATAGTTCACTCTTTCACGATCCGGATAGCTATCGAGCAGCTCACTCAGTCCCCGATAGCTCTCTTCTTCGGAAAACTCTATTATGACTACCTGCAGCTGCTCTTTAAAACGCTCAAACTTCGCTTCGTCAAACACTTCTTCCGGCAGGAACTCCTTGAGCTTCGACTTCACTAGATCGATATGCTCTTCATTGCTCATATTTACCCTGGTAGCGGTGATAATACGGCTTTGATGATTCAAATATCCGTCATTACTCAAATGATAAAGCGCCGGCATCAGCTTTCTAAAGGCCAGGTCACCGTGTCCGCCGAATATTGTAATATCACATACGCTCTGTAGTTCACTCATATGCTTCTTCTTTCTTTAACCTTGTGCGTAAAAATAGTTTGTTGCTTCGACAAAGCCGTCTACACTTCCGCAGTCAAAACGTCTACCCTCAAACTTGTAGGCGATAACCATCCCTTTGTTTGCCTGCACACACAGGGCATCCGTAATCTGAAGCTCACCGTTTTTACCCGGTTTTGTCTTTTCGATAACCTTGAAAATATCCGGCGTCAAGATATATCGGCCGATCACGGCAAGATTGGACGGGGCCTTGTCATTATCAGGTTTCTCAACCATGTTTGAGACCATATAGACACCATCTTCTATCACACTCCCCTCTATTACTCCATATTTATGCACCTCTTCGCGAGGGACTTCCATAGTCGCTACTACACAGCACTTATATTTTTCATAAAGCCTCACCATCTGCGTCAAGATTCCGTCCCCCTCGGGATTTACGCAAAGATCATCTGCGAGGATGACTGCAAAGGGGTCCTTATCACCTATCAGAACCTTCCCCTTGTATATGGCATCACCCAGACCTTTCATCTCATTTTGACGGGTATAGGTGAAGGTACATTGATCGATAATCTGACGGATACCTCCCAAAAGTGCCTCTTTAGAGGAGCCCTCTATCTGATGCTCAAGCTCATATGAGATATCAAAGTGATCCGTTATCGCACGTTTTCCCCGGCCCGTGATGACGGACATAACGTCACATCCTGCTTCCATAGCTTCTTCCACACCGTATTGGATAAGCGGTTTGCTCAAAATAGGCAGCATCTCTTTGGGCATCGCTTTCGTCGCCGGTAAAAACCGTGTTCCGTAGCCTGCTGCCGGAAATAGGCATTTCTTGATCATTATATCTCCTCTTGTATTGTTTATTTGTTTTTACAAAGCCGAAAACACTCTTCCGGCTTCTTAAAGGCTTCCTTTAAGCCACATCATCTGGTAGGGTTCAAGCTCTATCGTTCGTGTCACATCTACCTCATAAGGCGTGAGCAGATCGTTCAAAGGCAGACCAATGTCATCGGGTATCACAGAGGTGACTGTTTCATCAGAAAAATTATGTACGGCCAAAATATGTTCTTCCTTCTCGACAGAGACCTGAAGAATGGCGAACAATCGTGGGTCCAGATCAAGAAAATGGAATGCCCCATGAGGGTTGAAAGCTGCTTCATTGATACGAATCGAGATCAACCTTTTATAGCTGTCGAACATCGTCTTGGACAAACTTCCCTGTTCGGAAAGTTCATTTTCAAGCCAATCTATATTATATTTTTCGCGGTTGATAGCACGGTTGATCCCCGTATGCTTCACCCCGTCATGATAGTTACGCGACCCGACCAGTGAATGAAAATATATCCCCGGGACACCCGGCATGGCCAGAACTGTGCCCTGGGAGAGAAGCATACGTTTAATGCGTATCATATCGCTTTCATCAGGGTGGGTAAGAATATCTATGTAAGAGCAGTTCAATTCGTAAGGGCTCTCTGTACCATTCTCATTGGCACGAAATGAGACCAGACCGCCATGATCCTCAACATGCGATACCAGATAATTGATCTCTTCGTCACTGAGTATCCCTTTGACTGGCCTCAAGCCGATGCCGTCATGGCTGGCCGTAAAGTTAAAGAAACAGACCTTGTTGCTGGGCAGGGTAAGCGACTTCGCCCACGAGGTCAGTGTCTTTGTATCTCCATGCAAGATCGAATACACAAGGAGCGGCGGCAAGGCAAAGTTGTAGACCATCTGTGCCTCATCATCTCCGCTTCCAAAATAGGAGACATTCTCATGATGGGGTACATTCGTTTCCGTGATGATGATGACTTCAGGAGCCACTTCATGCAAGACCTCACGCATCAGTTGAATGAGTTCATGGGTCTGAGGAAGATGGACACATTCCGTACCCACCTCTTTCCAGATAAAGGCGATAGCATCAAGACGGATCAGAGTCGCACCCTTCTCTATATAGTAAAAGAGGGCATCGAGCATATTGATCAACACCCGAAAATTTGCGTAGTTAAGATCGACCTGATCCTTACTGAAGGTTGTCCAGATATTGTGAATCTTTCCTTCATTGTCGACAAACTCATTCAGCAGGGGCGTGGCACGAGGCCGGACGACCTTGCTAAGATCCGTACAGGGATCGAGTTCGATAAAAAATTCTTTAAAATATCTATCTCCGGCAAGAAAGGCTTTAAACCAATCGGAAAATTGTGAGACGTGATTAATAACGCCGTCAACCATCAAGCGATATTTGGAGCTGATAGTATCGATCTCCCGCCATGAGCCCATACGAGACTCTACACGGCTGTAATTGACGACCGAAAATCCGCTGTCTGATGAAGCGGGATAAAAAGGAAGGATGTGGATAGAGTTGATCACCCCCTGAAGGTGTTGGTCCATAAACTCGCACAGTGTTTGCAAGGAGGGTTCGTGATCCCGGTTTACCTGATCGCCGTAAGTAATAAGGATCACATCTTTCTCACTGAGATGGTAAGGATTGGAATCAATTCGCTGTTTATATTTAAAAATCAGATCAACAATGGAGTTTACCGCACGTTCCGCTATTTCATTCGGATAAAGTTTATGCAGACGCTGATTGATCGTATGTTCGGGGTCCGAGATATGTTTCATTCGTTATCCTTTCTTACATAAGCTGCAAACTTTTCTGAAAAGCCCGGCATTACCGAACGAACGGTAATCCATGGAGAGAGGGAAGGAACGCCCATGGGGTCCTCATGAAACTCATGTGTTGCTCCTTTGATGGCTTCCTCAAAGGCCATTACCGCAGTGATCTCCTTCTCCCGGTCATATTTAAGATCATTGACCTTACTGAGTGCACTGTATTTTGAGATTTCGAAACGTGACTCCTGATAATAGGTAGCTTGCAGAGTCTTGCATGACGCCGCAGAGAATATGACACCCTCCTGCGCCATGACGCGAAAGAGTGTCTTAGCGATATCTTTAGCCATCTTAGAGATGCCGTTTCCCGAGTCTTGGGAGCCCAACTCCTGATGCTTATGCTCATAACTCTCCATGATCTCGGTCTGACATATACGGCGGTTCGAGGTGTTTTTATAGACTTCGCTCAATGTAGAGACTTCGAGTCCCCAGGTCGGAGATATTCCGATTCCGCGTCCAAGCGAGCGTATAAAGGCAAATTCGCCGGAGAGCGAATAACGAAAACTTTCCATATAGTCCAGGTAACGGCTGCTTCCGAAAACCTTGCCCAAGGAGTGTACCAGAGGTGAGTAAAAGAGCCGTGTGACACGGCCGTGAAGCCTATCCGTCACACGCGAATAAAAGCCCTTGTTAAACTCAAAGTCTAAGGCGGGATGGACAATGGGAAAAAACAGACGTGCAGGGATCTCGCGGCTGTAGTTGACAATATCACAATCATGCAGGGCAAAGGCATATGAGTCCTGATCCGTTAAGCCGTAGCCTATCATCGTCCAGACATTGCGGCCTTTGCCCGGAGTATCCAGTCCTGGAAATCCGTCGGCAGTCAGATCTGCATAGAGCTCTTTCATTCGGGGACCGTCATTCCAAAGCACATCGACCTGACACGGAAGCACGGACATCAGTCTTTTGACCTCTTCAAACTGCTCCTCCGTGGCACGGTCAAGTCCTAAAATGACCTTATGGATATATTTCACATCTTTCAGCTCTTCAATGATCCTGTGCATCGCAGGCGTCTCAAATTCAGAATAGAGCGCCGGAAGCAGTAAAACCATATGGTGACGCTGCGAATAGGACTCGAGCTCACTCTCCAGGTCTTCAAGCGAGCGTCCCCCAAGCCTTTGAAGCGTGGTAATTACCCCGTTTTGAAAAAAGTCAGCCATCCATCTCTCCTTGTATTGGTTTCGGTTCGACAAGCATTATGACTATATCCAGCAGATTATTATGTGTTGGACCGGGTGTGAGAAGTTCCCCGGTCTTGGCAAAAAAGCTGTTGGAATCAAAGCTGTCCAGATAGTACTCAGGGTCAATTTCATGTGACAAGGCATAGGCTTTGCTATGCATGTCGATAAGGGCTCCCGCCGCAGTCGTATTTCCATCGACCCCGTCTGTCGCGGCACTGAGAAAGGTAATATCACTCTTTCCGTCCAGCAGGTTTAAGACACTCAAGCACAGGTGCTGATTACGCCCGCCCCTGCCCTCACCGGTCACGACAACGGTTGACTCGCCGCCAAAAAGGTAGCAATGTTCTTTATCCTGCTTCGAATTTCCGAACTCAACGAGCTCACTGGCGAGTTCGGATGCGTTCCCTTCATACGGCTTTTCAAAGAGAGTCGTATTGATCCCTTCTTTGAGAAGAATCTTCTGCGCTTTTTCCAGCACTAAGCGGTTTGAGCCCAAGACGTGATGATCGATATGCTTGTAGGGTGCTTTTGGCGTTTCATCATGCAGCCCTTTTTCGCCATCTTCAAGAAAACGCTGTATACTCTCAGGCATTTTCTCGAAAAGTCCATAACCCTTAAGTGCAGAGATAGCATCAAAAAAGCTTGTCGTGTCACAGTAGAGGGGAGCTGAACCTATCGCGTGCAGATCATCGCCGATGACATCCGAAAGCACCAGCACAATACCCCGAGCCTTCGTCTTCTTGGCCAGCTTTCCCCCTTTTACCTGGGAAAGATGTTTTCTTACACTGTTGATATGCTCTATCGGCATTCCTCCGCGCAGCATCACGGAAGTCGCTTCTTGAAACTCTCTTAAACTGATACTCTCTTCAGGCAGTTCGACAAGCGCAGAGTTTCCGCCCGACAAGAGGTAGATAAAAAGGTCATCTTCATCAAAGGAAGCCAGGGTGTCTTGCAGCGCTCTGGCGGCCTGAAGGCTTTTATACGAGGGCAAGGGATGCGTGCTTTTAAAGTAGATGCCGTTGTCAAGCTTCTCTTCGGAGCTGTACGCTCCGATGATCAAGCTGTTCGTAATGCGGGCCTTTAAAATATTCTGTATTTCCAGCGCCATCGGCACGACAGCCTTCCCCGAACCCAAAAGGTAGATGTTCTTATAGCGGTTCAGATCATAGCTCTTGCCCAGAACATTTAAGCTGTCTGCGCTTAAATGACAGGCTTGCGCTATCAGCTTTTGCGGCGTGATCTCGTCTAAGAGTTGGTTGAAGGTACTCTTCAGCAAGGCTTTATTGGACATCGAAATAGTCCTTCAGCGCTGCGTTCCATCCCGAGGGTCCGGGAAGGGGTGCCTTGATCAGATTCGAGATGGCACAGGGCATATAGCTGCCGTCGGGATGGGGAATCAATATCGGAGTGTCCACGCTCTCAAGCATAGTCAAGTCATTCGCACTGTCTCCGAGCGCGACGGTTTTATAGCTGGCACCCGAGGCTTTTTCATAATATTTAATGAGATACGCTATTGCGGCTGCCTTATCTTGTCCCTTCGTGATCAGGTGATAGAAACGCCCTCCTTTGACGACATCAAGTCCATCTCCATTCGCCATTTTCCGGAGCGCTTCCAAGGCATTTTCATCCTCCAGTACAAAGGGCTCGGTAAAGGTACGCTCTTTGGCATCAGCCGCTTGTTCCACGCTCAGGTTCGTGTAGTTTGAAACCTCCTCGACGCTCATGTCAAAAAAACCGAGCATCCCTATCTCTTGAGCGTAAGTGACAAAGGCACGGCGTATCTCTTGATAATCGCTCCCAAGAGCTATCGTCTCGTAACCGTCATCATCGGGTATAAAAACACCTGCACCGTTTTCTATGATAAAAGGCCCTCTGATCCCCAGAAGCTTCTGAATACGGACAACCTCTTTTTTCGTTTTGCTGGTCACTATGATGAGGGGGATCTCTTCTGTCTTGATAAAATCCAGCATCACCGAGGCTTCGTCGAAACTATAGCTGTCATGATCAAGCAGAGTGCCGTCAAGGTCGGTAAAAATGATAATATGTTTATTTAGATTATTTTTTGGCATGAGCTTAGTATAACTCAAAATTTATAATAAAAACCAATCAGATGCCTATTTTTTACACATTTACCATATTTATAATAAACAATTATTTGATAGATAAAAATTCAATATGATGGTTCCGTAGCCACAACAGATAATTTAAAATGATTTTAGATTTCTTAATTGATTGGTGGAGACATACGGGATCGAACCGCAGTCATAAAATAGCTAGAAAGAGGCGTCTACATGTTTAGAAAGGTTGTTTGGTTTAATCCTGCTTAACACGACCTGCAAAGCTACACAGAACGAGCCTCAAAAATTCATCCGGTGCTGAGACAGACACCGAATATATCTAAATGAAGGGTTATACTTCAAGATCTTGCTTATTTAGAATCCACAAGTGAAGCAGCCAGCCTCTTACGTTACAAGCATAAAGTACTATAAGCTTTTATATAAACTAGTTTATCAACACTTTTACCAGATATTGCTAACTTAATGAAGCAAATCTAAGCTAGATTCACTTAAGGTAGGATGGGCAAAAATCATCTTTTCTAAATCATTAAGACCAAGCTTGGCATTAATAGCTATGAGAAACTGATGTATTAATTCTGTTGCGTCATTTCCAATGATACTTGCTCCCAAAATCATAGATGTTTCTTCATCATAAAGTACTTTTACAAAACCAGAATCATCACCTTTGATCTTCGCTTTGGCATTGGTCTTGAAAAATAGTTTTTTGTTTTTAAACTTAACACCGGCCTCTTTCAAGGCCTTTTCACCCTTACCGATGCTTGCTATTTGCGGTGTACAGAAGGTCACGGACGGGAAGATATAATCCTCAGCAAAGGTCTCTTTTTCCAAAATATGTTGCGCTGCACGTTTGGCTTCATAATAAGCTACATGCGCCAAGGCCGGAGACTTTAAGATATCACCGATAGCATAGATATTATCATGAGCCAGGGTTTGGAGATTTTCATTGACATCGATAAACCCTCTATCCAATTCAATGCCAACATTCTCTGCCTTCAGTCCCGAAGTATTTGGCATTCTACCGATGGAGATCAAGACCTTGTCAAAAGTCTGTGTATCTACCTTCTTACCCGTATCTATGCTCACCTCAACACCACTCTCACTCACACTGTACTCTGTGACATTGGCATTTAGATCTATAGTAATGCCTTTTTTCTCAAACTCTCTTTTAAGGGTTCTTGAGACATCATCATCTTCATGAAACACCAACTTTGGTGCAAACTCAGCGATATGTACTTCTGAGCCTAGGGCATTGAAAAAAGAAGCGAATTCACAACCTATCGCACCCCCGCCAATAACTAAAATCGATTTAGGTATATCTTGAAGTTTAAAGACCTCTCTGCTTGAGATGATAGTATCACCTTCCAGTTTCATCGTCGGGTGATCTCTATGGGATGATCCAGAGGCAATTACGATATCCTGGGCCGTGATATTTCTATTTTGTGAAGCCAGATGAACCGTATGATTATCCACAAAAGAAGCAGTATCATACTCTATAATCACCTTTGATTTTTTCAGCTTGTTAAAAATACCGATCTTTAGATCTTGAATAAGACAGTACGTCGATGCCTGAAGTTTCATCATGTCAAGTGTAGAAGCGCTATGATTCACACCGCATGATTTGAAATATTCCTCTTTTTTTATGTAGGCAGAGCTCTCTAAAAAGTTTTTAGCCGGTACACACCCCTCATTCAGACAGGTTCCGCCGACTGTCTCTTCACCCTTTTCAACAATACAGACAGATTTACCGTCTGCGCCTAAAAGTGAAGCGACTTCGTATCCCGCAGGTCCTGCACCGATAACAATCACATCAAAATCATACATGTTTCTCTCCTACATATTCATGAGCCATATACGAACTTCTCGCATAAGGCGAAGAGTGCACATACTCAAATCCCATATCAAGGGCTATCTTTTTATATCTTTCAAACTGCTCCGGTGTGACATACTCAACCACCTTCTCATATTCATTTGACGGTGCCAGGTACTGCCCGATACTCAGAAGTTTACAGCCGACATTTAAAAGGTCTTTCATCACTTCAACCACTTCTTCTTCAGTCTCACCAAGACCTACCATAATGGCACTTTTGGTCTTAACACCCTCAGGGGCCTGTTCTTTGATCTCAGCAAGTACATCCAAAGATCGCTGATAAACAGAGGCTTTTCGAATATTATAAAGCCTTGGCACTGTCTCCATATTATGTCCCACAATCACCGCACCGCTGTTAGCTACTCTTTTAATGGAGTCAAGGTTGCCTAAAAAGTCCGGTACCAAAAGCTCTACCTGAGTTCCGGGAACCTCTTTTAAAAGGTTTTGTGTTACCTTATAAAACTGCTCCGCTCCCCCGTCTTTTAGATCGTCTCTTGCCGGAGAGGTGATGACGACAAATTTCAAACCCAACTGCTTCACGGCGTCCGACACCTGATCTATCTCTTCTTTGTTGACCGAGTCAGGTACACCCGTCGTTACATTACAATAGCTGCATCGTCGTGTACAGATGCCGCCAAGGATTAAGAAAGTTGCCGTCTTAGCCGCAAAACACTCGCTGATATTGGGACATTTTGCCTCTTGACAGATGGTATGAATACCATTGGCTTTTAAAAGCTGATCCATATCTTTTTGAGCGGTAAAGGATATCTTTTTTCTTAGCCACTCCGGTTTTCGTACGTGATCGTTTCTTGACGCAATCATCACACTTCCTTTTTGAGTATCTCTTCTACTCTTGCTTTTTCTTCATCTTTTAAAATAGAATCTTCCAAAACAACATCAAATGTTTCTTCAAAAGATCGTACTAATTTTTCCGTAGCTTCATCATAGGTCAGTTCAATACCCATATCTTTTAGACTGTTGCCCGTATAGAGCTCATCATCCAGGTTAAAAAGACCAATAGATCCGTGCTGAAAGATGATATCTTTGTTTCTTCTTTGGGCATTTCCGCCCATCTTTTTACCCCGGATGAGAATATCATAATCCTCAAAACCCAGCTGACAAAACTCATTTTTACTGATCTCTACGGGCGCATCTTTGGCATAGATAGCCTCAACACCTAAGCTCTTATAAAAGTGAAGCAAAAAAGTACAGATCTTCTCATAAGACTGTTTAACATTGAGCTTGCCCATATAAGAGGCTGGAATAATCAAAGCATAGGACACATCATTTCCATGAAAAAGTATCCCGCCGCCCGTCATTCTCTTCGCATGATGGTCTTCATACTCACGTAGCTCTTCTTTATCTTTTAACGCTGAAATATCACCGGAGATTCCAAAGGTAAAAGATTTCTCCCAAGTATAAAACCGTAAAACCGGCTGGGAAAAGTTTTCGAACAGGGCCCTGTCTGTAGCCATGTTCTCTCTGGCACTCATAGTACCAGAGCGTATCAGTCTAAACTTAGCCTTACTGCTCGTATCTAACATTTAGGTTTTTGATCGCCATCGTATCATCCGGTCGACATACACCAAGGGTTCTTGGATAGGTCTTGAACTCGTCCGGCGCTTTCTTTGCTAATTCAACTGCCTTGATCATCGTGTCACAGAAAAGATCAAGCGTCTGTTTGTTCTCTGTTTCCGTCGGCTCGATCATAATCGCTTCTTTAACAATAAGCGGGAAATATACCGTCGGTGCATGCATACCAAAGTCTAAAAGATATTTCGCGATATCCATAGCCGTTACCCCACCCTTAGCCAGGGTCTTCGCTGAAACAACACACTCATGCATACACTTGTTCCCAAACGGTACATCAAAATACGGCTCTAGACGTTTTAAAATGTAGTTGGCATTCAGTACCGCTTTTGTACTGGTATTAAGCATACCGTTGCCGCCAAGGGTCAACATATAGGTGATCGCTCTTAAAGAGATCCCGTAGTTTCCAAAGAATGGGGATATCTTACCGATAGAGTTAGCTCCGCCTGTCGTAAACTCATACACACCGTCAACTTTTTCTATCCCAAGATCAGGTAGGAACTCAACCAGCTTTTCGTTAACTCCAACAGGACCTGAACCCGGACCTCCACCGCCGTGTGGCGTTGCAAAAGTCTTATGAACATTGATGTGGATAACATCAAAACCGATATCACCCGGACGTGCTGTTCCCATGATCGCATTCATGTTTGCACCGTCATAATACATGAGTGCGTCATACTTATGCGCTACCTCACAAAGCTCTTTAACTCTCGGATTATAAAGACCCAGAGTATTTGGAACTGTCAGCATAACCGCCGCTACGTCTTCGTTCATCTTTGCACAGTAGTCATCAAAGTCCATCGCACCGTTTTCATCGGACTTAATGGTGATCACTTCATATCCGACCATGGTTGCCGTCGCAGGATTCGTACCGTGGGAGGAGTCAGGGACGATGATATATTTACGCTTCTCACCCTTACTTCTATGGTATTTGTCGATCATCATAACACCCAGCATCTCACCATGGGCACCCGCTTGCGGTGTGGTTGTAAAGGCCTTCATCCCTGTTACTTCGCATAGGTTGTGCTTTAACATATCAATCGTTTCAAGAACCCCTTGAACATCTTGATTCCAGTTATTTGTCACTACATGAGGATGAATCGAAGAGAAACCTTCCAGAGCAGCTACACGCTCAGCGATTTTCGGGTTATACTTCATCGTACATGAACCCAGTGGATAGAAATTTTTATCAATAGACATATTTTTACTTGAAAGGTTCGTAAAGTGTCTTACTACATCAAACTCGCTCAGTTGTGGAAGTTTTGCCTTCTCTTCACGTAGAAGTAACTTATCTAGAGTGCTTTTTACTTCCACATCCATAGGAGGAAGTTTGATACCGCGTCTTCCCTCTTGGGATTTATCAAAAAGAGTAGTCACTGTCATATTATCTATACTCATACTACTTCTCCTATCGCTTGAACAAGTGCGTCCATATCTTCTTTAGTTCTTTTTTCTGTAATACTGATTAAAACTTGATTCTCTCTAGTTTCATACAGAGCTGAAAGGTTTACACCCGCATAAAAACCTTTTTCACTTAGTCTGTTAAGTAGATCATCTGCAGAGAGAGCTGTTTTGATCACAAATTCATTAAAAGTGCTTAAAGTATTTACGATCTCTACTCCGTTCACTTTCGATAACTTCTCTTTTAGATATTCACTTTTGTTAAAACAGAGCTCAGCCATCTCAACTAACCCCTCTCTACCGATCAGTGACATAAAGACGGTTGAACGCAGCGCTAAAAGATTTTGATTAGAACAGATATTTGAGGTTGCTCTTTGACGTCTAATGTGCTGCTCACGTGCCTGCATCGTCAAAACAAAAAGCTCTTTTCCGTCTTGATCTAAGGTCTTACCGATGATACGTCCAGGAAGATTACGGATATACTCTTCCTTAGTTGCGATCATTCCAAAGGTTGGACCACCGAAACTCAGGTAGTTTCCTAAACATTGTCCGTCGGCACTCACGATATCAACCCCGAGACTGCCTGGGTCTTTTAGCATTCCTAAAGAGACGGGATAGGCTGACATAACTGCCAGAGCCTTGTTCTCATGCAATTTTTCACAAATCGCCGTGAAGTCACTAACCGAACCAAAGAAGTTAGGGTTTTGGAAAAGGTATCCTGCAACCGTATTGTCGATCTTCGCTTCAACTGCGGCAAGATCGGACTCTTCACCATTCATATCGATCACTTCCACTTCGATATCTCTAAATGAAAGGTAGGTCTCAACCACTTTGATATAAGTCGGGTTTACACCCGCATCCACTAAGACCTTATTACGTCTAGTGATTCTAACTGCCATCAATGCCGCTTCTGCCAGAGCCGTTGCTCCATCATACATAGAAGCGTTAGATACATCCATACCTGTAAGTTCACAGATAAGACTTTGGTATTCGTAAAGCACCTGAAGCGTTCCCTGAGAAGCCTCTGCCTGATACGGGGTATAGGCCGTATAAAACTCAGACCTGCCTGCAAGGGCGTCAACCGCCGACGGGACGATATGATCATAATAACCGCCGCCCATGAACATGAGCTTGTCTGTCACATTTTTAGCGGCAAGTTTTTTAAAGATATTAAAGGTCGAGAACTCATCCAGACCATCAGGCAGATCGAGTTTTTCTACTTTAAGGGCATCAGGGATAGAGGCATACAGATCAGACTCTTTTTCAAGTCCGATCACATCAAGCATCTCTCTCACTTCATTGGGCGTATGGGGTGTATATGGCATCTAATTTCCTACAGAGTTTCTTTATATTCAGCGTACTGTTCCGGCGTCATCAAAGCATCAAGCTCAGCCATATCGCTTACATTCAATTTAAAGATAAAAGTACCTTCAGCATCTTCATTCAAAGATTCCGGTGCATCTAAAAGGTTTTCATTCACCTCAGTAACCGTACCCGAGATCGGTGTATAGATATCAGAAGCCGCTTTTACCGACTCGACAAAGGCAGCACTGTCGCCCTTAGCAATCTCAGCGTCCATATCAGGAAGTTCCATAAATGTGATATCGCCTAACTGCTCAACTGCGTAAGAAGAGATACCTACGGATGCAACATCTCCTTCAACTTCTACCCATTCGTGTGATTCTGTATATTTCTTCATTCTTTTTCTCCTATTTCAATTTTTATTTTCTAAAGTTCGTTTTACTTCTGTATAAACGGCAAAGTGGCTACATTCGCCTCGATCTTTGAGCGGCTGTCTCTAAGCTCAAAACTTTGACTTTCATCAAAACTGTCTGTATCCACCATCGCAAGTCCGACACCTACATTTAAGATAGGCGAAAAGGCTCCCGAAGTCACAAATCCGACCTTTTTGTCGTTTTGGTAGACTTCAAAACCTTTTCTCGCACTTCTTCTTGTCGTCGTTTTAAACGGAAGCAGGATGCGTTTCAGACCCTCTTCTTTCTGCTTGGCCAAAGCGTCTTTACCAACATACTCTCTTTTGAGATTGACAAACTTTCCAAGGTTGGCCTCAAGGGGTGTGATCGTCTCGCTCAAGTCGTTACCGTAAAGGCTGTATCCCATCTCCAGTCTCAAGATATCTCTTGAACCCAGACCTGCCGGTTTAGCACCATCAGCGATCAGGGCATCCCAAAGCTTCACTGAAGTCTCAGAATCAACATACAGTTCAAACCCGAGCTCTCCCGTATAACCTGTACGGCTCAGGATACATTCCTTGTCAAATACCTTCGTCTGCGTAAAAGAGAAGAAGCCCAGTTCATCCAGTTGTGCCCCAAAATACTTCTCTAAAATGGCCTTGGAGTTTGGCCCCTGAACGTCAAGTTTTGCGTACTCCATAGACTTGTCTTCCAGGCTCGCATTGTTGATTCTTGATTTTAAGACCTTTAGGTCATTCTCACGTGTCGCCGCATTCACAACGATCATCAGTTCATCTTCACTTAGGCGGTAGATGATCAGATCATCGATCACCCCGCCCTGCTCATTGAGCAAAAATCCATACTTACATTTGCCAACAGCAAGAGCTTCTACGTTAACCGAAGTCGCTTCATTGATGCCTGAGGTCTTGATATCACCCTTGAAGAAAAACTCCCCCATATGCGAAGTGTCAAAGAGCGCGACATCATTTCTGTCTCTTATACACATCTCCGAGCCCACGAGACCCAC
>CAXGZT010000031.1:0-18458 GCA_964014335.1 uncultured Campylobacterales bacterium | reverse complement strand
CAATAAATACACAGATGACTATGCATATAAGCTGTAAACGGCCGGAATCCGATGTCATGTAATATTCGTGCAGTTTCCCGTCAAAGTTGCCGTCTAAAGAAAAATACAGAAAAACCGCGATACCGGCAACGACGTAGGAGCCGAAAGAGGCCTCTCTCGTCACGACATCGACTTTCTCCTGCATCTTTTTTCTATACCTGATCGTCTCTTCCACCTTTTCCAAAGTCTTCGAAAACTGTCCGCCGCTTGCACGTCCTATCTTTACGGCCAGGGCAAAGATCAACAGCTCTTTGGAAGCGATATCATTATTAAGATTGGCAAAGGCCTCGACTTCTCCTATCGTGTTTTTCTCCTGAAAAAAGTTTTCAAATATCTCTTTAAACATCTTCGAACTTGAGACGGATATCGCTTTGTACATCGCCTGCTCGAACCCGATCCCGTTCTTCATCATCTTCACCAGGACGGAGATACTGATCGCCAGAGCCCTGTTGAACTCTTTCTTCCGTCTTAATATAAGGGTCCGTATGATCATAAAAAAGAGCAAGCCACCAAACGGGATCCCGATCAAAAAACCGCTCCAATGCTGTAGAAAAAGCGTCAGCAGTGCACCGACAAGGAGTATGAACACCGCGGCCATCAACAAGAAAAGATAGACGGAAAAACGCATTCCGGCCAGTCTCATCATCGAACTGATCTTATGCAGCAGGGACTTGGACGCTTGTCTTTTTTTTGCTTCTAAAAGTTCAAGCTCTTCGCTCTCATTATAGGAGATAACCCTCTTGATATAATTTATATGGCGTGATCTCGTATACTCCCAAAACAGAAAATATATCAGCCCCGCTGCGCTTATACTTATGATTAACAGTAATAAGATCTCTATCTGCAGTTCACTCATTATTGTAAGTTAGGCCATCTTTCAAGAATATTTTTCCCCTCGCTGTATGAAGACTGTATGATCTCGGACATATAGTGTTCTTTCCAGCCGCACATGCGTTTAGGCTGAAAGGCTTTCAGCTCTTCACTCAGCATATCTTTGGTCACGACAAAGTTGTCGTCAAAGATCCGACTATCCATCTGTATGCCGTTTTGCATCATCTTCAAAGCGGCGCGAGAAGAGGCCGATATCGCTTTGAAGGTTCCGCTGGAGTCCATAGGATTATTGCTGTTTGATGCTCTTTCGAATTCAAAAAGATCAAGCATTGAAACGACACCGTTCTCTTCTACACGCCTTTCAGGCTCGGAGATCTTCACAAGACGGCGGCGACCATCAGGAAAACGGACCAGCTGAACGATCAGGTCGACGGCTGAGACGATCTGGGAACGCACAAAGGTCATATTTGCCGTCGGACGTGCTTCCAGGAACATATTTTCAATACGTACCACCGCTTCTTTCGTATCATCCGCATGTATCGTCGTCATTGAACCCGGATGTCCCGTATTCATCGCATTAAGCATCGTGACAATTTCAGGCCCCCTGCACTCCCCGACAATGATGCGTCTCGGACTTGAACGCAAAGCCGTACGCAGTAGACTCTCTATACTGATAGCACCCGCACCCTCCTCGTTGGGGGGACGCGCTTCAAACGAACGGATCGCATGACAGGGCATCTGCGGCTTCATCTCTTTCGTATCTTCGATCGTCAAGAGCTGATCGCCCTCGTCAATAAAACGGGTAATGGAGTTCAGGAAGGTCGTCTTGCCGCTCGAGGTACCTCCCGAGACAACGATATTGAGTTTTCCGCGGATAGCCTTGATCAGGAAGTAGGCCATCTTCATATCGATCATCTGGGAATCGACGAGGCTTTCAAAAAGCAGGGGGATCTCGCGGAACTTTCTGATCGTCACATAAGAGCCCAGGTTTCCGTCTTTGTCTATATTGGCAGCGACCGGAGGTATCTGCACTTCTACCCGCGAACCGTCAAAGAGCTTGGATGAGGCTATCGGACTCGACTCATCCACCTTTCTGTTGGACTCCGAAAGCATCCTGTTGATAATACGCCGCAGCTCTTCCTCGCTTCTAAAACGAAAAGGGGTCGCTATCGTCTGCCCGTCATAGATCACGTCGATATAATCTTTAGTATTGACGATAATATCATTCAGTCCCGTCCCGGCGAGGCGGATAATCGAAGATATCGGGCCGTAATAGAGAAGATTATCGATAATAAAATCGGCAATCTCGTTTTTCAAAGAGCTTTTTGGCAGGGCGTATTCCGAAATATGTTTTGTCACGACCTCTCTGACCATCTTTTCCGTCAGCTGCGTCTTGATATTAAGTTTTTCGATAAAATCATCATAGATTTTGCATCCCAACTGAAAAAACTCTTCGCTTCTGTACATCAGGGGAAAACAGAACTCTGAGCAGAGATTTTCATCCGTTAAGATATCATAAGAGCTGACCTGGACTTCGGCACTTGTCTCGAATGCCGTATATCCTTTCATCTTCTCTTTTAGAGCCATTGTCTAACCTTTGACCATAAAGAGCTCTCTTCGGCTTTGTTTATCTTATTGTTCACATACAGGGCACTGTCTTTGATAAAAAACTTTTCGGCAATACTTTCGATTCCCTTCATAAAAGGCGAATCAGGATAGATATCATTGACCAGTTTCGCTTCATTCCAGCACTCCCTTAGATGCAGGGCATCATTCGGCAACGAAAAATGGACTTCAAACTGATGCTTTAAACCTTTCGAAAGGATGGCCTTCGCTTCTTCTTCCGTGACTGTCCCGAAGGAGTCCGATCTGTTTGCGAGGATATGCGTCTTGTTATACCAGCCGCTCTTGTCGATGATATCGATATAGGTCTTTAGGATCGACATAGAGGGGATACTGAACTCCGTGACGACAAAGATGTTGTCCGCAAGCTCTTGGATGTCGATCTCCAGTTCGACATCCTCAAACATACCCACATCGATCAGAATAAAATCGAATTTCTCTTTGATATAGTTGATAAAGTTCAAAAATCTCTGAATGTTTTCCGGTTTTTCCAGATCTTCCCTGTCCGTATGCCTTTGAATACCCGGAACAAAATAGAGGTTATTGCTCAGACGCTCCAGGCCGTTGTCAAAGAGTTCCTGCATCTCAAGGTTTTGTACCATGGCGATATCGATGATCGTCTTTTCCGGTTGTATATACTCGAAAAAAAGGTTTGAGACCGATTTCGTATAGGCGAAGTCAAGAAAAAGAACATTCTTGTCCTCGTAGTTCTCCGCGATGCTTTTGGCGAGGTTCATCGTGATCGTTGTCGTACCTACCCCCCCGCTGATACCCGTAAAGACGGAGACATTGCTTTTTCCTCGGCGTTTTTTGATGATGGACTGAGACTTGATGATGAGACCTTTTATCATCTCGGGGTCAGCCTGGGCTTCATCAAAATAGGAGTCGACACCGATCTTGCCTGCCAGGAGGGAGAACTCGATATCATCCTTGCCGATTACAATCATATAGATATTGTTACTGAAGTGAATGGCCGAAAGCGCTTCTATCTCTGCTAATGTCTCTACTCTGTACACGAGGACGAGGTCGCGTTTCTTGCTTCCTGCATAGAAGTTAATAAACTCGTTGATAGAGTTAAAGTTCTTTACCTCCGAGAACTCGTTTTTAAGCTCACTGTAACACTCTTTATCAACATTTGACACATAGGCTATAATCATCTGGCTTCGTCCTTAATTCGTAGTGTTGATGAGCTGATAACGTAGAGTGTTGGCTTTATCGTCTGTTCTAAGATCAGTCAATTTCAGGTCCAGAAGCAGGCCGCGTTTAGTAGCATTTGTATAGTCCAAGACTTCGTAACCGTCTTCCTCAAGAGAGGGCAGTACCGTCTCTTCGTGGCAGATAAAGAATAAACAGACAGTTTCAGTGGTCGCTTCCGCACTATACGTGTCTGCCATATAATCACACCATGTAAGCCACTCGGCAGGTGTCAATCTGTCATCCCCGTCCTCATCGATCATCAGGTTTGACTGCACTGTTTCCGACATATCATTGGCTGAGTAGGTATTGTCGACCGTCGTTGTCGTCGTGACCTCTTCCCATGCCGTACACATCATGAAAAACCAGTTTGTACAGACGTTCTCCGTCGTCGTGGTTTCATAAGAGCCTTCTTCACCGGCCTTGAAGGTATGTTCAGTCCAGCTGTCTCCCCACCCGTTCTCTTTGACTCTGCAGCTTTGCTGGTTTCCAGAGAGAGAGTGTATCCCCATGAGTTTGAAGTTTTGAAAGTCATCGATCTGCGTTCCCGAGTTTGTCACGGCAAAATTAAGGCTGACAGCACTCTCATCGGTAAAAGCATAATAACTGTCCATCGGCTCATTGACCTCATCAGCCTCAGAGCAGCCAAAGAAAAAACATTTCATCATGTCCATCATACCCGTTACCAGTCCCGTCGATTCAGACTGTTTTTCATAAACCGTGCCGGCTTGATACTCTGTAAGAGTGATATCGGCATAGGTACCGGCAAAACTTACGAGAGAGTTCTCCGTGTCCGTCTGTATCGTATCGATCGTGTAGTTCGTTGCAGGAGTGGTGCTGGTAAACATAGAGATAAAAGGCATCGCACTCATCAGGTTACAAAAAGGGCTAGCCTCGGGAAACTTGAAAAATAAAAAGTTACATGAACCCGCCGAGCTTGTATCTTCCTCATAATCGATCAGGGAGACGGGCGTGTTCAGTGTTGTCGTGGCAAGCGGAGTTATCCCCTTTTCCATACGGTGTGCCTGATCGACTCCGGAGACGATATTGGCGATATAGCGCTGACGTATGTCTTCTGCATCGGCACTGTCATTGTCGACGACATCAAAACTGAAAAAGCTGCCGAAGAAAGTCCCCTCGCCAAAAAATGTATTGAACATAGAGCTGAAATAGCTGTTAAACGTCCTTGCACCCGTGTCTTTATAATATTTTTCTGTTCTCTCAATATCAAGAGGGTAGAACACCGAACCATTGGTCTCCGAATAAAGAATCGTATCCGTACTAAGATCATAATCTTTTTGGAAAAGCAGGGTGATAGTATCACCAACTCCAACACCGTTCAGGGCTTCGTCATTGATCAAAAACGGTTTTTGTCCTGAACACCCCTGCGCGTCCAGGCCCGGATAGAGTTTGCAGATGGAAGTCCCTTCCGCACTGATACGGACTGTCCCTGTTTTTGAGATATTCGTGTAGTTGGACTGGGCTTCACCGCTTTCATGGAACTTGTCCCAAAAGTTTTCGACTTTGAAATCATTCGTCTTGATCGTGACACTTCTTTCATACAGAGCATTCCCGTACTTGTCCGTACCGGCGGGGGTTTCACTCTCAAAAGTCGTATCCGTGCTTGTAGGCACGGCAAAGAGTGCTGTTGCGAGACTGGCAAGAAGAAGTAATGTTTGTTTCATTTTGTTTTCCCTATTGATGGATTTTATTCAAGAGCATCATCTGATCTATATACGCATCGACCGCAGCATCAAGTTCCGCATCACTTAAGGAGGGATCCGCTTCTGCCAGCTCATACCTTCGCTTCACCGCCGAAAGCAGCAATCGCTCTTGAAGGTGATGCAGGTTTTTAAGTTCATTGACACGGTGTAAATTATCGTTAGCCCCGCCCATAAACCAGATGAACCAAAAAAGCGCCACTACCGCCAAAAACAGGGGAATAATGGCTGCTGAACCTTTTCTCATAATATTCCTATTAAATATGCGCTCAAGGCAGCCAGACTCATTGCCGGAGCAAAGCCGAAACTTTTTTTTCCTAAGAGTGCCAATATGAGCAGATGCAGACTGCCCGCGATCAAAACAAACCAGCCTATTTGGTCCAGACCCAAGAAAAGAGCGCAGAAAGCCCCAAACCTGAGGTCTCCTCCGCCAAATGCCATGTCCAGGACAATCGGAACCATAAAAACAGCCATGACAATAAACGCCGCTATAAAATCTTCACTATTGATCGCTGACTCAAACCATTTAACCAGCAAGAGGATTAGTATGGCCGGGAACATGATTCGATCAGGTATTACACTTTTTTTTATATCGATATATGAAATAACAGAAGAGATCATTATAAAATATGCTAATATGTACGTTTTGTTTACCTTATAACTTAAACTAATGAGATTTCATTATAGTGGATGGATTCTTATTGTTTTTTTAACAACGAACGGTTAACGAAGAAGGATATTTGATCCCGAAACTATATTTAAACAGTAAAACACGGCTATAAATATATATTTATGCGATATTTTGCCAACATGGGCAGATATATCAAAATCTTATGATATTCGGCTCCGTTTTTCCAGTAGATATACTGTTGGTTTATAAAAACAATAATTATTAATAATGTATATTTTTTACATACAGATCTTTAAAACTGTAACTATTTATCACACTTTTTCTATTAATTAGAAAATAAAGAAGCTGGAACTTCCTTTCGCTCTAAGCTTTTGTACAGAGCGATTCTACTCCATGCTCCCCGATATTCTTATAAGTCTTGTTTTATTATTCGGCCGAACCTTCGTATTTTATTCATGGACTCTTAAGAGAAAGAGAGCAGATAAGGGAAGATATTCATAAATTATTGTATATTGACATCAATATACCAATATATTTAATAGTGACTGTTCGAGGAAAACGAAGTAACAATATCGCTAAATACGGGAGCCGGTCTGGACGGGTTTATCCCAAGAAAGAGTTTTGTCAAATCAAGCTACGGAGAATAAAGATGCTAAACAGTGAACAGGAGCCGATGAAGGAGAGAGAGTTTCCCTATAACCTTCCTATATGGAGAGACTCCTATAAAGCAGAGTCTCCCGATAAAAAGTATATTGCTGAAATAGACCCTGCCTACGAGGTCTCGATGGGCAATCCCACGTACGGAAGGCTCAAGCTCTCTAATGGTCTCAACCTGCCAAGATGCAATCCGAGTTTCATCTGGTCAGATGATTCAAAATATCTCGCCGTATCCCAATTTACATCCAATTGGTTCTGGGGGATAGGAAGGCAAAGAGTATTGCTAATCGATGTAGAGCAGAAGCGTGTGTGGTACTCCCCCAAACTTGCCTATTACATTCAGCCAGAAAGTTTCAGCCGCGGTGAACTCAGGGTAACATTAAATCCCTTTCACAAGGCAAAAACGCTAAAGTACACTCTTCCCAAAGACTTGAAGGAGTTTACCGAGATGAGATTAAAATAGGACAAGAGACTACCGGGAGACCATAAGGCCTAAGGTCTCTTCTCAAAGTAAAACTCGGAAACAAGCTCAATATACTCATCCAGATTCTCAAAGCGGTGATTCCCACCCTCTTGCACAATCATCTGATACTCCTCAAACACCTCTTCCGCCTTAGTATAGTCAAGAACTTCATCCCCCTTTTGAAGAAGAACAAGCACAGGAGCCTTGATACTGTTTTTAGAGATCGCATAGGACATAAGCTTATTGATATCGGTTCTTGTCCATTCAAAGCTTTTTCCCGAACAATAAAAAGTATTTTCACCTATATAGGGTGCCAAGGTAAGAAACGGCTGCGTAGAGGGGTTCAGCAAGATTGTCTTTATCTGGAACTTCTCAGCCAGATAAGCAGCATAATAGCCTCCCAATGAGGAGCCGATTAGCAAGGAGACCTCATTATCTACGATAAGTTTTTGTAAAAACGATATCGCTTCATCCGGATCAACAGGGATATCAGGAGAGATGACATTGTCAAAATGTTTTTTAAGCAGCCGGGTCTTGTTCGAGTCCCCGCACGAAGCAAATCCATGTATATACAAGATCATGTTAGCTCTATAATCTCATCCGAACACCACTGGGCCAACTCAAGGTCGTGTGTGATCAGAAGCATAGCAACATTGTCAAGATGCTTAAGCAGCAGCTTCATGACATCAAGCTGGATGACATTATCCAGGGCAGATGTCGGCTCGTCCAACAGAAGCAGCTCGGGTCCCATCAGAAGTGCTCTTAGAATGGAAGCACGCTGAAGCTGGCCGCCCGAGAGTTCGTAGGGCTTTTTATCCAAGAGCTCTCTTTGCAGATCCATCTCGTCCAAAAAAGCGTCTATCCCCTCTAAAGAAGCCACATCCTTGATCTGATTGATAAGGGAATAAGCATTATGAAAAGAGCTGTAAGGGTCTTGAAAGACCTGCGACATACGACCGGCTTGGATCCTGCCTGCTATCGGTTGGAGATTGCCCACGATCAGTTCCAAAAGGGTGCTTTTGCCTGAGCCGCTTGGACCGACTACAGTCTTGATCTGACCCTTTTGTAACTCAAGTGAGAACGCTTTGTAAAGCAGACTCTCTTTGCTATAACCGAAATCAAGCCCTTCAATCTTTAAAACAGGACGGGGCTCTCTTTTGCGCGGATCTTTTCCTAAATGACTCAAGAGCGTATTTGTCCTGAACCGTAGAGTTTGAATTTATAGGTCGTTAACCCTTCTATCCCCATCGGACCCCGGACGTGCAGCTTATTTGTACTTATACCGACCTCTGCGCCAAAACCAAAGGCTCCTCCGTCCGTAAAACGTGTTGAAGCGTTTAGATATACGGCTGCGGCATCTACTGCGTTTAAAAACTTTTCGGCAGTCGTATAGTTTTCTGTGACTATCGCTTCAGAATGGCCTGAACCATAGCTGATGATGTGCTCTATCGCTTCATCTACGCCTTTGACTACACGAATGTTTAAAATATTTTCTAAATACTCTGTATGAAACTCAGCCTCACCAGCATGCTCGACAGAGATAATCTTTTCTGTCTTGTCACAGCCCTTCAACTCTGTCTTTTTTGCATCAAAAGCTGTTTTCAACCTGGGCAGCAACTCTCCTGCCGCGGCCTCGTCCACCAAGAGCGTCTCCATCGCATTACAGACACCCGGACGATGTGTTTTTGCATTTACCGCAATCTCGATTGCCATCTCACTGTTCGCATCTTTATCGATATAGGTATGACACTGTCCCTTATCGTGTTTGACGACAGGGACAGAAGCGTTATCACATACATAACGAATAAGCCCCTCGCCTCCCCGCGGTACGATCAAATCAACATACTTGTCCATCTTGATAAGCTTGGCCACACCCTCGCGTGAGCTGTCAGGCAAGAGTGAGATCAACGAGCTCGGAAGGTCGTTTTCGATCAATACATCCTTTAAGGTTTTTGCAATGGCCCTATTGGAATTTTCTGCTTCTTTTCCGCCTTTTAATATACAGATATTAGAGCTTTTGAAACAGAGCGCAGCGGTATCCGACGTTACATTAGGGCGAGACTCGTAGATAATGCCGATAACGCCTATGGGCACAGAGACTTTTTCTACCTTGATTCCATTATCCAGAACCCAGCCGTCAAGAACTCTCCCGACTGGCTCTTTCAGTGCGGAGATCTCACGTACGCTTCTGGCCATGCCGGAAATACGGTTGGCATCGAGCAGAAGCCTGTCTTTAAGGGCTGATGTGAGATTATTTTTATCCGCATTCGCCATATCCAGTCTGTTAGCCTCGATGATCTCTTTTTGGTTTTTCTCAATGGCATCTGCCATCTCGTGCAAGATACGGTTCTTGTCCGCTCCGCCGAGCTCGGCAAATGCCCGGGACGAAGATTTTGCTTCCGCTAAAAAATTTTCCATTATCATCTCTTTCGTTTAATTGGGTAATTATATCAAAGTATGAAGAGGGTTTATTTAAAAGAGTGCTCTAATCTCTATTTCCCGTCTATGTCAAGATTCCAATCCTCTACTTCTTCTGCGTATAAGGTTGATTATATTAATAAGCAGAAAATCTTAAACTGATGTCGAAGGGAGAAAAGAGGAGAGGTTTACATAAGCAAAGAGGGTACGGCTTCATAGGCTCTTCCCAAGCGGCCTATCTTGACGCAATGCTTTCAAGCACTTGAATCGTCTTGACCTCTTCAGCATCATGAGCTTCTTGCAGAGCTGTCTTTCCATTTGAGTTTCGTGCCTTTGTATTTGCGCCTTTTTTGACCAGGAGTTTTACCGCCTGTGCATTTCCCATGTAAGCCGCGATATGCAGAGGCGTAGAATAATCATGCGAACGGGCGTTTATCTTTGCCCCATTGGCCAAAAGCATCTTAATCGCCTCTACATCTCCGCCTTCGGCCGCACGGTGAAGTGGGGTTATACCATCATTGCCTTTGACATTTATCTTCGCATCCGCGCGTAAAAGAAAGGAGATCGATTTAGTATCTCCATAAAAAGCAGCAATATGCAAGGCCGTGCGGCCATTTTTCATCTGTGCGTGAATATCTGCCCCGGAAGAAATCAGAAACTTGACGATATTGGCATGTTCATTATAAGCCGCTATTTGAAGTGGGGTTTGTCTGTATTTTTTATTTTTAGCATTAATATTTTCACCCTTAGCAATAAGATTTTTTACTTTTTGCAGATCTCCGTTTTCTGCGGCATCGTGCAGGGGTGAAGCGAACAGGGAGAGGGGTAAGAGTATCAGACCAAGGAGTTGTATTAATTTCATCACATGCCTTCTTAAATAAAATAATACCGCTATATTAACATAAATCACAAGCACATAGTAGTTTTTTTTGATTAAAAATGTTAAAAGTTGATTGTTTCATGTGGAAGTTTGACTGAGTCAAGAGGGAAAGTGTGCAGAAGGGAGCTCTCCCTTCTTACAGATTACTCGATTTCGGCATCAATAACGTCGTCATCTGCTTTTTTTGCATCTGCCGGCGCACCTTCACCCTGCTCTTTAGCATAGGCTTTTTCAGCCATTTTGTGAGAAGCTTCAGTTAAAGTTTTAACTTTTTCTTCAATCAGCTCTTTACTTGCAGACTCATCTTTAAGAACCTCTTTCAGATCGGCAATAGCTGCTTCGATCTGAGCTTTTTCATCTTCTTCAATCTGATCAGCCATCTCGCTCAGAGTCTTTTCAGTCTGCGCGACCAGTGCATCTGCCTGGTTACGCAAGTCAACCATCTCTTTACGCTTCTCATCTTCTGCTTTATGTTTCTCTGCATCTTGGACCATCTTCTCGATCTCTTCATCTGATAGACCTGAAGAACCGGAGATCTTGATATCTTGAGACTTGCCTGTTGCCTTATCTGCTGCCGTAACCGTAAGAACACCGTTGGCATCAATGTCAAAGGTCACTTCGATTTGAGGCACACCGCGTGGTGCAGACGGGATACCGCTTAGCTCAAAAAGACCTAAAGATTTGTTATCTTTTGCAAACTCACGTTCACCTTGACCCACGGAGATAGATACTGCCGGCTGGTTGTCTTCCGCCGTTGAGAAAACCTGAGATTTCTTAACAGGGATAGTCGTACCTTTTTCGATGATCTTCGTCATTACACCGCCGAGAGTCTCGATACCCAGTGAAAGCGGTGTAACATCAAGAAGAAGTACATCTTTAACATCGCCGCGTAAAACACCACCCTGGATAGCAGCACCCGCAGCGACAACCTCGTCAGGGTTAACCGACTTGTTAAGCTCCTTGCCGCCGAAGTATGCAGAAACCATCTCCTGTGCTTTTGGAACACGGATAGAACCACCGACCATGATGATCTCTTTGATATCGGAGTTGTCAAGATCAGCATCTTTCATTGCCACTTTGATATGGTCGATTGTCTCGTCAACAAGATCTTCTATCATTCCCTCGAATTTGGCACGCGTCAGTTTTACGACAAGGTGTTGTGGCCCCGCTTCTGTCATCGTGATAAACGGAAGATTGATTTCTGTCTCGGTTGAAGAAGAAAGCTCTTTCTTCGCGTTTTCAGCTGCATCTTTAAGACGCTGAAGCGCCATCTTATCGTTTTTAAGATCTACACCCTGAGAGTTTTTGAAGTCTTCCGCCAGGAAGTCAACGATCTTGTTATCAAAGTCGTCACCGCCAAGGAAGGCATTACCGTCTGTTGAAAGGACCTCAAAAGTACCGTCAGAGATCTCAAGCGTCGTAACATCAAATGTACCGCCGCCCAGGTCATATACGAGTACAGTCTCTTCTTCTTTAGAATCAAGCCCGTAAGCCAGTGCCGAAGCTGTCGGCTCATTGATAATACGAAGTACGTTTAGACCTGCAATCGTACCTGCTTCCTGTGTTGCCTTACGCTGTGCGTCATTGAAGTATGCCGGAACCGTAATTACCGCGTCAGTTACCGTAGAACCGATATAAGCTTCTGCATCCTCTTTAAGTTTTGTAAGGATCTTTGCAGAGATCTCTTGTGGCGTATAAACCGTACCGGCTACATCTACTGCTGCCATACCGTTTTTATCAATGATGTTATACGTTACCTTATCGTGAGCTTCTTTTGCTTTCTCTTCGCTCATCATAAGACCCATAATACGCTTCACTGATGAGATAGTTTTGTCCGGGTTGGTGATTGCCTGGCGTTTTGCCGGATCACCGACAAGGACCTCGCCCTTATCCGTGAATGCTACCACTGACGGTGTAGTGTTTTTACCCTCTTTGTTGGGAATGATCTTAGCCTCGCCACCTTCGTAAACTGCTACACATGAATTCGTTGTTCCTAAATCTATACCTATTACTTTTGACATATTATTTCCTTTATTTTATTTTTTTATCACTCTTAACGAAAAAGCAGAAGCTTTTTTGTGCTTTGGTGACACAGCGTCTAGCGTAGATTTCTGGGCTTCTGCTCAGATGTCGTTCTATTCACTAGTTGGCGATAACGACCATTGCGTCGCGCAGTGTTCGTTCTTTGTATTTGTAACCTTTTTGAAAGGTACTGACAATCTGGCCACTTTCATGGTCCGGACTATCAACCTGCTGAACAGCATGATGAATATTTGGATCAAATGGCTCATCTTCACTTACCGGTGTTACACCATGTTTCTCCAAGGTGCTTAAAAATTGTTTCATCGTCAACTCAACACCCTCACTTACTTTTTCAAGCAGGACAGAGGGTTCAGCTTCCGCATCCTTTGCTTTGATAGCGCCTTCAAGGGCATCAAGTACAGGGATCAGATCTTTTGCGAACTTCTCGTTCGAGTACTCCAATGCCTGATATTTTTCTTTTTCAAGACGTTTTTTGATATTTTCAAAATCCGCATGAACGCGATGGTATCTATCCTCACTTGCAGCTAGAGCCGCCTTTAAATTTTCTAATTCATTTTCTTCAGAAGCATCTTCACTGGTCGATTCACCCGTCTGCTCTTGCGCTTCAATCTCTTCTTTTTCAATCTCAGAGTTTTCTACTTTATCACTCTCATTTGACATTAATGCGCCTCCTTTTATATTTGTTTCGAAGTATTATACACAATTGAGTCAATCCTTGTCAAGTAGACTTTAGCCATAAAATATAAATAGAATTGACACTATGTGACTCATATCTGTAAAACATCTGTTTTTAGGGGCCTGCTACAAAACTGTTGATTACCAAACTACACATTTTTTCCAAAATTCAGGGGTTTATAAAGATAATCGAGAGGATTCTGCGAGATGAGAAGTTCTATTAGCCGCTAAAAAAGCCAATCGCTCTTTCGGGAAAAGATCATGAGTTTGAAAGAATATATATCGTAAAGTTTCCAAACTCATGACGTAATTCAAAACGATGCTTTTTACAAAACTCGTTCTGCATCTGCCGGAGCAGACGTTCTGCTTCTTCCTGGGCTTCTTCTTTGCTATCAAAGCTTTCACTTTCGGCCAAAGCACGTTTTCTTGCACAACTGCAACTGTTTTTTATCTCTACATGGTACATAATCATCCTTTGTCAGCCATACTGTTAAAAATCAAAATACCATTCATATCTGCCCTATCGACTGAGGCTTCATCTTCACTCAACATCGACGCTATAGTCTGGCTCTTGGCGACAATAGTATCGTTCATGAAGTCAACGAAAGGCGCTCCCTCGTAAAATTTCATGCTCAACCAGCTTTGAAGGTCTGAAACAAAGGCCAAACGGAGAGTAGAACAGTTTTAAGCAATTTAACTTTTAAACTACTGCCTTAGCCTATTCGCTGAAGCAGTTCTTGACAAAAGGCCTTATAATCTTTCATCCCTTTGCTTCTTCTGTCCATTAAAACAATAGGCTCACCCGATTCAAACTGCTGGGCGAGTTTTATATCCGTGCCGATAGGCTTAAACAGTTTTGCCTTTCCAAAAGCAGTCTGAACCTTTTGCACAGACTCTTTGTGCTCGTTTATATGCGGATTATACATCACGGGCAGCATTCCGACATGTTCAATCTCCGCACCCACCTGTGTTGAGATCTGATATACAGCGCGTACCATCTGCCCGACAGCGACTACGCCAAGATGATGCGGGACGAAAGGGATCACCACGACATCGGCAACTTCAAGCGAGTTTTTCAAAAGTGCATCAAAGGTGGGCGCGGTATCGATGATACAATAGTCAAAAAAATCACTGATCTTCTCTTTTTTAAATCGATTTTTCAGCACACCCCGTAAATCCGAATACTCGTATACATCAAACAGTGCATGTGCGGGCGCAAGGGTAAGGTTGTCTAAAACAGTCGGTACAAAGTTTTCGCTCAGAGTGCGTCCAAAAAAGATGGAGTGTGCACCGCCCTCTTCCAAAGGGGCCGAACCGACACCTATAGAGGCATGGCCTTGGGTGTCAAAATCGATTAAAAGGACAGAGTGTGTTTTGGCAAGTTCAGTTGCGAGGTTTACGGCGGTGGTTGTTTTGGCGGAACCGCCCTTACGGTTAGATACTAGAATTGTTTTCATTCATCACTTTTTGATATTAATATGTCCCGGCTAGATGCCGCATTCATTACTGTCGAAACCTTCAATAAGCTTTTGGTAAACTTTTTTCGTCACTGAGAAATTAAAATTACAGGCATAAAGCCGTTTATATGCAAGCATCTGCTGGATTATAGCAAGATGCAAATCATCACAGTCACTCAGGTCAAAAGTGATCTCTTCGGGTGCGAGTTCGTTTAGCTTCTCGCGCAAGGAAATCACTTCGTCTTCATAAATCACTGCTTCAAAAGCAATTTTCGCTCCATCATACGTAATTCCCATTATGCACTCCTTTTATTTATCGTAATATCTTTGACGATTGTAATAAGTTTCCCCTTATGCTCCAGTATTGCGGAAACATTCATAAACTCACCCATATGTTGTGTCTCTTTGACCTCATGCAGCTCTCTCTCTTCAACATGGATAATATCTTCAACCGCATCAATATTCATCCCAAAAGCCTTCTCATCTTTTCCTACCAAGATCAGGCATCTTTGCAAGGTTACCGCGATCTTGTCGGAGACATCCGATACATTGTCAAGGTGCTGTAGAGTATCTTTATAGATACCCTCCATATTCTCTTCTAACTGTTGCTTAACAAGATCAGAGTCCCGGTCTCTGCGTTCTAAGAGATCGATGGCCGAACGGTGAAGACGCTGATGGTGATAATCAAGACCTTTTATCGTCTCAATAACCTCTTTGTCGTCGGGGTGGAAAGAGCCTATCCATTTCCCTAGATCACAGTCGTGAGGATCTGTAGTCTTCGTAAAAGGCACACCTTTGTCCACACTCTCCTGCAGGGCATCCAACCACTCTTTGTGCTGGACTTTGAAACCAGGAAACATCTCCAGCAGCTGCTTCTCATACGACTTCTCCTCGATCACATTTCTAAAACTAAGCACTTTCAGGACGGCATCTTCATATTGAAACATCCCCTCGATATGGCTCTCTTCATCGGGTACTTCCGTTAAAGACTGGGAGGGCAGAATTCGTTTGACACATTCGATATCAATACCGTAGAGTCGTTCCAGCACCTTGAAGATCACATAAGACTTCATGAAACTTCCTTCAAAGGAGTCTGAAGCTGATCACAGATACTTAAGATACCCACCGGATCCATCATCATGATGATCTGACCGTTTCCAAGAAGTGCTGTCCCGCTAAAGACAGGATGGCCCTGGAGCATACCCGTAAGCGGTTTTTGTACAACATCAAGCTGGCCTAGAAGTTCATTAACGACTACGGCCAAAGAGTTACCTTTGATATTGAGCACCACAATACTTAGCTGTTTACCCTTGAGTTCTTCCAGATTCAGCATAGATTTGATAAACAAGAGGGGAATAACTTCACCTCGAAGGTAGATAAAGGGCTCATTGTGTAAAGACTCGACCTCTTTTTTATCGATTTTAACCGTTTCCTGTACCGACTCCATAGGCAAGCCGTAATGCACGCTGTTCATCTCAATATGAAGAAGTGAGGTGACGGCCAAAGAGACAGGAATAGCAAGCGTAATCGTCGTACCTATATCTTTTTTCGTCCTGATGCTGATGCTTCCGCCAAAGCCTTCAATAGACTTCTTAACGACATCCATACCCACACCGCGGCCACTAAACTCGGTGATCGTATCTGCCGTTGAAAGGCCTGCAAGCAGAACAAGTTCAGCCCGTCCGTTATCATCAAGTGCATCAATCTGTTCTACAGTCATCAAGCCTTTTTCCAAGACCTTCTGTATAACACGGTCAACATTTATGCCCGCACCGTCATCTTTGATCTCAATGATGATCTTGTCAGACTGGGAGTAGGCTTTTAGGTTGACATTACCTTCAGCAGGTTTTCCTTTTGCTTCTCGTACTTCAGGAGGTTCGATACCGTGATCAAGTGAATTACGCATAATATGGATCATTGGATCAGCCATCATCTCGATAATATTTTTATCCAGTTTTGTCTCACCGCCTTCCATAGTCAGTTTGACTTTTTTATCAAGCTGTTTCGTAATATCACGCACAAGTTTGGGATAGCGGTCAAAGACATAAGAGATCGGAAGCATACGCATGGACATAATCAGGTCTTGCAACTGCTCGGAGAGGCGATTGATAAAGGTATATTTTTCCATGATGGCACGCTTTACGTCTTCAGGTGTCATGCCGTATACCGAGTCAGCAAGATAAGGAAGTGAATTCTTAGCCACTAAAAGCTCACCGATGATATTCATCAGTGAATCCACCGACTCCTGTTCGATCTTGACCGTCTTGCCTACGACATTACGTTTTACTTCTGTTTTTTCGGCCTGAGCAGGTTTTTCCTGTAATACGGGTCTCTGTTGAACCGGTTCAGCCTCTGTCTGCACGGCTTCTGTCACAGGTGTACCCTCTTCAAGCACACTCTCCGGAGCCTTCTGCTCTTGAGTATCCGCAGCCGTATCCTCTTTCTCGTCCCCCACTAAGGCAGTGGCAAAACTGATCAACTCCTCTCTGCTTGAGATATCTCCCATAGTTACACCAAAAAGCTTTGCCGTCTTTTCAAGTATAACCTTTACACGTTCAAACAGAGCCTTGTCATCAGAGCTTTTCAGCTGGATAAGCTGCTGGTCAATAATCATCTTAGCACCAGCACGAGCATTCTCATCCACTTCAACACTTCGTACTTCAGCGTTTTGCGTTTCTTCAATTTCTTTTTCTTCTTGGGCGCTCTGCTCTTCTGGCATATAAACCTTGCCTGCGGAGAGTCCATCAAAGAAGTCAGCTACAGGGCGCAGATCGTCACTGCAGGCCATAATATCAAGGAAACGTTGAAGCTGGGCATATTGAAGGGTCTCTTCTCCGATAAGGCCAATAGAGTCTTCGATCAGGCCTTTTAACACCTTTTTTGAACCAATCTCTTTTTTGGCATTGGCGCTTAAATCCTTCATCATATCCAAGGCGTGTACCTTGCCCTTGTTGACACCTAAAAGTGTGATAATGTCCAAAGGCAGGAAAAGAAGCTCATCTATAAAGTTATACAGGGCTTCTTCGATCTCAGCATAGCCTGCATATACAAAGGCCACCATCTGCATACGCAGTGCCAGACCCTCTTCATCATCCAAACCGCTCAAGACAGATTTCGCCGAGTCTTCACTCATACATGAATATACATGTTTGACCTTGTCCCCAAGAAGCGAAAGGGTATACGCTGGGTCATTTCCGTAGACCATGCATGATTCATCCACATCAAAAACTAAGGCATACAGACGAGGTTCATGAAAGTTTTCTTCCGTGATTTCGTCCATACGTATGGGTAAAGAGAGTTCCGCACTGCGCAGAAACTCCAGCCCCAGGTTAACAATACTGGCACTCTCAGGAAGGAGTTCAATAGGCACTTTCCAAAGCTCTTTTTCCGTACTTTTTCCCATCTCGTCACACAGCGTCTGAACGATCTCGTTTACTGTCTCTGCATCCGATTCGACAATTTCTTCGCTGTCTTCAGCGGCTTCAACGAGATTCATAACTTCATCAAAGGCATTATAAAGTGCTTCGATGACACTTTCGCTAGGTGAAACATCGCCGTCACGGACCATATCAAGCAGGTCTTCGGCATAGTGCGTAATATCTTTAATCGAAGAAAAACCGACGATGCCCGATCCACCCTTTAGAGTATGAGCCGCTCTAAATACGGCATTGACCAATTCAGCATCTCCTGAGCCTATCTTTTCTATGTTCTGATCGATAAAGGAAAGGTTTTCTCTGGCTTCTTGTAAAAATGATTCTAAAAGTGGATTCATGACAGCTCTCCTATGGGATTAAAATCGAAAGGTAGTTTTTCAACACTTCAGGCT
>CAXGZT010000030.1:0-18594 GCA_964014335.1 uncultured Campylobacterales bacterium | reverse complement strand
CTCGGAGATGTGTATAAGAGACAGATACACTCCAGTATCTCCGCATGAGATTCGACTCCTTCTGCCAGGACAAGAGCCCCGATCTTTTCACACATCTTGGATATGGCTTTTAGAATCTCTGCATTGATATAGTTTTTATCCAGATTATGGATTATGGAACGGTCGATTTTTACGACCGTTGGCATGATGAAGGAGAGACGGTCAAAAGAGGAGTTACCCGTACCAAAATCATCCAGAGCGATGTTAAAACCCAGATTTTTATAATAGCGGCAGAAGTTCTTCAAAGCCTTGGTATTTTCTATCTCATCCTCTTTTACCTCTAAAACAATATTTTTAAAAGGAATCCCGAGCTCTAGCAGTTTATCTACGAAGATATATTGGCTTAGGTCGAAGTTTCGCTCTATACTGCTGGACTCGAAGTTGAGAAAGAGCAGAAGTTTAGGGTTCTCATCATAATAGGGCTTGAACTTCTCTATCGCTTTTAAGCGTGCTCTGTGATCGAGCATTGAACTCAGCTCCTCTTTTTTTGCCTGCTCAAAGAGCCATACCGGCGAGAGGACCTGACCATCATTGTCATAGGCTCTCAAAAGGGCTTCAAAGGCAAAGACTCTCTTGTTTTTAATACTCACTATGGGCTGAAAAAAGATCTCTATCTTATTGTTTTTAATGATTTCCATCAACATATGGCGACTCTTATATCTTAAACCTCTGAACACTTTCATGAAGACTGTTCAGCTGTTCAATAATAATATTAAAACGTTTTTCCAGTACATCCGAGATGTTCAGTACCGTACCAGACTCATCCATAAAGCTTTTGATGTTCTCCACCATCTCATTTGAGTCTTTTTGTATTCGAGAGATGATATTTTCTATATTCGTCGTAGATTGCTGACTCTTCTCGGCCAGTTTGCGCACTTCATCGGCGACAACGGCAAAACCGCGCCCGTGTTCACCCGCACGTGCGGCTTCAATGGCGGCATTGAGAGCAAGCAGGTTGGTCTGATCAGAAATATCCTTTATCAGTTCAACGATATTGGATATCTCCGATATCGAGCTTTCCAGGTTATTCGCCTCTTCACTGACCTGGGTCAGAGTCGGGATAAACTGTACATGACTCCAGTCATTCAACCCTTCAAGCTGTTTGCTTGTCTCTTCCGTGGAGTTTTCGGATGTTTCCAGGGCACTCTGTATTTCAGAAACAATCAATTGAAAATTTTCCACTATATAGTTAACCGGTTTTTGATAATGCTGAAGTTCGTTGCTTGAGGGAAGATCCAGTGCCGAAGAGATGTCTCCCTCGGATATCGTCTCCAGCATGGAGATAATCGGACTGGACTGCTCAAGCATATACTCCTTGCGAAGTTTAAACTCCATCCGCCTGTCTCGCATGATGACAAAGGTGTGTAAAAGTCTTCTCTTCTCGTCAAAGACGGGTATAACAAAGACAAAGATGGGGATGGAGGACTCTTTTTGCGTCGAGATATAGATAATATCGCTTGCGCTGAAACCTGAACGCTTATAGTGATCGCTATGCTGGGTAACAAACTCGCATAACCCGCATTCTTCCCCCGGTTTGGAAACCAAAGAAGAGAGACTGGGCTTATTGCCTAAGAGTGTACTGTTAACGGAGAGAAACTCTTCAAGGACGGCGTTGTAGTGTATAAGTTTTTGATCGGGATCGACTACAGCTACCGCACTTGGGAAAAAATCGACAAAGCCGGACCAAAACGACTGTTCCTTGTTTTTCAGCTCTAAAAGATAATCAAAATGTTTTTGAACCGGAACCCTTTCGTCAAATTCATAACTCGGTCTATTGAAAAGAAAAAGCTCACTTGATTCTATCTCGTTTTTAATAGAAAGCCTTAAGGAGTTGAGCTCCTCTTTATATCTGTTTTTAAACATTGTATCCTCAAAATATTAATTGCTGAAATCATAGCATTAAATTTTCTAACAATTCAGAGGTGATGATTAAAAAATACGCAGATGATGAATCAATATTAATCCATACCGGCTAAAACCATGCATTCCAACAAAAGGTTCTTGATAGCACTCCACGGAAACATCATAAGCTCTTGAGTATCTCTATTTCCAAATATAGGGAAAAATCGCAATTTTTAAAAAACAATCAGCTTTATTGGATAGACTTTATATATTAATCACCTAAAAGGCTTTTTGATGAAGCAATTAAGTCATCTTCTTATCGCCCTATTGGCAACATTTTTTTTATCAGCCTGCGAAGGTACTCCTGAACGGGCAGTAAAGGTGGGAATGTGTCAGTGGCCGGGATATGAGCCTCTTTTTTTAGCCGCGCAATTAAATATGTTTGATCGTCCGGTAAAGATACTACGGTTCTCTTCTCCCGGCAAGGCGTATCAGGCCTTTAAAAGCGGTGCCATTGACGTGGTCGGTCTTACTGCCGATGAACTCCTTAAATATGCTGATTACGGCTCCGTTCCCAAGATATTTTTGATCATGGACATATCAAACGGCGCCGATGCTCTTGTCGCCAAACCATCGGTTAAAGAGCTCAAAGAGATCAAGGGCAAACGGGTCGCACTAGAGTCAAGTGTACTCGCACAGTATATGCTTCATCGATCGCTGGACAAGGCAGGAGTATCTCTTGAAGAGATAGAGATCAAGAATATAGAGATCGTTGATCAGCCCCAGGCCTACAAGGATGATAAGGCTGATGTCTTTGTCACCTTTGAGCCTTCATTAAATATGATGATACAAGAAGGCGGCCATGTCATCTTCGATACAAGTATGATCCCCAATGAGATCGTAGATGCCCTGGCAGCCAGCGAAAACATCTGGAAAAAGGATCAAAAAACAATTGCCGCCTTAAAAAAGGGATGGTTCAAAGCTTTGGACTATATCAATCAGCATCCGGACAGAGCCTATGAGATCATGGGAAAACTCGAAGGAATTAGCGCGCAGGAGTTTAAAGAGAGCCTTTCCGGCCTGAGCTTAGGTACAAAAGAGATCAATGATGAAATGATCAAGAGAAAACAGCTCCTGCCTCCCTTGCAAAAACTGCAGAAGATAATGCTGGAGAAAAAGATCGTTCAAAAAGAGATAGACCCCCTCCTCTTTATAGGTGAATAGATGCCCTTTTACAAAAGTCTGAAATTTACCACACCTTTGATACTGGCCGCCTTGATCCTGACGGCGATCATAGCGGTAAAATATATCGATCTGGCTTTAAGCAAGCAGTCGCTTATGCATATCTCCGAAGAAAAAGTCTTCGAGTTGTCTCATAAGATGGGACACGATATCGAGGTCCTTCAGCGTTTTAGCACAAATCCTCATGATCTTAACGATATTTTGATGAACTATCTGATTGCTGACGTCAATTACATTGCTGTCTATAAAAAAGAGCGGCCCGTCTATCAAAGTTTTTATAATATTTCTATTCCCAAAAGAGAATCTTTTGTAAGAGATAACACTCAAAAAGTCATTGATCAAAACAGTATTGAAATGCAGTACAATGAGAAACAGAGTATCATGCAAGTACTCGTGCCCTATGCCTTGCCAAAGAAAACAGGCGAGATCGTATCGCATGAGTTTGGAGTCCTCTATTATGAGTATTCCCTTCAACGCGACAATAGAGTGATGCTGCAGCAAAGCAGACGCAACTTCATTATCAACCTGGTTTGGGGAAGCTTGCTTTTAGGATTGATATCACTGTTCCTACTTTTCAAGTTCATTCGCCCTTTAAGCCGGCTTTCGGCTGCAACGGACAGGCTGACTCTTGGGATTCACCACAAAGAGACGCTGAACTATAGCACCCTACTGCACGATGAGATATACACTCTTTTTAAATCTTTCGGCGAAATGTCATCAAAAATTGAACAGAAGAACAGGGATTTGATTCAAGAGACAAAAATATCCACCCAGGCAAATCAGGCGAAATCTGAGTTCTTGGCCAATATGAGTCATGAGATAAGAACCCCCCTCAATGCGATTGTAGGCTTTATTCAGATCTTACAGAAAAATGAAACCGACAAAACAAAACAGCACTATCTCACCATTATCGAAACTTCCAGTAAGAGCCTTCTTCATGTTATCAACGATATCTTGGATCTAAGCAAAATCGAGAGCGGAAAACTCGATATAGCCTTGAATGACTTTTCTCTGGAAAAAGCTCTTGAGAACATTATCGAGCTCTATACCCCCCGTATGAATGAAAAGAAGATCAATTTTATCGTAGAGCTCGCGAACGGTCTGCCCAAAAGAGTAAAGAGCGACGAATTACGCCTTAAACAGATCATCGACAACCTGCTCTCCAATGCTTTGAAGTTCACGCCAGAACTGGGCTTTATACTCTTGAAAGCGGACTACAGACCGGACAGAGAGAGCCTTCTAATCGAAGTCAGAGACAGCGGGATAGGGATTCCCAAAAAGAGACAGACCGCCATCTTTGATGCCTTTACCCAATCGGATGCATCGACGACTAAAGACTTCGGCGGTACCGGACTCGGTCTGAGCATCAGCAAAAAGCTTGTCTCTATGTTAAAAGGGAGCATCACTCTGCAGAGCGAAGAAGGAAAAGGAAGCCGTTTTATCATAGAGTTGCCTATAGCCATCTCTTCGTCTGAAGAAGAGAGCGCGGAGACATCCTCTGACATCCTTTTTAACGGTGAAAAAATACTGCTTGTCGAAGATAATAAGACCAATCAACTCTTTGCAACACTTATCCTCGATGAGCTCAATCTCACCTATATCATTGCAAATAATGGCAAAGAAGCCGTAGAGAAGTTCCAAGAAGAGGACTTCTCTTTGATCCTGATGGATGAGAATATGCCGATAATGAACGGGACGGAGGCAACACAAGAGATCATCAGGTTGGAAAAAGAGAACAAAGATGTACATACTCCCATCATCGCCTTAACGGCCAATGCCTTGAAAGGCGACGAGGAGCGTTTTATCTCCGCGGGAATGGATGATTATCTCAGCAAGCCTGTTGACACCCCTCTCTTGGCCAAGAAGATAAGAGACCTCATCTCAAGAGACAAAAACACCAACCATACCGGGGTGATTGACAAGGAGGAGAAAGAGAGACAACAGATAAAATAAGTTAAGATACTCTCTTATGTAAAGGATGATAATGCAAACGGTACTATACAATTTACACAGGCGCCGAAAGATGATGTTCTATATCTTGCTCGCCGCTGCTCTTATAGCTCTTACCGTACATAGTTTTTTTGAGATTAAGCCTGTAAGCTATTTTGACGAGGATACGCAGATGCTTATGGTTTATGGCTTGATTAGTTACAAGATCATTGAACTCTCCCTCTTATATTTTATCTTTTACCACCGACATATGCGAAAGCTCTCCGCCGAAACGTGTAGGAGTGAACTTTTGATCACGTTTGAAAAAAATGCCAAGCGCTTTTTCATGCTGGTGCCTCACGGCAGCGTTATTTTTGGAATCATCTCCTATAAACTCACCGCCGATATACGGTTCTTTCTCCTTTTTATGCTTATAGCTGCGACGACCCTTCTGCTGGTCAGACCCAAGCACTCTTCCAAACCGGGACCGGAAGAGGGGCTGATTATATGAGATGGAAAATGACCTATAATAATAAAAACATGTCAGGCTGTTCTGCCAGAGGGATAGCTCTACGCGACACCAAAGAGGAGCTTGAAGCCTTAAAAAAGCAGCTCAAAAAGAACATTTCCAATGTGAGGATTGAGCCAAACAGAGCCTACCAAAAAACAGAGCATGAGTTGAAATAAAACGCTCCATTAGCCACATTCATCCTGGAATCATCTCAGTCTCAATCTATCCGAAGAGAAGCCCCTTAAACCTAAAAGCATTTAAAAAGATTCCGATAAGTCTCTTTATACTAAAATGATTATAAAGCCGAAGTCAATTATGTAAGCAGCTCGCATCAATCCGCTCATACGCTGTTGTTTTGAGGAGAGAGCACTTCTTTAAAGGTTAAAAATGCTGGGTATTATCGTTTGGACGATATTCATAGCCATTGTCACTAACATTATCTTAAAGAAGTTCCATCTGCCGACGATTGTCGGCTACATCGCCACCGGAACCGCTATCTCCTACCTTTTCGGACTGCATAATATTGTGGGAAACGAGCAGCTTAAACATATAGCCGAGTTTGGCGTCGTTTTTTTGATGTTTACTATCGGGCTAGAACTCTCAGTATCGCACCTGCTGAAGATGAGATACGACGTTTTTGTGACAGGGTCCCTTCAGGTCATACTGACAACGCTCTTCTGCTTTCTCATCATCCACTATATTCTGGATATTCCTATGCAGAGTGCCTTGATCATCTCTTCGGCATTGTCCCTCTCCTCTACCGCCATAGTCCTTAAACTCTTCAATGAAAATGCCCAGATCAATAAAAAACACGGCCAGCGGGTACTTGCCATCTTGATTATGCAGGACATAGCCGTCATCCCTATACTCTTGATGGTCGGTTTTTTCAACCTGAAAGAGCAGACGCTCTTTAGTATACTGGTGGAGACCATGGCAGGCGCCGTCTTACTGATCTTGCTCTTGTGGCTTATCGGGCGCTATATCTTGGAGCCCTTTTTTGAGATGATTGTGAAAACAGACTCTGAAGAGCTCTTCTTGGGTTCGGTCCTGCTCTTATCCATAGGCTCATCCTATGCCTCCTACCTTTTTGGATTCTCCTACTCTCTTGGTGCCTTTATCGCGGGAATGCTCATCGCTGAGACTCACTACAAGAACCAGGTCGAAGCGGACCTGATACCTTTTCGAGACCTGCTGCTTGGTATATTCTTCATAACGGTCGGTATGCAGATAAACTTTTCCGTCATCTCCTCCTATCTTATAGAGATCGTATCTATTCTGATCTTCTTGATGCTGATGAAGTTCCTTATCATCTATATGATCATACGCTTTCACGACCTTCCCCGGGTCGCTATGAAAACAGCCCTCTCCCTGGTGCAGATCGGAGAGTTTTCTTTAGTCATCCTGGAGGTAGCCAACACCCACTCTCTTGTGGATGGGAAACATGTACAGATCCTGATCGTGACCGTTATCATCTCAATGCTACTCACCCCTATTATCATCAACAAACTCTCGGAGATTACGGACAAACTCATCACATCCGATCAAAGCGATGAACTCGAGTGCGGCTTTGATCCGGACAGTTTTGACAAACATATCATCCTCCTGGGATACGGTGATTTCGGGCAGGAGGTGGCCAAGGATCTTCGGCTTAGCAATAGAGAGTATGTCGTAGTGGAGTATAATATCGCTCTGTTCAAACTGGGTGTCAAAAACGGCGAAAACATTTTTTTCGGGAACGCGGCAAAACGCCATATCCTAAAACGTATACAACTCGACAAAGCCGAAGCGGTGATCGTCGCCATCGACAATCCGAAAAAACTGCTGACGGTCTGTGAGAGTATCCGCCAAATCAGCGACCATGAGAACATAATCGTGCGTGTTTCCGAGAAGAACGAGGTTCAGACCTTAAAGCATCTGGGGATCAACAATATTGTCGTGGAGAGTCAAGAGATGGCCAAGGTCATCGTCGATAGGGTCAACCACTTATAAGGGATATACGGAAAGATCACACACATTCTATGAGCAAAGCCTGTTTCACTGTCCTAAAAGGTCCTTCAGACTCTGTTGCGGGATCTTGCCTTCCAATATCTCATACACTTCTTTAGCGATGGGAAGATAAAGCTGCTCTTCAGACATTATCTTATGCAGAGCGTAACTTGTACCGATGCCTTCAGCTACCTCACCCAGCTCATCCACGATCTCATCCTGGCTTTTTCCCTTGGCGAGCCCAAGACCGACTCTGAAGTTTCGTGACATTGTCGAAGATGCCGTTAAGAAAAGGTCCCCTGCTCCGCTGAGTCCGGTAAAGGTCTCCGGTCTGGCCCCGTAGTGCATGCCGAAACGTTCCATCTCCACAAGGCCCCGCGAGATCAGACTGGCTGCTGCATTTTTTCCCAAGTCCAGTCCTTCACAGATACCTGCGGCAATCGCAATAACGTTTTTATACGCCCCTGCGATTTCTGCCCCTGCGATATCATTGGAGAGGTAGGTCTTGATGAAGGAGGGAAAAAGAGCTGCGAACTCTGATGCAGTATTTTCGTCCATACCGTTGATAACCAGGGCAGTCGGCAAGCTTTTCATCACTTCTGCGGCGAATGAGGGGCCGGATAAAAAACAGATGTTCTTCTCCGGGACATAAGGCGCATAAACCTCGTTGAGAAAGCGTCCCGTTCCCGCTTCTATCCCCTTGGCGGCTACCAATATCTTCTGGTTGTTATAGACGAAGTTCTCTTCTAACCATTTTCCGATCTCTTGGGCCGGGATAGCGATAATGACGTACTCCAGCTTCAAGACCTCTTCGAGGCTTACAAAATTCTCTATATCCCTTGGCGTTCTCGAAGTGATATAGACCTCATTTTTTTCACTCAGAGCAAAGGCTAAGGCGCTCCCCCACTTCCCTGCTCCAATAACACCTATTTTCATACAATAGCCTTTTTAAAATTTTTCAAATCGCCCTCTTTTCCCATAACAACCAGGACATCTCCGGGATCGACCATATGGTTATGCCCTGTAGATGTGAAGGCAAACTCTGCTTCGAGCTCCTGATCAGCGATGGCAAGAATGATTATATTAAACTCCTCATGAAGCGTAATATCGTGCAGTTTTTTATTGGCCAGAAAAGAGCTTTCAGTAATCGTATATTGCGCCAGTCTAAGCTCTTGATTGTGATATAGAATTTCGTTCATAACCTCTACGACCGCCGGTTTTTCCAGACATTCAACAATCACGTTTGCCGTTGTCTCAAGCTTGGCAACCGCTTTGTTTGCCCCGGCGAGATGGAGCTTGTTGGCACTGTCTTTTGAGGTTGCCAAAGAGACAATAAACAGACCCGGATATTCTGCACGCAGGGAGATCGTTAAAAAGACGTTTTGGGCATCATCATCCAGTGCGCAGAAACAGATCAGCTTGTCGATATCGAACTCTCCGGCGATATCCAACCAGTCATCATCCAGTTCAACAAGCTCGACATCAAACCCATCCTCATCCGCACGTCTGTAACTTGCATCATCAATCACATAGACACGGACAGAAACACCGCTCAGACGAAAGTTCAAAGCGATCTCTTTAGCATACTCATTATACCCAAACACGATTATAGACTTCATCGCATCATCCTTTTTATGTGCAGGTTCAAAGAGAACTCTTTTATCATCTGTTCATGACCGATCATGACAAGAATATCGTTCTCTAATAAGCCCATCTTCCTGTCGGGATTGAAATAGAAATGTTTTTTTCGATAGATGCCAAGAAGTATCAGTTTCGTCGTGTGTATATTCAGGTCCTCGACACACTTCCTCTGTCTTAAGACCCTCTCATCTATTAAGACCTCTTCGATCACCACATCCGTACTTTGGCTTCGCAGGGCATTGATCGCCTCAAAGGCGACAGGTTTGCCGGTAAACTCCCGCGCGAGCACGCCGATGAGTTCTTGAGGATAGATAATGTTGTTCACCCCTGCAATGGAGAGCTTTTTACGGTTTTTGTTCTCATGAAGATAAGAGAGAATAGAGATCTCCCTGTCTATAGAGCGAATGCTCAGGGCCGTGTAGATATTCTGTGCATCCGTATCTTCCAGACAGAGTACGGATATCACCTGTTCTTTCAGGTCGATACCATAATTTTCATAGCTCTCTTGCTTGGCAGGATCCGCTAAGACGGCCGCCATCTTTGCCTTGCTGGCCTCAAGGAGTTTTTGAGGATCCTTTTCCAGGACAACAAAGGGGATCCCATCCTTTTGCAGTCTTCGGGTTACTATGGAAGAGACCTCTGAAAAACCGCAGATCAGATAAAACTTCTTCATCTGCGAGATATCGGTGATCATCTTCTGCTCTTTTATCCCGTCAAGTTGTTCGGTAAAAGCCGATACCACAATAGAGGTCATGAATGAGATAACCGCAATACCCGAGATGATGATCACCATAGCGACAGAGCGCCCCAGATCCGTTACGGGAACAAAATCCCCGTAACCTACGGTCGAGAGCGTCACAAAAGACCAGTAAAAGGCCTCAAATATCGTGTTGATCGCCGAATCGGTATTATTGGCTTCAGCGATATAGATGAGTACGGCAGAAACAGATATCATCACCGCAGCAAAGACCATCAGCGTGAAAAACTCGAATTTTTTTGAAGCCAGTATCCCTGCAAACTGCTGCAGACTCTTCGTATAACGAAAGATCTTAAATGCCCTAAAGAGAATGAACAAGCGAAGTATCCGCAACTGATGAAAGAAGGGCATAATCGCCAAGAGGTCAATGATCGCATAATAGGAGCTGACGTAGTTCCATTTCTCATTGAAAATTTTCCCCATGGCTCTGCTCAGCCTGAACTTGTAGCCTAAAAACTCATCTTTTTCATACTGATGGATTATCTCTTGCGAAACAGAACTGTGTACCCAGAAACGAAGCAGATATTCGATCAAGAATATAAAAGAGATCATATAATCGTTATAGACAACGGCATAATCCGAAAGAGGATATTTGACCTGTCTTATCAGAAGCATGACACTCGATAGGATCAGCAGCATCATCACATAGTCAAAATATTTTTTGTAGGGGTAGGAGTCATCTTCCAAAAGTGAATAAAAAAAGTGTTTTGAGCCTTGATAAGCCTTGGAGGCCTGGAGTATATAGGCAAGATCGACAAAACGCTTTGATATGAGAAGCAAGGCCTAGCCTAGTTTGGCTTTTAAGACCTCATTGACTGCTTGGGGGTTAGCAGAACCTTTTGATGCCTTCATCACCTGACCGACGAAGAAGCCAAAGAGCTTCTCCTTACCGCCCCTGTACTGCTCGGCCTTCTCTTCATTCGCTGCGATGATCTCGTCACAAAGCGCTTCGATTGCACCCATATCCGTGACCTGCTTAAGACCGAGTTTATCGATGGCAGTATCGACGTCAATATCGTTTTCCATCAGGTAATCAAGCACCTCTTTCGCTGCCTTTCCTGAGATAGTCTGATCATCGATCCTGTTGACAAGCATACCTAGTTTTTGGGCATCTACCGGGGAGGTCTCGATGTTTAGCCCCCCCTTTAGACGTCCCTGAAGTTCAACCGTCAACCAGGTTGTTGCCGTCTTGGCCGTACCACCCTGCTTTAGCATCGCTTCAAAGAAGTGGGCCATCTCCAAAGAGGAAGTAATAACATTTGCATTATATTCGCTGAGCTTGTATTCACTTACAAAACGGTCGCGTTTTTCATCAGGAAGTTCCGGGATCTGACAAAATTTTTCATACATCTCTTCATCGATCTTAGCAGGAAGAAGGTCAGGCTCAGGAAAGTAACGATAATCCGCTGCACCCTCTTTGCCACGCATGGAACGGGTCTCCTGTTTTGTCTGATCAAACAGGCGCGTCTCCTGCACGATCTCTTCATCATACACGCCGTCTTCCCAGGCTTCTATCTGGCGCTCAACCTCAAGCTCGATGGCCTTTTCAATAAAGCGGAAGCTGTTGATGTTTTTGATCTCAACACGGGTATAGAGTTTTTCATCCCCCTTTGGACGTATAGAGACATTGACATCGCAGCGGAAAGAACCCTCTTGCATATTGGCATCGGAGATATCGATGTAGCGTACAATAGAGTGAAGCTTCTTCAGGTACAAGATAGCCTCTTCAGCCGAACGCATATCCGGCTCGGATACGATCTCCAGAAGCGGTGTACCCGCACGGTTTAGGTCCACTTTCGAAACCGGACCGTCATGGATATTTTTCCCTGCATCCGCTTCGATGTGAGCACGATTGATACGGATCTCTTTGTTAGAGCCGTCTTCAAAATCTATCTGCAGCCTACCGTGTTCGACCACAGGGGTGTAGAGCTGAGTGATCTGGTACGCCGAAGGGCTGTCCGGATAAAAGTATGACTTTCTGTCAAAGTAAGAAGTACGATTAATCGTCGCATCTACTGCCGTCCCGAACATTATGGATTTATGAAGCACTTCCTTGTTTAAAACAGGAAGCGCTCCCGGAAGAGCCAGACAGGTCGGACAGGTATTGCTGTTTTGAGTCTCATTAAAAGAAGTAGCACAAGAACAAAAAAGTTTAGTGTCTGTATTAAGCTGAGTGTGTACTTCTAATCCGATGACTGTTTCAAACATGTTTTTCCTTGTATAACGCTAGTTTTGCGCAAAATATCTTATGGATGCAAAGCCGTAAACACCGCATGTTTCGACCTGCTTGACCTGCTCTTGGGATATGATTCCGCCCAGAGCAAAGATTTTAGTATTTATTTTACCCTTTATTTCTTTTAAATCCTCTAAACCCTTTGGAATTCCCTTGTTTGGCGAGAAAAAAATCGGGCTGTATGTTATGGCATCTGCTTCTTTTGCCCGCAGGGCTTCTTCGTAAGAGTGCGTGCTTGCAATCACATAGAGGCCGGCCTCTTTAGCTCTTGCAATCTCGTCCAACTGAAGAGAACTCAGATGGACCCCGTCCGCACCCAAGGAGAGGGCCAGATCTACATCTCCGTGCAGCAGAGCCTTATGCTTTCCCTCCAGACTTAAAAAGACCGCCGCCAGTTCAGCATAATTATGACTCTGCTTGTCCCGCAGACAGATGAAGTCGGGAGAGTGTTCCTGTATAGCTTGAGAGAGTGAACGTTTTAGTCTCTCTGGAGTAGCTCCGAACAGGGTCGGATCGGTGATCAGGTAGGACTTAAGCATCATCTTTTTTTAAGAGTTCTCTTATATCAAACAGAAGTTTCGTCTGCTTGCGCTTCTCTTCATGACTCTCTCTATACAGATTCATCGTCTCCAGCAAAAGGATAAAGAAGAGTGTGACAAAGACAAAGATGATGGAAGCAAAGATAGCCGTGAAAAGGCCAAAGTCTAAAAAAGTCTTAAAGGTGAGGAGGCTTCCTAAAAGAAGGAATGCCCAGGAGATGCCCAGAAGAAAACTAAGTATAGTCTCAAAAAGGCTTTTTTTCATTTTTACGACTTAGTGATCGTCAGAGATAAGGACTGCACCGCCAAGGTAAACGTAAGTCAGCATCATGAAGATAAAGGCTTGAAGGAGTGCCATAAATGTCAAGAGTGCAAACGGGATCATCGGGAAGATCCATGGTGCCAACATCAAGATAACCATCAAGAACATATCATCTCCCTTAATATTTCCGAAAAGACGGAAAGAGAGAGAGATAATACGAGAGATATGAGATACGATCTCGATAGGGAACATCAACCAAGCCAACCACCATACGGGACCCATAAAGTGAGCGAAGTACTTGATCACACCGTTACGACGAATACCTTCAAAGTTATAGTATACAAATACGACAAGGGCAAGTGCCAAAGTCATGTTCAGGCTAGAGGTCGGTGCTTCAAACCCTGGTACAATACCGATAAGGTTAGCTACGGCAACAAAAAGTCCGATTGTCGCAACCAGAGGAAGGTATTTACGCGCTGCCTCTTTGCCCATAACATCTGTACCCATATACATAACACCGCCGAGATAAGCTTCCATTACATTCTGTGTCCCTGTCGGAACAAGACGCATACTTGCTGTCGCGATCTTAGCAATTACAAGTACGATTACCGCACTTAAAATCATGTGTGTTAAGAAGATAAAACTGTGGTCGTGGCTGATGATACCAAAGAAGGTAAATAAACGCTCATCCATTCGTAAGTCCCTTGTTTAAGGTGTATAAACATACACCTTTTTGAAATATTGACGCGATTATAAAGGTTTTTGCATTAAAGTGCCCTAAAAGATATATGAATTTTATTATTTAATTGAAAAGAGCTCTCCAGAATCGACTAAAGAGAACTCTCATTTAGGATATAATTGTTTTATGCCAAACGAAAGTTTTAACTTTTTGGAATATATCGGCTGTATTGTTGAACAGAGCGATAAGAAAGGTGCTCTTTTAAGTATCGAAATACGGCAAGAGCACCTTCAGCATATGGGGTATATCCACGGCGGCGTCATCTCAACCCTTGCAGACAATACGGGTTGGTTTGTTCTGGAGCCTCACCTTAGCCAAGCTCAGACTGCTATGACTCAGGCATTGAATGTAAACTATCTGCACCCCGGAAAAGGAGAGAAGTTAAGTGCCCTTGGCAAACTGGTCAAAATCGGTAAGCGAACCGCCTTTGTCACCGTTGAACTTTTTTGTGACGATAGACTGATTGCCACCAGTTCTTCGCATCTGGCAATATTAGCGAACGGAGCATAAGCGACTCAGTAGTGTTGACAGACCTCCCTTATCTCAGTACCATTATATAAATGTGAAGGAGAACAGATGAGAAACTTTTTAATAGCAGTGGCTATCTTAACGGGTATCACCTACGCCCAAGAGAGTGTACCGCAAGACCAGGGGCTATATGCGGGAGCGGGTCTTGGAATCATGGCAACGGACGATAGGGGAGATGCCGGTATCGGTCTTAGTCTTAGAGCAGGCGTTGAACTTGATGACGTGTTAAAGGGATTTGGCCTTCAGGCCGAACTGAACAGGTCTTTTTCAGATCCGCAGAACCATAACAATAAAGATATCGACGTTACGACCATCGCAGGCTATGCTACATTTGATATTGAGATCCCAAACTCCAGGGTAACACTGCGTCCAAAAATCGGTGCTATCTTACCTAATCTGGATGACGACATTGACAGCAGGGACCTGATTCTAAGCAGTGGTTTTGGCATGACGTATAAGCTGGAAGAGAATATACGCCTCTATGCAGACTACACTGTTCTTGGTGAAGGCATCAGCAACTACTCTGCAGGAATCGAACTGGCCTTCTAATTGCTTTCCTGCCTTTCGCGAAAACAGTTTTTCACCCCTCCTGCCCCAAGCGGTAGAGGGCAAAATCATATTTAACCGGATCCTCTTTATCGAATCTCTTTAGCTTTTGGGTAAACTCCCAGGCGGCTTCCAGGTCATATGACCTTCGTTTTAGCAGACCCAGTTGATGTCCCATTTTAAAGGTATGCGTATCCAGAGGCAAAAGAAGGTCTTTTCTCTCCACGCCCGACCACAAGCCCATATCGATCTCATCCCGGCGCACCATCCAGCGCAGGTACATATTCCAGCGTTTCAACGCACCTGAGCCCTTACGCTTGGAGGTGATCTTGCCGATCAAGAATCCGTATCCTCTGCTTTGATAAGGGTTTAATCTAGACATCTTTTCCAGGACCCCGTTGATACCCTCTATCACATCTCGGTTCTTCTCATACCCGAGCAGAAAAAGTGCATTTAGCGAGCTCTCTTTTTTAAGCCTTGAGAGTGTTACAAAGAACTGTACGACATCTTCACCGTTTTGAAAACGGTAATAATGCTTATGGAGTTTTTCCCTTATCAGGACTTCTTCGGCATCCAGAAGACTCATGTCCAAAGAACTTAAGAACTTGATGATGTTTTCCACTTTTCCGTAGGCAAAAAGAGCACAGACCAAGGAGACATACTCATCCTGGTACTTTTTAGCGATCATAATGGGGTCGGGCTTATCCGTACTTACTTCTTTAATATCATTGCGAAAAGAGGCTTCGTGTTCTAAGCGCTCTTTGATCAGAGCATCTTTTTTATTCAGTTTCAACCAAGCCCCAAGACATACAGTTTTTTTCTTTCGCTTGAGCCTGCAATATTGAGCTGCTTTCTGTACTTGGCAACGGTGCGCCGCACCATCTTCACCTTGAACTTCTCCTGTATCATCTCAAGCAGTTTCATATCCGAAAGCGGTTTGGCCTGAGACTCTTCTTTGACCGCTGCACTCAGATACTCTTTGATGGCGGCATTGGAGACATCCTCGTCGATAGCCGTCGTAAAAAACTCTTTCATCGCAAAAACACCGCGTTCACAAGCGATATACTTATTGGCAATAGCACGCGAGATGGTAGAGGGGTTGTGACCGAACTCGTCTGCAAGGGTCTTGAGTGTCAGGGGCTTGATTGAACCGCCTGTGAAAAAATCATACTGATATTCAACGATCATCAAACCGACCTTATAGAGTGTCGCTCGACGCATATCCAAAGCATCTACCAAGGACTTTGCCTCTTTGATCTTTGCAGAGACATACTCATGCTCTACCCCGTACTCGGTGTCTATCGTAATAGCGGGGTAGTAGGCATCGTTTATCTTCACCTCTATACCGCCGTCATCATTAAAATAGATCATAAGATCGCATATGATCTCGTTCGAGTCTTCAAAATACTCGATGGCAGGAGGGTTTCTAAAGCTTTGTATGACTTTCAAGGCTTCATCAAAATGCTCTTCTTTTGCAAAAGAGTGTATCTCTTCGAGCCGGTCGATAATACGACAAGCCAGAGAGTAGCCCTCATCCGAGATAGAGGCATCATCGAGTTGAAACATAAAACACTCTTGAACGTCTCTTGCGGCAATGCCGACAGGCTCAAGGTAGGCAAATCGTTTACGGATCTTTTCAAACTCTTCTGCGCTTACTCCGAACTTTTTGCAAAGCTCTTCGACATCGCCTTCAAAAAAACCCTCTTCGTCCAGATTCTCGATCACGGAACAGGCAATATCTTTGGAGACAGGTGTTGGAAAAAGAGAGCACTCTATCTGCTCGTCCAGAACATCATACAGGGATTTATTTTCGACGGTCAGCGCCTCTATCTGCTCTGTCTGAGAGTTCTTACTCCCTTGTCCGTAAAGGATCTTTTTAGGAAGCCTCTTCTCAAAGTTTTCTTCATATCCGGACTTCACTTCGATAAGAGGGTTTCCTTCGACAAAGGGCGACATCGCCTCTTCCAAGTCCCCCAAAGAGGAGTGGAGTATGGGCAGCCAGTTTCTTAGTGTGGAAGAGAGCTTGTTCTTGCCTTCGACGCTTTGGGAGGTTCTTAAAGCCATAATCTTTCCTTGGGAAAAACCATCGAGACAGGAAGAGAGAAGAAACTGCCGAGTCTGTAAAAGTACATTTCAATCACCCTCCCTTGCTGCTTATACATCCGGTATCAGAACTTAAAGCTCTCGCCAAGATAGTAACGACGGACATCCTCATTCTTGGATATCTCATCGCTGCTACCCGAGGCCAGGAGTTCACCGGCTTTGATGACATAAGCCCGATCGCAAACGGCCAGGGTCTCACGTACATTATGGTCTGTTATCAAAACGCCGATACCAATCCCCGTAAGCTGATTGATAATCCCCTGGATATCCATGACCGCGATCGGATCAACACCGGCAAAAGGTTCATCAAGAAGCAGAAATTTCGGTGCATTCACGAGGGCTCTTGCGATCTCGACACGGCGGCGTTCACCACCGGAGAGACTGACACCCTTACGGTGACGGATCGGTTCAATATTGAAGAGGTCAAGCAGTTCATCTATACGCTTATAGCGATCCTCCTCATCTTTGATATTGACCTCGGCGGCAACCAGCAAATTATCTTCAACCGTCAGGTCTTTGAAGATGGAAGACTCCTGGGGAAGGTAGCCTATACCCTTGACGGCCCGTTTATGCAGAGGCAGATTGGAGATATTGTCTCCATCAAAAAAGACCTCTCCTTCTGTGGACTCGACCAGACCGCAGATCATATAAAAGGTCGTCGTTTTCCCCGCACCGTTTGGCCCGAGGAGTCCTACCACCTCTCCGCTGTGCACATCTAAAGACATCCCGCGGACGATCTGCGTTTTTTTAATTGTTTTTTTTAGGCCCTGGGCTTTTAATGTATGCATCTATAAACTCTTTTTGTATCTTCTTTTTCTATCTTAATCTGCATCACGGGGATTCCTGCTGCATCTAAAAACTCTTTTAAACTCTCGTCCGCCCACTCTATCAGATGATACCCCTCTTTTTCCAGCTCTTCCAAAAGTCCCAGACTTAAAAAGTTCTCTAAGCCTTTGTTATAAAGGTCATAATGGAACAATCTGTTTCCATACGACTGTTGGAGTGAAAAAGTGGGAGAGGTAACGACCTCATCTTCACCCAAATAGTGGGCAAAGGCCTGTGTCAAGGTCGTCTTTCCCGAGGCCAGGTCGCCTTGCAATATCACGACACCGCCCTTGGGCAGCCGGGTATCTATCTCCCTGGCAACGGTTTCCAATTCGTCCAGACCCAGTTCAAATACGTTTACAGCGTGCAAGAGAGACTTTCCTCAGATTGTAATAGCTTGTTCATAATTTTGCAGACACCCTGATGATCTCTTCGAGTTTATGTCTCGCTTTTTGAGACAAAATAGCCTCATTGGCAATCTCAAGGCCGTCTTGAATATCTCTGGCCATGCCTTCAACCATCAAAGAACATGCCGCATTGATCAGTACAATATCCCTTTGGGCGTCCTGGGCTCTGTTGTTGAAGATATTGTAGAGAATCTGGGCGTTTTGCTTCGCATCTCCGCCGACGATGGCTTCCAAGGGAGCACGTTTGATCCCGTACTCAAGCGGGTCGATCTCAAACTCTCTAATGCCCTGCGCATCCACTCTTGCCGCATAGGTGATATCGGAGATACTCACCTCATCCATATGTTCACGCGAGCTGACGACGAGAGCCGAGGTACTTTCGTTTATCTTCAAGGCCTCTGCGATCTTGGGAACAAAACTTTTGTCAAATACACCCAGCATCGTCTTGCGGACACCGGCCGGGTT
>CAXGZT010000029.1:0-18973 GCA_964014335.1 uncultured Campylobacterales bacterium | reverse complement strand
AGGCTGATGATTATCATCCCAATAACTATTCTACTCGTTATCTTACTTCTATATACTGCTTTTAACTCATTATCAAAAGCACTTCTTATCTTAATGAATGTACCTTTTGGTCTTATTGGAGGGGTTATTGCATTGCTGGCAACCGGTATCTACCTTTCAGTCTCGGCTATAATCGGTTTTTTAGCCATCTTTGCCATAGCAATTTTAAACGGTATTGTACTCGTAAGTTTCATTGATGAATTGCGAGTAAGATTCCCTCATGTAGGCTTGAAAGTCTTATTGAAGGATGCAACGCTTTTACGTCTACGTCCTGTTCTTATGACAGCTTTCACAACGCTGTTTGGGATTTTGCCTTTACTTGCAGCAACAGGCGTGGGATCTGAGATTCAGTATCCACTCTCAGTTGTTATAACCGGTGGTATTATCAGTTCAACACTATTGACATTGTTGATTCTCCCATCAACGTATCTTCTCTTTTACAGGAGTGAGCATTTTTGTGAAGAGGATAATATTGATGAATCGTGAAAAAAAGAAGCTTAAAGTAACTACTGAATAATTATATGTATATTCTTTAAAAATAATTGCAAAGTTAATGGAAAAGTCGCATATTTAAAGGAAAATGACATCCGCCCCCAAAGATACTTGCAGGTGTGGAAGTGTGATGGGGATGCCTGAATGGTCTTAGGGGAGAGAAGTTCGGTTCAACTCCCTCCAGCGCATTAAGTTTTGCGTTTTCCAAGATCTCATTCATATGCAAGGGGGGAAGAATATAGGTGAGACGTTTTGCTATCATGCTTTTACCACAGCCAGGACTGCCTTCCAAGAGCATGTTGTGCATACCTGTTGCGCAGATTAGCGCAGCCCTTTTGGCATGCTCTTGTCCCTTGACCTCTTTAAAATCAAGGGGATAGTCGTTTTGGTAAAAGAGCCTTTCCTCTCCGGTCTGAATGAAAGGATGTTTTAATGTATTCAGGGAGGCAGGATGTTTTTTTTGAGCAGAGGTAAAAAACTCGATACACTCTTCTAGCGTTCCGATGCCATAAAACTCAGCATTGGGTATGGAAGAGAGTTTTTCCAGGGCACTAGAAGGCACGATCGCTTTTGTTAGCTCCCCCGATTGGACAAGCGATAAGATAAGAGCGAAAAGCGAACCTGTTTCTTTGACCTCTCCATCCAACCCTAGTTCTCCAAAAATGTAAAATTCCTCGAAGCTAATCTCCTGGTTTTGAAGGGCAATCAAGAGCGCCCCGCACAGGTCGAAATGCGTTCCCTCTTTTCTAAGGTCAGAGGGAGAGAGGTTGATAGTGATCCGCAGGGGAGGAAAAGAGTATCCGTTTGCGCTCAATGCAGATTTTATACGCTCTTTTGATTCTTGAATGGAAGTATTTCCCAATCCGACAATAGAAAAAGAGGGCAGCCCTTTTGAAAAACTTGCCTCTACAGTAACGGTTTTGGCTTGTATGCCTTCAAAGCTTCCTGAGTATACTTTTTTCATGACATTACTTTAGGCGAAAAATATAAAAAAAGAGAAGTTATATGGATTTTATGCATGATATTTAAGTTTTGAAGCGCAAAAAGACTATAAAAATAGGTCATATTGTTTTTCGGATTCGCAGTGAAGGGCGAGTGAGGTATATTTTGATATTTAAGAACTGTAAATAACATTTTGTGTTAAACTGTTTCTGTCTTTTATCCAGAATATCTGAGGGACTGCCGGTTTGCTTGTGAAGTGTTTTAAATGCACAAAATAATGACACGAAAGTGTTAAACACAAGGAGACAAAGATGAATGAAACACATCTTGTAATTGGTAGTATCGTGGCTTGTATAGTCTTGATTGTTTCGGCAATCGATTTATACCAGGTGACGCATTCGGAGTAGTCATGAGTGCTTATCCCTTTAAGGGGATGAGTCTTCCCTGAGTATTTTTAACTGGCTTCTTTCTTCTTGCTTTTTTGCAGTTTCTTATACTCTTTTTCAAACTTTTTACGGCGCATGTAAGAGAGTTTTTCAATAAAAAGTTTTCCGTTCAAATGATCCAGTTCATGCTGTATGGCAACGCAAAGCAGACCTTCGGCTTCAATTCTATGTGCTTTTCCATAACGGTCTTGATAATCCAAGGTGATCTTTTCATAGCGCTCTATATCTTCGTAGAAGCTGGGTACGCTCAGGCAACCTTCTTGATAGGTTATACTTCCCTGCTCGTTTGAAAGAACGGGGTTGATGACTTCGATCAGGTCTTCATAATGCTGTTCACCCTCCTCGTCGGGTATACATAGGATCAGGATACGCTGTTGCACTGCGACTTGGATTGCGGCAAGTCCAATACCGTTACTATCAATCATCGTATCATACATATCATCAAGAAATGTATGGAGCTGCTCACCAAAATCAGTCACGGGTTTTGATACGAGTTTAAGACGTTTATCGGGATACACTACAACGGGGAGCTTCAATTTTCACTATCCTTGCTACATACCGAGTAGTCCTCAGCATCATTTTCATAAGCATGTTCCATGGCATTCAAGCCGCATACCAGGGTCTCTTCTACAGAACGTTCCGAGCTAATATTGGCTATACCAATAGATATCTTCAGTTGAACTTCTTTTTCTGCCAGAAAAAAATTGCTTGAGGCGACCAAGTCGCAAAGCCGTTCGCTCGCGCGTTTTGCATTACTGATATCGGTATGTTTAAGCACCATCGCGAAGACACCTTCTCCGTAATGGGCGACAACGTCACTGCGCCGCGAAGTTTTCATAAGCAAACGTGCGATCGTACGGGTCATAAGCAGAAGCGCTTTTTGGTTGGTGATATTATCCTCAAGCTCTTTTGAGAGCTCAATCGTGATCAGTGTGCTGACATGCTTGAACTCTTCGATCAGGTTCTTTTCCTGCTCCAGTTTATTGAGGAGGTAGCGTTTATTGTAGATTCCGAACTGATTGTCATAAATGGTCTCACTCTCAACCGTTTTAACGATATTGGCCGTATCCTGATACAGATCTTTCATATGGTCGACCTGTTTTTTCAGTATGACATTGAGTTTGCCAACGTCTTGATCAAGGGATGTCATCGTTGACATTACGGCTTTTGTATCTTCAGAATCTCCTAGTTCGCTGCGGCGTTTTGCAAGAATCTTTTCCATCAGCGCCATGTTTTTATATATATTGGCGGTGACCTGTAGAATAGATTTGACAGAAGTAAAGCCTGCCTTCAGACTTTTTTCCAGTTCGATTGTTTTCTCATCGTCACTATTGTCTTCAAACTCTAAAATCGTATTGATCTGCTTTCGAAGGGCCTCTGACTTCTCTTCCAGAAGCCGGTCAAAATATAAGGCAAAATTGTTCGGAGTAGGAGGCAGATTGTCATGTATAAGTTGTGAAAGCACCTCTTTGGAGTACATCTCCAGATCGCTGGTAGGCTCACTTAAACCGGAGGGCGACTCGGTTCCTCCGAAGGAAGGGATCTCTTCCGGACCGTCCAAAGCAGAAATATCACGACGTTTTCGAAGACTTCCTGCCATTGCTATACCTTTTCATCACTTTTTAGAATTTTTCGAAATCACTTCATCTATCATACCGTAATTTTTCGATTCTTCGGCAGACATAAAGTTGTCTCGTTCTGTATCTTCAGCGATTTTTGCTACTTTTTGACCCGTATTCTCGGCTAAAATAGCGTTCAGATCGTCTTTCATACGCTGAATCTCTTTTGCCTGGATCTGTATATCGGTCGACTGTCCCTGAGCACCGCCCGAGGGCTGATGGATCATAATGCGTGAATTGGGCAGTGAATAACGTTTGCCTTTTGCACCGGAACTGAGCAAAAAAGCACCCATTGAAGCTGCCTGACCTATACATATCGTCGAAACATCGGGTTTTATGTAGTTCATCGTATCAAAAATTGACATTCCTGCCGTAATCACGCCGCCAGGAGAGTTGATATAGAAGTAGATATCCTTCTCAGGGTCTTCTGCTTCGAGAAAAAGAAACTGTGCAACGATTGTTGAAGCAACTTGATCGTTTACTTCACCGCTTAGCATAACGATACGGTCTTTTAATAGGCGTGAGTAGATATCATAAGATCTTTCACCACGTCCTGTCTTTTCAATTACATAAGGAATATAGCTCATTTAGTACCTTTGGGTGATTTAAAAAATAATTATTCTGATTTAGAGTATCTCTAAAAGCTCCTGTATTGTAGCTAATCATTTTTTAAAGCACAACACCCATGGATAATATGGGTGTTGAAAAGGGTTTATCTTTTAGTTTGTTTAAAAAGTTCTAGTCAACTAGCTTTGCGTCGATCAGTTTTTTAAGTACTTTGTCTTCTACCATTGCCATCTGAATCGCCGGAAGGTAACCAGACTTTTTATAGTTTTCATAAACACCGGCCGGGTCTTGCCCCATCTGCATAGCTTCGAAGTAGATAGTCTGCATTACTTCGTTCTCTTCGACTTTGATATCTTCGGCTTTTGCTAAAGCGTCGATGATAAAGGTTGCTTTTACGGAACGTGTAGCATCATCACGGAACTCTTCACGAAGTTCTTTGACCTTATCTGCATTCTCTTTAAGTTCGTTGATCTCTTCTTCACTCATAGTCTGCGCTTTTTTGTTAAGTGCCATATCCATCTCCTGCTCTACAACAAAGCTAGGAAGATCGAAATTGAATTTTTGTACAAAGGCTTCAAGAAGACTCGGCTTGAGCTCATCATTATAGAGTTTGGAGAGCTCTTCCGTCTCGAGTTGAGTCTTGACCTGCTCTTTTAGTTTGTCCATGGTCGCGTCTTCTTCACCCGGCATCATCTTCTTGGCGAGGGCTGCATCCATGCGTACTTTTTCTTTTTCCTGGATAGCATTGACTTTTACCTTGAACTCAGCATCTTTACCCGCAAGTTTCTCACCCCCGTAGTTTTCAGGGAAGGTCACTTTGACCACTTTTTCTTCATCTTTTTTCATACCGATGACCTGGTCCTCAAAACCTGGGATGAATTGACCTGAACCTAGAGTCAGTGAAAAGTCTTCAGCAGCACCGCCTTCGAAAAGTTCACCATCGATAGAGCCTTCAAAATTGATAAGTGCAGTATCACCTTCAACAAGAGCACGATCCTCTTCAACAGTAACAAATGGTGCTTGAGCTTGTGCAAGCTCTTGGATACGATCCGTTACCGCTTTTGCAGTGATCTTTGGTTTTTTAGTGTCTGGAGCGACATCGGCATAGCCCTCAATATTGATCTCCGGGCGCAGAGCGATCGTTACCGCCACGTCGATCTTTTCAGCAGATTTGTCAAACTTAGAGATCTGAGGCTCACCGATCAGCGCGTCATTCGCGACCTCAAGGTCTTTTAGACCGTTGTCAAGAAGCTTGCGGAGCTCTTCTGCTTCTGCATCTTGAACAAGTTTTTCGCCGTACTGTTTTTTAACAACAGCAACAGGCACCTTGCCCTTACGGAAACCGTCGATTTTCGCATCTTTTGCAAGCTGTTTAGCGATACGCTCAAGATTGGCATCAATGTCAGATTGTGCCAATGTGGCAGTGATTTCAGCGTTAGCGCCGTCGATTTTATTGGTTTTGAATTCCATTAAATCCCTTTTTCTTTGTCTTGGATAGCATTTTCGAATGATACTATGCAGATTAAATTTTGCGAAATTTTATCGAAATTTTCCTTTTTTTTCTATGAATAAACTCGGAGCAAGCCAAGAAGTGTTATTCTAACGATAATAAATTAGAAGGTAAAGATGTGGCCGATACAAAAAATGAAGCTTTTGAGAATGCAGTAAAAACGATGATGGAAGCCGTGGGCGAAAATCCGAATCGAGAGGGACTTCTTAAAACACCCGAACGGGTTAGAAAAGCTTATGAGTTCATGTACGGAGGGTATAAAGAAGACCCTAACGAGATACTCTCCTCGGCCCTTTTTACCTCTTCAAACGACGAGATGGTCTTGATCAAGGATATTGAGCTATATTCGACTTGCGAACACCATCTTCTTCCTATCATAGGACGAGCACACGTGGCCTATATTCCCGACGGAAAGGTAGTCGGGCTTTCCAAGATACCCAGGGTCGTCGATATTTTTTCTCGGCGTATGCAGATTCAAGAACAGCTAACGGAACAGATTGCTGATGCGATCATGCAGACAATCGAGCCTAAGGGCGTTGCCGTCGTTATTCAGGCTCGCCATATGTGTATGGAGATGCGCGGTGTGGAAAAGATCAACTCGACAACGACATCATCAGCACTTCGGGGGCTGTTTAAAAAGGATGAGAAGACACGGGCAGAGTTCTTTTCCTTGATAAATGCGCCCGTAGGCAATAGGTACTAGAACTTTATGCCCTTAAGCTCCCTCCGCAACCGTATAAAAGGTAAAAATCTCTCTCCTGCCTTCGGTGTAATCACGGAGATCAACGCCAATATGGTCTTGGCTAAGGGCTTAAAGGTCAGCATCGGCGATACGGTTTGCATGATCTCCAAAGAGACCCAGATGAATACGATGGGTATGGTAACGGAGATTCGTCAGAACAGTTTTGCCATCAGTCCTTTTTCCTTTATTGAAGGATATTGCGTCGGTGATGAAGTCTTTTTAAAGCAAAACGGGATGAAGATAAGTGTCGGCCCTGAGCTTTTGGGACGTGTTGTCGACCCGTTTATGACTCCTATCGACGGGAAAGGCGATCTGCATTGCAGCAGGCAGGAGTCCATGATCAAACCGCCTATCGCGGCCATGGCGAGGGGAATGATAAACGAAAAGTTTTCTGTCGGTGTAAAAACGATCGATACGCTGCTCTCTTGTGGAAAAGGGCAGAAGCTCGGTATTTTTGCGGGTTCGGGAGTAGGGAAGTCAACTCTGATGGGGATGATAGTCCGAGGCTCTGAAGCAGCAATCAAAGTGGTCGCGCTTATTGGAGAGCGTGGACGGGAAGTGCCCGAGTTTATTGAGAAAAACCTTGGCGGAGACCTGAGCAATACCGTTATAATCGTCGCAACGAGTGATGATTCGCCCTTGATGCGAAAATACGGTGCCTTCGCTGCGATGAGCGTGGCCGAGTATTTTAAAGATCAGGGAGAAGACGTTCTTTTTATGATGGACTCCGTAACGCGTTTTGCCATGGCCCAGCGTGAGATTGGTCTAGCCTTGGGTGAACCGCCTACCTCAAAAGGATACCCGCCTTCGGCTTTGACCCTTCTTCCTCAATTGATGGAAAGAGCGGGAAAAGAGGAGGGCAAGGGTTCGATCACGGCGTTCTTTACCGTCTTGGTCGAAGGAGATGATATGAATGATCCTATTGCGGACCAGTCACGCTCTATTTTAGATGGGCATATCGTTCTCTCCAGAGAACTGACTGACTTTGGTATCTATCCACCCATACACATTCTCAACTCGGCCTCTCGTGTGATGAATGATATTATCTCCGCTGAGCATTTTGAAGCAGCACGAAAATTCAGACGTCTTTATACACTGCTGAAAGAGAATGAGGTGCTGATCAGGATCGGAGCCTATACTACGGGGAATGATACCGAGCTTGACGAGGCTATTTCAAAAAAAGAGAAGATGGAAAAGTTCATCTCCCAGGGCTCACATTATGTTTCAGAGTATGATGACAGTGTTCAAACCCTGATCACGCTGATGAACTCATAAATAAAAACTTTCTTAAGCTATATTTCTTAAAAGTTAATCTTAAGCATAAACTTAACAAATATCTATTATCATCTCGTTATTAAAAGAGGACAAAAAATGTCCTAATTAAAAATTTTGAGTATTATTATCAAAATATACTCAGGAAAAGGGATATATATGCAAGTATATTTAGATAACAATGCGACAACTCAGATGGACCCAAAGGTTGTTGAAGCGATGCTGCCTTATATGAACGAGATGTTTGGAAATCCAAACTCACTTCATAAGTTCGGGACAAAAACACATGCCGGTCTTAGAAAGGCTATAGATCAGGTCTATACGGGCATCGGTGCGACCGATAATGATGATATCGTTTTTACTTCATGTGCGACGGAGTCTAATAACTGGGTCTTAAAATCGATCTGGGCTGATCTTATCCAGCATGGCGATAAAAACCATATCGTTACGACTGAGGTCGAACACCCTTCTATCCTTGCAACCTGTAAGTATTTAGAAGAGCACTGCGGTGTAAAAGTGACTTACCTACCGGTAAACGAGCAGGGTATTGTTGAAGCGCATACGGTAAAGTCGTTTATCACCGACAGAACGGCTCTTGTCTCTATCATGTGGGCAAACAATGAGACGGGGATGATCTTCCCGATTAAAGAGATATCGGAAGTCTGTACAGAAAAAGGCGTTCTTTTCCATACAGACGGTGTACAGGCTGTCGGTAAGATTCCCGTAAATGTATCAGAGATGGATATCGCATTTATGTCGTTCTCTGCGCACAAGTTCCACGGACCGAAGGGTATGGGTGCTCTTTATATCAAGAACTCTCGTAAACTGACACCGCTTCTGCATGGTGGCGATCAGATGGGCGGACGTCGTTCAGGAACACTTAACGTACCGGGTATTATCGGTATGGGCGAAGCGCTTGAGATCGCAACAACAGATATGGAAACGAAGATGGCAAGCATCGCCAAAATCCGTAACCGTATCGAAGACGAACTTCTTAAAATAGAAGACGTTTTTGTTGTCGGTGATCGTGCAAACCGTACGCCAAACACCATTCTTATCTCGATTCGCGGTGTTGAGGGTGAAGGTATGCTTTGGGATCTTAATAATAGCATGATCGGTGCATCAACGGGATCTGCCTGTGCATCGGAAGATCTTGAAGGTAATACGGTAATGTTGGCGATCGGTGCAGACAACGAACTCGCACACACGGGTATGCGCCTAAGCCTCAGCCGTTTTACAACGGAAGAGGAAGCTGATTACGTGATCAAAGCGTTCCAGAATGGCGTTCAGCGTCTGCGCGGTATATCTAGTTCTTACGCTAAAGTAGGACCGACTGAAGGTGGAGAGGTTCGTGAGTGCGAACTCCATCACCACTAAAACTAAAAAAACAGATTAAAAGGAGCATATAATGGCTAAGAATGATATGTTAGGCGAGTCTCTTTGGGACGCTTACTCGGATAAAGTAACAACATTAATGAATAATCCTCAGCATCAAGGTGAGATTTTTCCAGAAGAGGTAGAAGCTCACGGTAACAAACTTATTGTTGCCGATTTCGGCGCGGAGAGCTGTGGAGATGCCGTTCGTCTATATTGGGAAGTCGATCCCAAAGATGACAAGATCGTAAACTCTAAGTTCAAATCTTTTGGTTGCGGTACGGCGATCGCATCTTCGGATGTAATGACAGAGCTTTGTATCGGTAAGACAGTACAAGAAGCGGTCAAGATCACGAATATCGATGTTGAGTTCGCTCTTCGCGATAATCCGGAGACTCCGGCAGTTCCGCCTCAAAAGATGCACTGTTCGGTAATGGCGTATGACGTTATCAAGAAAGCGGCAGGGATGTACCTCGGTGTTGATGAAGCGACATTTGAAGAAGAGTTGATCGTGTGTGAATGTGCACGCGTCTCCCTTAACACGCTTAAAGAGGTGATCAAACTAAACGACCTTACGACGGTTGAGCAGATCACAGACTATACCAAGGCCGGCGGCTTCTGTAAGTCTTGTATTAAACCGGGCGGACATGAAGATAGAGAGTACTATCTAGTAGACATTCTAGGTGATACAAGAAAAGAGATGGACCAAGAGAAGTTGGCTGCGGCTGCCGATGCAGGTCTGAAAGGTGACTTTGAGACAATGACCCTTGTTCAAAAAATCAAGGCTATCGATGCGGTAGTCGATGAGAACATCCGTCAGTTCCTGGTAATGGACGGTGGAGATATGGAAGTTATCGATGTTAAGACATCAGACGAAAATATCGACGTATATATCCGTTATTTGGGTGCCTGTAGCGGTTGTGCTTCATCTTCAACAGGAACCTTATATGCTATCGAAGCAGCTCTTAAAGAGAAACTTTCTCAGAAGATACGCGTTCTTCCTATCTAATCCAATTGTATTCATTTAAATCCTTCCGCAGGAAGGATTTCTTAATGCGAGACACTGCTCTTCGACTTTGACTGGCTTACACTTTTTTAACAAAGGCTGCCGTCACTTGAAGCGCACCAAGCCCCGATATCTTACAGTCGATGTTATGATCCGGTTTATCAAGCAGTTTAATATTTTTTATTTTCGTCCCCACTTTGATATCTGATGAAGCGCCTTTGACTTTCAGGTCTTTGATGACAGTTACCGTGTCACCGTCTTGCAAGATAGTGCCATGAGCATCTTTAATGACAAAACCGCTCTCATTATATTCCATTTTCGACCACTCGTGGGCACACTCGGGACAGACATAGAGTTCCCCGTCTTCGTAGGTATAGGTTCCGCCGCATTCGGGGCAATTGGGTAGCTTTTCTATAGGTATCCTTTTTTTGTGTTAAAAGTTTTTATCGAACCAGTTTGCGATCTCACTTCGTATCGTGTGGCGCAGTTGAATACCGGCGATATAGTTCTCTGTTTTTGCTTTTTGAAGCAGGGCGACAAGGGCATTTCTTCGTTTGGAAAGGAAGGGGTGATCAATCTGGTTTGGATCTCCCATCACGACCATCCTTGTATCATCGCCCATTCTTGTCCCGATAAGCTTGAGGGTTGCTGCCGTCATGTTCTGTGCCTCATCGATGATGACGAACTTTTTAGAGATGGTCGTACCTCTAAGGTGAGCGATATCCATGACTTCGATATTGTTATTCACCATAAAAGTCTCTGTCGCGGTCTCCTGTTTCATAGAGTTTATATTGCCAGAATATTCGACCTGAGAATCTATAGAGTGCTTTTTCATATGCTCGATCGTAAAGTTGACGGCTGAGTAGAGCGGGTACATGAAGTAGCCCAGTTTTTGTCCCTCGTCCCCTTTGCGGAATCCGAGTTCGGATTGAGGATCATTCGCGGTCACGGTATTGCGGGCATAAATGACTCCCTCGACTATTCCCTCTTTTACCATTTCAAGCCCTGCTTGCAGGGCGATAAGTGTTTTTCCTGAACCTGTAGAGCCTGAGACGACTGTAACATAGTTTTGGGGATGGGTAAGCATGGTGAAGTAAAACTTCTGTTCAAGGTTGATAGGACGTATCAGGTTCTCGTCATAGAACTCTCCAAAGCGCCGATCAAAATCGCACAGTTCAAAACTGTGGTTATTGACGATCGCATATTTCTGAATACCAGTTTCGTAGATTTGTGACTTATCATCACCCGACTCTTGGACAAAGGTGATCTGTTCAAAGTTCATATGCTGATCCAGATCTTCTATCATCGGTTCCTCGCCCTGGTAGGTGTAGGTATAGGAAAATTCGATGGCATCAGGTCTTTCGACACGGGCATTACGAATGCTTTGTGTCTCTATTCCTTGTACTTCAGAAGCGATTTTAAAGGAGATGTCATTTGTCAGAAGTGTCAGACCGTAATCACTGGCGATCTCTCCGATTTTTGCATCATTAAGCCCAAGCACATGGGAATAATGTTTTTCGATATGATAGGTCTCCCGGTAGATTATATACACGGGGATGTCAGTGCCGACCTGCTCCTCTTGCAAAAGTTCATGCGGAAAGTGCATGCTGAGACGGTAATATTTGTCTTCACAGCTTGCACGGTCGATCGTGGCGTTTGACCGGAGACATTCAGGAAGGTCCGAGAACTCTATGGGCTCTCCATTTTCATTATCTGCGAGGCGGAAAAATTCGCGCGCACGAAATCCCGCATCACCGCGCATATCGTCTTTTTTATTATTCAGCTCGGCGAGTACGATATCTGTGATCAAGACAGCATTTTCATTATTATCATTAAGCCGAACGATATGAATTGGGTCATCTAGGATAACGGAGGTGTCGAGAAGGTAGCAGCTTTGATTGGATGTCTCAGCCATCAATATTCCTTTTGAATGCAGGGTCTTATATTATAACCATACTAAACAATGAAGAATTCTTAAAGAGGATGAAAAAATGATCATTTTGAATATGCTTCTCGAAATGTACTTAGATTACACCGAGTTGTAAAAGCGCCTCGTCATCGATCTCTGTTTGGTTCATATGGGCTTTGTCCTGATAGATATAAGCAACAGGGAGGACATCCCAAAATTTGTCGCCGGGATGAGAGACCCCCGCAAAGGAGAGAAGGCGTTCCTGGATATCCGCTGAGAGCTCATGGAACATGATGCTGTCGTCTGTAAGAGTATCTCCCACCTTTGGATTGCTAAACATCGAAAACCTTATGATTGAATCTTTCAAGGATTATATATCAAAGAAAATAGTATTAATGTTAATTTGGCAAAATGCTCATATAACCTGAATGGATGATAAGCTTTTGCACCTAATTATGTCGCAAGCAAGAGCGTTTTAAACAATCCCCTGGTTGATCTCGATACGGTTTCGGCCGTTTTCCTTCGCCTTTGCGAGCGCTATGTCGGCACGCTGGGTTATATTACGTAAAAAAATATCATGCTCAAGGAGTGAAGATATCCCGACGCTAATCGTAAAATAGGTCTCAGCCTTGTATTTAAAGTCCGGTGTCTCAAGGGTATGCTGTATTTTTTTGGCTACTATCTGAGCCTCATCTATGCTTGTCTGAGGCAGCAGGATGATAAACTCCTCTCCCCCGTAGCGGGCGAAGATATCACTTTTTCGGATAGACTGTTCAATGACTTCTGTCAAGAGTTTAAGGATATTGTCACCCGTCTTGTTCCCATACTTGGTATTGATGTTCTTGAGGTGATCGATATCAAATACAATCAAGGAGAGCGGCTCCTTGTTACGTTTGGAAAGCTTGAAGAGCTTCTCTCCGAACTCAAAAAGATAACGACGGTTATTAATCCCTGTAAGCGTGTCTACCAGAGAGAGGTCTTCCAGGGCGCTTGTATCCTCGTCCAGCTTTTGCTTCATGCTTAACAGATGTTCGCTTATAAAAGAGATCTCATCATCAGGATCACCCTGTGTATCAGGAGACTCTGAGATAACATTGCGCAGGTCTAAAATAGGAAAAAGAATTTTTTTTGCAAAGAGGTATATAATAAGAAGCAGCAGTATTAAGACGCCAAGCACGCCGATTGACAGCTCATACTGTTCCTTTGGACTGAGATGTTCAGAGAGATCAAAATAGGTATAAGCGAAGAGTGAACTAGATAAAAACAGAAGCACCAAGGCAGATGAAGTCATAATAAAAAATGATTTTAAATCTTTATACATAACAAATCCTTCCCTCTAGTTTTAACATATTTAACATTTAAGAAAACTAAGAAATATATTTAGATGAGAAAATATCAATTTTTAAAGAAATACTAAAAGAACTTTGGCTATCCTTTCACCCTTGCAAACAATTGGTCCGTTAGCTCAGTTGGTAGAGCGCTACCTCGACAAGGTAGATGTCACAAGTTCAAGTCTTGTACGGACCACCATCATTAAATTACATATTCACCGAAATCTAAATTTTCTCAACCCATTCTTTGCAGTATTTCCATCAAAGTCACCAACCCCGTGTTCTCCAAAGTGTTTCAGAAAGATTATAGCATGATAAAAAGGGCTGCTAATACTTTATTTTTCTCATTCTTTTTCATTATCTAATGCCTTTATTTATATAGAGTGCGAAAAAGGGAAACCGCTATAAATGTAGTTTCTGATCAAAGTGCGACAGAGCTTGAAAATCCTGTGTCAGTCACTTGTTAAAAGGTCATATATACTTTGCGTCCCCGTAAGCTCTAATATAAGAATAATGATTGAAAACTGAACAATCTTGTAGCGCAGTTGATCTTTGTTTATACTATAATGTACGCATAAAAAAGGACCTTATCTTAAAATTATCAGTGGCAACAGAGAGTACAAGCATACAGTAAAGGCAAAACAGATGAATTTCGATGCGCTAGAATCTTCTCTTGATAAGCATTACGATGCTATCGATAAAATTATCCTTTCACGACAAGATCCCATCACAGGACTGCTTCCTGCAAGTACGGCGGTGAATGCCCATGGTGACTATACGGATGCCTGGGTAAGGGATAACGTATACAGTATTCTCAGCGTATGGGGACTTGCCCTGTCTTATCGCAAACACAGACCGGAACATCAGCGCAGCTACCTGCTAAGCCAGAGCGTCGTTAAGTTGATGAGGGGTCTGCTGGTATCGATGATGCGCCAATCCGACCGTGTCGAGACCTTCAAGAATACGCTAAATCCTATAGATGCCTTGCATGCAAAATACGGGACGAGTACGGGATTGGCCGTTGTCGGAGATGACGAATGGGGTCATCTGCAGCTGGATGCAAGCTCACTTTTCTTATTAATGATGGCACAGATGATATCCTCGGGCCTGCGCCTGATCTATACAATGGATGAGGTGAGCTTTGTGCAAAACCTCGTACATTATATCAGCCGTACCTACTGCACGCCCGATTACGGTATCTGGGAGAGGGGCAATAAGATCAATCAGGGTACGACGGAGATCAACGGAAGTTCGGTGGGGATGGCCAAGGCTGCGCTTGAAGCGATGGACGGTTTCAATCTTTTCGGCCGGATTGAAAGTCAAGAATCCGTTATTCATGTCATTCCCAGTGATATAGCGCGTTCAAGTTTCACTCTGCAGAGCCTGTTACCGAGGGAGTCGGTCTCAAAAGAGACGGATGCCGCCCTGCTGAGCATTATAGGCTATCCTGCATATGCGGTAGAAGAGGAGACTCTTTTGATATGTACGCGTGACAAGATCATTAAAAAACTTGCCGGAGAGTACGGATGCAAACGTTTTTTACTGGACGGTCATCAAAGCTGTCTTGAGGATGCTTCACGTTTGCATTATGAACCTTCAGAACTGCGTCAATTTGAGCATATTGAGTCAGAGTGGCCTCTCTTCTTCACCTACTTGCTGCTTGATGCTCTGATGAGGGATGATGAGCAAGAGATCAGGCATTGGCGGAAAAAACTAGCCCCTTTGTTTATTGAACAAGACGGGGAAGCACTTTTGCCGGAGCTTTACATTGTGCCAAAAGAGGCGATTGATGCCGAGAAGTTAAATCCTGGAAGCCAGGTGCGTGTTCCCAATGAGAACCTGCCTCTTGTCTGGGCTCAGAGTCTTTTTATGCTCTCGGATATGATCATAGACGGACTCCTTGAACCTTCCGATATCGACCCCCTTGAGCGTCGTGGACGCATCGGCCATAAACGGGGTACGGTACCTTTGGTCCCCGTCTTGGCAGAAAACGAGTCTGTAAAACGGCAACTGCTCGAACTGGGTATCGGGAGCGAGACGCTCGATGAGGTCAGTCCGGTCAGGGTAATGCATGCATCCGAGCTTTCACATATACACACATTGCTGGGTATTAATAAAAAACTCTCCTTGAAGGGACGGCCCCTACAGGTAACGCGTACGATTACGACGGCCCGCTTGCATCTTCTAGAGAAAGAAAAGATCATCTTTCTTCCCTATTTTTTTAATCCACAGGGGTTCTACTTCAGCTATGACAACAAACTTCTCGTCGAACACTTCCGCGGTTCATTAAAGTTCCTCTCCCTCTATTGGGATCAGCCGGAGCAGCCCATCATGCCCTTTCTCGTACGTGAGGATATGCTCTTGGAGAATGCCAAGGTTGAGGTACTCGGCCTGCTCCAGGAGTTTCGAAAAGGAGAGTGCGACTCGATGCGTATCAGGACGGATGCCTTAGGTCAGCTTTTAAGCGATGCGGAAGTGGAGCGTATTGATTATCTACACGGTTTTGAGCTGCGCGATATGCAGATTAAGGCGAAGCGTGTCTGTTCGGATAGGCCTAAGGCAAACTCTATAACAGATGCGCCTTTGAATGCAGAAGAGCGTCAAGGGCTTGAGAGTGCAGACGATGCTTTTTTAATGGACACTCTGATGAACAGTAGTGATCGTCGCATGCAAGTGCATGCACTTGCTCTGTTATGGCAGCGCAAGGGGGAAGGTTTTGAGATTCGAAGTAATGAGGAGAGCTTGACCCTGTCGGAGATAGCCGAGCGATATTATGAGAGGGCGACACTCTGTCACGACTGGGCCGTGGTACGCCATATCGCAAATCTTACTCGCAAGTATGACGACCGACTGGAAGATGTCTTGCTTGATATTGTCATTCGGCAAAAGCGTTTGGCCGTAGGTCGGGCATACAGCGAGAAGGCGACATTCTCAAAACCTCATAAGAGTACGGATATCGTAGAGACTATCTTCGAGTTTTGCGGAAACAATACGGCAGAAGGTGTCCTTACCCAGGAGTTGGTATTGCACCTTGGACATATGATCCGGACGGAACCGGAATTCTTTAAGGATATCCTGACCTTGCGCACCTGGTCTTTTGTCCGTTTACTAGTCGGGCAGGTAAGTCGGGAAAAGAGCTTGCAGATGGGGGATGCTTACGAGTACTTAGTGGGTCTGGCACCGCATGATATCTACGATCATCTGCGTTCTATTCTTAAATTCTTTACGCGCGAGGTCACACGACTGAAGAGTCAAGAGAACCTGTATGCCTCGGGTCTATCAAGTCTTGACGCGATCAAGCTCTCACCTGCAACCTCTTCCCTGCCCGAAGTCGAAGACTGGGAGGAGTGGCGACAGCATATGGGGGTGATAGGCGGTCTCTCCCCGGACTTCTACAAAGACGTATGGTACCTGCTGCAACAGTGCGATGCTCTGGTCATCGGGGATAAATACAGTCCGCAAAACCGTATCAGTTCAGAGCATACACTCGATGCGACAGCGGGCGAGAGAAGTTTTGCACTAAGAATAGATGCTCTGTTGCAGAGTATTGATGCTCCGGATTATCGGCAGTTGAACATCGAAGCGATTGAGAGCCTGGCACGTCTGTTTAGACAGAGCCCTCAACTGCATGTGGATAGTGATCTGATACTGGATGTCTTGATCGGGCATGCGGTCAGGATTTCCTGGGAAAGAGGTCACAGGTCGGGAGATTATGATGAACAGCGAGGCCAGGCTTGGGAAGCGATCTACAAGCGCTCTCCACAAGAGTTGGAGGGGACGTTTATTGAGGCCTTTGTGTATCTGCTTACACTGCAAGAGGTACATGATGAAGGCAGGGTATAAATTTTTATATTCAAGAAGGAAAAGATGATGATACTGGCAGGAGACATAGGGGGGACAAAAACAAACTTGGCCCTGTACGAATGTGTTGGTGAAAGACTTGAGGTGCGTTCGCAACAGCAGTTTGCCAGCAGGGAGTTCTCCAGTTTCACAGATGTTATCTCCGCATTTGCAAAAGAGAGAAGGATGGCGGGAGTCGATGCTGCATGTTTCGGTATCGCAGGGCCCGTGGTCGGAGGACGTTGCCGTACGACCAATCTGCCCTGGGATATCAGTACCGAAGATATTCAAAAGCACCTGGATATAGCCAAGGTGCGTTTGATGAACGACCTTGAAGCAACCGCATACGGTATGTTGTATCTGCCGCAGGAGGAGTTTGTCGACCTTAACCCGACAGGACGAAGTCTTGATGCAAACCGTGCCGTCATCGCAGCGGGTACAGGGCTTGGAGAGGCTATGCTGTTTTATGACGGTGAGCAGTATCACCCCATAGGTTCGGAAGGCGGGCATAGTGATTTCGCTCCCGCAAGCGCGCAGCAGGACGAACTCTTAAAATGGATGCGTCGCCGTTATGCCGGACATGTCAGCTATGAAAGAGTCCTCTCCGGTCCGGGAATCTACACCCTCTATGAATTTTTGTACGAAAACGGTTTTGCGCCTCAGCCTCTCTCCATGATGAACCTTCCCGAGGGTAGAGACAAGAGCGCAATGATAAGTGAATGTGCCTTGAAAGAGCATGATCCTTTATGCATGGAGACACTGCGTCTCTTCTCGGAGATATACGGTGCAGAAGCGGGTAACCTCGCCTTAAAGACGATGTCCCTTGGCGGGGTGTATATCGGCGGCGGTATAGCACCCAAGATATTGCCTTTTCTTAAAAACAATCATTTTATGGACAGTTTTGCAAGTAAGGGACGATTTGAAGAGCTGCTTAGAGGCATGCAGGTAAGAATAGCCTTGAACCCTGAAACAGCACTCTTGGGAGCAGCGTATTTCGCAGCGCAAAGTATGTAAGCAAGAACGTTAAGGCGTGTAAAATAACAGTAGTAGTTACCAAAAAAAGTCGTTTATCTATTCAAAGATAACAATATATATTAATTTTTAATAAATTTATAATAAACTTTGTGTAGAATAAGAATATCATTAAAAGGATGGATCATGCTCACTGTGAAGAAGAACGGAAAAAAAGTCTGGGTCACTTTTACATTTACTCCGGCTCAGGCCGTAGATGAGGTAGCCGTTGCCGGCGAATGGAATGAATGGAAGGAAGAGCCGATGAAGCGGAAGAAAAGTGGTGATTACTATATTACAAAAGTCCTCAACTCAGGTGAAAATTTTCAGTTCGGCTATAAGGTCAACGGTAATGTCTGGGTCACAGAAGAAGAGTGTTCAAGTGTAGCTTCTCCATTTGCAAGCCATAATTCCCTGCTCGAATTATAAACACTACTGTTTTTTTTAATTAAAAAATACTTCTTAAGCAGTCTTGGCACTGTTTAATACTATTTTGTCATATTTTATCTATAGGAGAATGTATGAAAGCTGTTGTAATGGCAGGTGGATTCGGAACCAGAATACAACCACTCACTAACTCACGTCCAAAACCAATGTTACCTATTATCAACAAACCGATGATGGAGCATACAATGATGTCCCTCAAGGAGCTGGGCATCACGGAATTTATTGTCCTGCTTTACTTTAAGCCGGAGATCATCAAGGATTACTTTAAAGACGGCAGTGACTTTGGTATCAAGATCACTTATGTCGTTCCGGATGACGATTATGGTACGGCAGGTGCAGTAAAACTGGCAGAGGAATATATCGGAGATGATAACTTTATCACTGTCTCTTATACACATCTGACGCTGCCGACGAAAGTGTCGGTGT
>CAXGZT010000028.1:0-18973 GCA_964014335.1 uncultured Campylobacterales bacterium | reverse complement strand
ATATAGTATAGTGTTGGATTGCTGCGGATAAACAAGTTAGGTTCTAATTAAAGTTTTACCTAACTTAGGATAAAATCACGGGAATAAAACGAAGTTGATTGGCTTCTGTCGACATTTCTTTAGTAAAATATTAATTTGAGAAGGCGCTTCAATGAAGGTAAAACTGCAACACGTCCCCCATATCGCACAGAAAGTAGCGATCGAGCTAAACAAGAGCGGTATCGTTACCATGACAAAAGGTCTAGAGCCTGTTGCAGACGAAGCACGAAAAGTACTTGAAGAGAGCATCAGACAAGAGGCGGCACTCGAAGAGAAAGTGCATGAGATCCTTGACGCGAACGAGGATGCCATTGATGAGCAAAACGCCGATGACAGACAGCTCTTTTTTATGATAAAGAAGAAGATAGCACCCGAGTTCGGTGTGATTCTTTCGTATGATGAACGTTTTTCCGATATTGCGCACAAGATCCTGGATGAACTTTATGAAGAAGACCTGATCCATTACGATATCGAAGAGATCCGTATCAAGAACGTGATTTTTGGGGCTATTACGGGTTTTATCTCGGATAATGAGACAATCGAAGATGCCGTGTACGAGAAAATTAAGTCATATAAACGCGAGATCATACCGGGTACAGATGATTATAATATTCTTTTTGAAAAACTCTACGGAGAAGAGCTGGTGAAGAGAGGCATGGCATAAGCATGAAAAAAGCATATCTATATCTCGAGAACGGAACCTATCTGGAGGCGGACAGTTTCGGTGCGGAAACGACATCTGTCGGCGAGATCGTTTTTAACACCTCTTTGACAGGGTATCAGGAGATAACGTCAGATCCTTCGTATGCGGGGCAATTTGTCACGTTCACGATGCCGGAGATCGGCAACGTCGGTGTCAATGCAGAGGATATGGAGAGCAAGGGTGCTTTTAGCAAGGGCATTATCGTCCGTAGCTACCAGGAGCGTTATTCCAACTTCCGTGCAAGCGACTCTTTGGAGAACTTCCTGAAAGAACATGGTGTTATGGGTATCTGTAATATCGATACACGTTATTTGACGAAGATGCTGCGTTCGGAGGGGGCGATGATGATGATCGCTTCTACGGAGATTAGTGACAAAGAGGAGCTTAAAAAACTTCTCGAGAACTCTCCGCGTATTGAAGATATAAACTATATCGAAGAGGTGAGTACCAAAGAAGCGTACAGACACACCAACGGCACTTATGATGCGGTCAATTTCAAATATCATGATGCACCTGCCTCAAAAGCAAAGATCGTTGCCATCGATTTCGGGGTAAAGCGCAATATCCTAAATGAACTGACTCAAGCGGGAATGGATGTCGAAGTCATCCCGAACTCCTTTGATGCAGAGGCATTGATCAAGCGTGTCGAAGCAAAAGATATAGACGGGGTGTTTTTGTCAAACGGCCCGGGTGATCCGCTTGTGCTTAAAAAAGAACAGGAGCAGATCAAAAAACTTATTGCTGCAAAAGTTCCGATGTTCGGTATCTGTTTAGGGCACCAGCTTCTCTCTATCTCTCATGGATACGATACCTACAAATTGAAGTTCGGTCACCATGGCGGAAACCATCCTGTTAAGAATAAGAAGACAGGTATGGTAGAGATCACGGCACAAAACCATAACTATAATGTTCCTGAGAATATCACAGAGATCGCGGATGTGACGCATATTAACCTGTTTGACAATACTATTGAAGGTTTGAACTATAAATCGGGACATGTCTTTTCGGTACAGCATCACCCCGAAGCGAGTCCGGGACCCAAAGAGAGCGCCTATATTTTTGAAAAGTTTCTCTCTTTAATGGGAAAATAAGCTGCTGGTGCGAATTAACACTTCTGTAACACAAGTCTATTATACTTTCGACTCAAAGCTAAATCATTCTCCCTTAAGCCCTTTTTTCTCCTTGGGCTTTTTTTCTTGCAGTTTTTATATAAGGAAGACGATTTGAATTTTTATGATCAGAACTCCTTGGAACTCCTTGCAATCTTGGCCTTTGGTTTTTTTGGTAGTCTAGGCCACTGTATCGGCATGTGCGGTGGTTTTATAGTCTCTTATACGACAGCAAAGATGGACGCTTCGTATTCAAAGTCCTCTCAAGCCAGCGGTCACGCTTTTTACAACCTGGGCCGTATCAGCTCTTATACGCTTCTGGGCGCTCTCTTCGGTTTTTTCGGTTCGCTTTGGGAAGCCACGCCTATGATGCGTATGGTCATGTTCGGCTTCTCGGGTCTGTTGATGATACTGATGGGACTTTCTCTTTCGGGACGATTGAAGTTCTTATCCTATATTGAATATCCGATTACGCAGAAAAAATGGTTTAAGAAACTCTTCTTCTCTCAGTTAAACTCAAAATCGAAGCTGAGTTTTTACACCCTGGGTGCTTTAAACGGTTTTTTTCCCTGCGGACTGGTCTATACGATGCTGATTACGGCAATCGCGACCAAGTCCGTTCTTCTTGGAGCGGGCGTTATGTTACTTTTTGGAATCTCCACTATTCCGACACTTTTTTCTCTCGGTTTTCTTGTCGGATTTATTTCTCAAAATCGTTTTCGCCACATCATGATCGAAGTATCATCTTTAATTATAGTCCTGTATGGGGGATGGACGCTCTACAAAGCCTACCTGAACTATGATATCTATCTTCACCCGATTGAAAATTCTTCTATGAAATGCGGCAGTGGAAAATGCGGCTCGGGAAAATGCGGATTATAATTACTTATATATCACAAACTTAACACATTTTTAAAAAAATAAATTATCTATCTCAGTACTTAATAGATTTAAACTTTAAGCTTGATGATTCTCATAATATGATATTATGTTAATTGATTTAGGCTGTCTTAATTTTTTGTTGTACTTTATCTTTTAAGAGTAGATACGACAAAATTGTGAGATAGTTTAGGCTTTGGTGCCAAGATATGAAAAATATGTTGGTATAAATTATATAAAGGGAGCTTTGTATGGAGAATCGTCCATTAGAATACGATTATACAGTTGCTAAGATGTTTATGTTTTCTGCGCTGTTATTCGGGTTTATCGGTTTATTATTGGGTGTAATTCTTGCTTTGCAGATGGCATGGCCGGAATTCAACTATATTCTTGGGGATACAATGGCGGAGTATATTAACTTCAGCCGTATTAGACCGATTCACACGTCGGGTGTCATTTTTGGGTTTACATTTAGTGGTGTTTTTGCTGGTTGGTATTATATAGGACAGCGTGTTCTGAAGGTTTCAATGGCAGAGTCAAAGTTCTTAATGACAGTGGGGAAACTTCATTTCTGGACATATTTCATGGTAATCTTGCTTGCGGTTGTAACTCTTTTATTGGGTATCAATCAGTCGAATGAGTATTCAGAGCTTGAGTGGCCACTGGATCTGCTGGTCGTTGTCGAATGGATTTTCTGGGGACTTGGTATCGCTGGACTTGTGGGTATCCGTCGTGAGAAGTCACTCTATATCTCGATCTGGTACTTTATGGCCTGTTTCTTAGCGGTATCTATGCTGTTTATCATGAACAATATTGTTATTCCTACCTATTTTGTTACAGGTGAAGGTTCGATCCTGAACGGTATCTCTGTATATGCGGGTACAAACAGTGCAATGGTTCAGTGGTGGTTCGGTCACAATGCCGTTGGTTTCGTTTTAACGGTTCCTCTTGTTGCGTTGATCTACTACTTCTTGCCAAAAGAGTCCGGACAGGCAGTTTATTCATATAAACTATCTCTTCTATCTTTCTGGTCACTACTGTTTGTGTATGTATGGGCAGGTGGCCACCACCTTATCTACTCTACTGTTCCTGACTGGATGCAGACTATGGGCTCAATGTTCTCTGTTATCCTTATTCTTCCATCTTGGGGTTCAGCGATCAACATGCTTCTTACTATGAAGGGTGAGTGGAGACAGGTTGCTTCAAATCCTCTGATCAAGTTCATGATTCTTTCATCGACTTTCTACATGTTTGCAACACTGGAAGGCCCTATTCAATCGATCAAGTCTGTAAATGCGATTGCACACTTTACTGAGTGGATCGTCGGTCACGTACATGACGGTGCGCTTGGATGGGTCGGATTCATTATTATGGCTTCTCTATACCACATGGCTCCGCGTATCTTTAAACGTGAGATCTACTCTAAAGCCTTAATGAATACACAGTTCTGGATACAGACTCTTGGGGTCGTCCTGTATTTCACATCTATGTGGATCGCAGGTATTACTCAGGGTATGATGTGGCGTGCGACAGATGAGTTCGGTAACCTTGCTTACTCTTTCATCGATTCTGTAGATGCACTTCATGTTTATTACATAATCCGTGCGGTTGGTGGTATTTTGTATATTGCAGGTTTTGTTATCTTCATCTACAATATTCTTAAAACAATGTCGGCTCGTCCTGTAGAGGAAAGAGAACTTCAAAATGCTACGCCTATGGCAGCGTAAGGAAAGGGAGATTATATGTTTCATTGGTTAGAAGAACGCCCATTCTTTTTTGGAGTAGGTATATTTGTTGTTATTGCGTTTGCAGGACTTATTATGATTGTTCCGCATTTCGCAGAGCAGTCTCGTCCGCTGATTGGTACTAAACCGTATACGACCTTGGAGCTAGCCGGTCGTCAGGTTTATGTTAAGGAGGGCTGTGTTGTATGTCACTCACAGTTGATTCGTCCGTTTAAAAACGAGACTGACCGTTACGGTTCATACTCGCTAAGCGGTGAGTATGCCTATGATCGTCCGTTTCTTTGGGGTTCTAAGCGTACAGGTCCGGATCTTATGCGTGTGGGTAACTACCGTACGACGGATTGGCATGAAAATCATATGATGGATCCCGCAGCAGTTGTTCCGGGTTCTATCATGCCAAAATATCCTTGGTTGTTTAAAAACGAAACGGATATCGACACAGCATGGGCCGAAGCGGAGACTGTTCGTATAATGTTTAATGTTCCTTATAACAAAGACATTCCTATGAAGGATGGTTCTGTATCTCAGACTCATTTAGCAGAAAACGTTGAAGGTGGACGTGCAGATGCGTTGGCTGAGGCAAAATTGATCGCAGCTGATATGAAAAATCAAGACGTTAAAGATGCTGTAGCTGCAGGAGAGATTCCTGAGATAGTAGCATTGATCGCATATCTTAATTCACTGAAGTAAGAGATACGATGTTTGGTATAACTCTGGGTGAATTTCAGGCATACGGTTTTTTTGCACTCACGGTATTTTTAGTCGTGATGCTGTACGGGTATATCTATCACCTATACAGCTCCGAGAAAAAAGGGACGCGGGATTACGAGAAGTACGGCAAGATGGCTCTGGATGATGAGATCACGGATGAGTTAGTAGAAAAAAAAGAGGAGGACTCTGAGAAAGAGGACTCCAAACGAGATATGGAGGCATAAATGAAAAAGTTATGGATTATCGGTATCGCACTTATTATTTTACTTGTAGCAGGGACTTATGCTGTTGTAGGTGACATGATGGGTGGCGATATAGTCAACATTTTAGCATTGGCCGGTGCCAGTGCGATTGTAGTGATTTCTGTATTTGTTGTCATGAAATATATTAAGCAGATGAAAGACGACACTGCATCGGGTGAGCTTGCAGACGAGAGCTGGGACGGTATCGGCGAGTATAAGAACGAACTTCCTGCAGGTTGGGCTTTATCAATAATAGGTTTAATGATCTGGGCTGCTTGGTACATGACGATGGGCTACCCTGTTCAGTCATATTCACAACTTGGTGAGTATAATGAAGACGTAGCCGTTGCCAATAAAGCGGCAGAAGCAAAATTCGCAATGTTGACAGATACACAAAAACTTCAAATGGGTGAAGGAATCTTCTCTGTCCAGTGTGCGCCTTGTCACGGTCCTCAGGGAAATGGGCAGGAGAACTATTCTACAGGCCAGTTAACAGCTGAAAACCTTACTGCACGTCATTTCAGCAAGAGGTATGTAACCAAAGTTATTAACGAAGGTTCTGCACAGCTCGGTTATGACGGTGGCATGCCTGACCGTTACGGCCTTTTCAATGTGAACAGCGGAAACCTTATTTCAGATGAAGAGATCGCAACGGTTGCGCAATACATTGAAAACGGTTTCAAAGATGCTGAAGGTTCAACGGCCGGTAAAGATGTGTTTGCTGGTGCATGTTCATCATGTCACGGTGCAGCTCTTGAGCAGGGAATTAAAGGGTATAAGGGCTATGGTAATAAACCAGCAGAAGATACTACCGGTGTTGAAGGGTACACTGAAAACTGTGAAGGTGGGGACTGTATCGGTAGAGGTGCCTCTATGGTTGCTCCAAGCCTTAAAGGTTACAACTCTGGTTTGGTTACCAACCTTTTAAGCAAAGGTAGTAAAAAAGGCGAGATCGGTATTATGCCGGCTTATAAAGATATCTTGACTCATGCTCAGATTGAAGCACTTTCTGCTTTTGTTCAGCATGGTACAGATAAAGAAATTGAAGAGTAGGGGGAAGATATGGAAAATAGAAGTATTTTTGCACTACACGGTATTTTAGGTATGGCTCTGGCGACAGTACTGTTGCTAACGATTGAATTAACACTTGTTTTCTTAGCGGTAAGTATTGAGCGTGATACGGCTCAAGACTATTACTATATTGAAGATGCTAAAAGTATTGAGATGTTCAATGTTGAGAACGCATCTCACGTAAAGCTTCTAAAGGATAAAGAATGAAATTAGAGGTAGTTATTACATTAGGTCTTGTTCTTCTTGCAGGATATACATTGTATGCGGTGACTATTGGTGGTCACCTGTATGTCGGCTAAGGCATTTTTATGAAGACTGACAGAGGGCTTTTGGCCCTCCTCTCAACTCTCCTGTTTACACTATCACTGCAGGCCAATTTTATTGTTATCGACGAGGTTGTTAAAAACCAATCCTTTTACGATGTAATCGAACCTATGGGGCAGGAACTATCTGATAAAACAGGCATAAACCTCTATATGAGCCTTATCAAAGAGCTTGATGACAAGCAGAGTATTATCGATTATCAAAAAGCATTGATCAAAACACTGGAACAACCCGCAGTCCTGCTCTCTTTTGTAGAGAATGACAAGCAGGTTCAGATCTATGCCGATGATAAATCTCTCTATAAGACCTTTGATAAAGATCAGATTATGGACCCTTTGGCGATATGGCCGTTTTTTAACGGAGTGATCATCCCCGTATTAAGTGTTAAAAGCAAAGATGACATTGCCGCAAAAGAGCAGTATTCGGCAGCAATGTTCAACGGGTACGCCGAGATCTCCGAACAGATAGCGGAGTCAAAGGGTGTGGTACTGGAAACGGCTGTTGGAAATGAGAGCAAAAACGTATATAAGGTACTGATCACGATACTGTTTTTAATCTCTGCGTATACGGCGTGGAGACTGATCTACGATTATCTAAAAAGAAAGCGAGAAACTAATGAATCTTTATAGTGGAAAACAATGGCCTTTTGGCATCACAGTAGGTACAATCCTTATTGTCATCGCTTGTGCACTGACGATTTATATCGCTCTTCTTCAACCGGTAGAAGAAGACAGGGATCTGATGCTTGATTATCAAACTCTGGACGCAAACGTAAATGACCTTATTGTCGCGGCTATCGTCTTTAACAAAAAATATTCCCTGAGTTATATCGGAGAGGGTGTTTCGCAGGAAGGAAGTACCATCGCATACAAGTTAGAGGATATGGAGGGCAACCCTGTCAATACGGCAGAGATCAAACTCTCTATTGTACGTCCTGTTGTGAATACTGCCGAGATTTCCGCGGCTAAGCCGCGTGTCGAAAACGGGAACTACTATTTTGATAACGTGAAGGTTCCTGAAAAAGGGCGATGGAATATTTTGGCGAAGGTTTCCGTCGGCAATGATTTTCGTCATATGAACCTCCAGTCAGACACAATGCAAAAAAATGTGTTTGAGTACGGGCTTGATAAGCCTATGCGCAATGCCGGTGCCAACGGAGGACGTTCGATTTAGAACGAATCTCTAGCCTCTCTTTCGGTTGAGCAAGAAGTTGCTCCTTCTCTTCGCTGCTGTTTCTTTTTAATGCTTCACAGAGAGTGTGGGATATATTGTCTGCTTGCAGTGTAATTATATATTTCTATTGTATAATTGGCCCAAAAAGATTCAAGAGTAAATCAAGTAATTCTGGGACGATATATGACGATTCTTCCAAGCTCGCGTGCCATACGCGCAGCTATCTTAAAAGATCAAGACAACAACAGTTTTTTACCCTCGTACATCACCATGTCGGAGTTTTTGCAACGGGCCCTGCTCGTGGACGGCTACGTTCGCGTAGATGATGATACGCGGACTCTTCTGCTCTTGGAGGCTTCGGAGTTTAAAGCCTTTTCTGCACTTAAGATCGAACGCAACTTCTTTACCTTTACACAAAACTCTTCGTATATATTTCGTTTTTTTGAAGAATTAAGCGGCGAACTTGTGGATATCAACTCTCTCTCCTTGGCAGATACCTACGGCGATTACGAGGAGCATATAGAGATCCTGCAAGAGCTTTATTTACGATATGAAAGAGTATGCGAAGAAAAGAGGATACTGGACCCGATATTCTTATCCAAAAACTATACCCTGAACAGAAGCTATATTGAAGAACAAGAAGAGATACTGCTTGTAGTGGAAGGGTATCTGACAAACTTTGAACTGCAAGTCTTGCAGGAGTGTGCCGAAATCGTTCCTTTAAGGCTTCGTTTCTACGCCAATAGTTTCAACCTGAAGATGCAGGAGAAGCTAATAGGGCTCGGGATAAAACTTGAGGAAAACAAAAATCAGATCATCAACCTGAGCAGGAAGAGTGTAGAAGGAAGCTCGCCCGTAAGATCGAAGGCATTTATCTCCTGTGAAAGTTTTTCACAGAGGCTATTGCAGGTCTCTTTTATCAAACTGAAGGTGCAGGAGTTTATAGAAAAGGGAATGGACCCCGAGAAGATCGCGGTCATCCTGCCCAATGAGAACTTTGCCGAACATCTTAGACGTTTTGACGAAAAGTGCAACTTTAATTTTGCGATGGGAGAGAGCCTAAGCGGCTCGCAGTTTATGCAGGCCCTTGAAGGGGTCAATCAGTATCTCGACAACAGCACCGTACAAAACAGAAGTCGGCTTAACCGTATAGGAGCGGGTTTGGTCGAAGTTTTAAAGGGTATATACAAGTCAGACGTAAGCGTATTGGACTTCAATGCGCTTTTAGGGCCTTTTGTAGAGCTGGAGAGCAGCAAGGCTGTTCTGAAGATTATTAAAGAAGAGCTCTTCTATTTTGAGAAGCTTTTGCCGATTTTAAAAGGAAGCTCTTTCAAATCGGCCCTGCATCTTTTCATCAATCGGCTCAGAAAGAGAAGTATAGATGACGTACGAGGCGGAAAGATAACGGTCATGGGAGTCCTGGAGACACGGTCTGTCGCCTATGAAGGGGTGATAGTGGTCGATTTTAACGAGGGTACCGTCCCTAGAAAAAGCGAAAAAGACCTCTTCTTGAACTCTTCGACCCGGATAAAGGCAGGGCTGCCCGGAGCGGCGGACAGGGAGTCTCTGCAAAAGCTTTACTACAATAACCTCTTCTTGCGGGCGAAAGAGGTCGCCATCTCCTATGTAGAATCTGCCGATTCTGTGCCTTCACGCTTCTTGACCCAACTGGGGATCGAGACACAAGACTCACACGACGAATCCCAGTGGGCAGGAGTTTTGTTCACTCCTCATGATGAAAAGGAGTGTTTGGACGATAAGATAGAGCGTGCCTACGATTTTACAGAGCATACCCTGTCTGCGACGGGTCTGAAAACCTACCTGACCTGCAAACGGCGGTTCTATCACCGCTATATAGAGGGATTGGACGAACATCAGGTAGAAAAAGACCTTCCCCAGGAGCATGAGATAGGCACGGCTCTGCATGACGCCCTGCAGGAGGTATATGAAAAGAAAAACAGGTTTACGGATAAGGCAGAGTTGAAAAAAGCGATCAGCCAGGCACTCAAAGCCAACTCGGCGGATACGATCCTGGACAAATACCTGCATAAGATGTGGATGAAACGTCTGGAAGCCTTTATCGACTCGGAAATAGAGCGCTTCAAAGATGCAGAGGTCCTCGCATGTGAAAAGTCGCTTTCAAAAGAGGTCTGCGGGATCCGTCTGAACGGAAATATTGACCGTATAGACAGAACGGCCGAGGGGCTGGAGGTCTTGGATTACAAGAGCGGTGCTTACCCGAAATACACGGCAAGAACGGTAGAGAAGGCAAAGGACTTTCAGCTCGAGTTTTATTATCTGTTGGCGCAGACCCTGGCCTCTTCAGAAGAAGGGGGAGAGGTAAGGTCCTGCGGGTATTACGACCTAAAAAGCGGAAAGATCATCACAGAAGACCTTTTAGAGAGCAAACTGGAACTTCTTTACGGCCATCTGCAAGAGCTGAGAGAGGCGAAGCTCTTTGATTTCGAGAAGACGGACGAGCGCAAAGAGTGTAGGTATTGCCCCTATATCGATCTGTGCGGGAGAAGCTGATGTTCATTGATTTTCATGCCTACGAGGCCAGTGCCGGAAGCGGAAAGACCTTCTCTTTAGTAGTACGGTATCTTAGTCTGCTCTTCAGAGGCGAAGATGCGGATAAGATACTCGCGCTTACCTTTACGAACAAGGCAGCCAATGAGATGCAAGAGCGTATAGTCAATACGCTTATCCACCTTCAGGACAAGGGCGAACTTGATGAGATCGCCAAAGTCTTGGAGTGCTCCAAAGAGGAGATATTAAGCAAACGCGAGAGCGTCTTGAAGGCGCTTTTAAACGCGGATACGAAGGTAATGACCCTGGATAAGTTCTTTGCCAAGATATTGCGGAAGTTTTCCTTGCATGCGGGGCTTATGCCGAACTTCTCCACCTTTGAGTCCCAGCATGAGCTTAAAGTCATGGCGAGGTTCCTCGCTCTTGTGAATGCTCAGAGAAAAGAGGATGCCCTGATCAAACTTTCTCTGCTGGCCTCCAAACGTCTTGCAGATATCTTCACTCTTCTTAATGAACTCTATGCCAAGAAAAACGAGATGCACAGAATCTCTTTTCAGACAGAAGAGTTTGCCCCTCATGAACAGAGGGTGATGCGAAGTTTTAAGGAGCTTCAGTCCCTGCTCTTTGCAAGCGGTATCGGTAAACGCGGACGCGCTACGATGGAAGTGGAGAGTATTGAGGAGCTGATAGGCAAGACATGGATAGAAAAAGAGAGCCTGGAGTATTGGGATTTTAAAAAATATTTTCAGCCGCGCATGGATGAGCTTCTGTCTGAGATAAAAGAGGGACTCTACCATTATATGAAGGCCAAAGAGTCGCATTTTCTTTTTGAGCTCTTTTCTCTTTTGGATACTTATATAGAAGCAAAGATGATGGTCGCGAAAGAGGATGAGGAGCTGAGTTTCGATGATATCACCTATCTGGTCTTTTACCTTCTGAAGGATGAGACAAACAAGGGACGTGTCAACAGCGATTTTCTCTACTTCAGGCTCGATGCCCATATAAACCATATGTTACTCGATGAGTTTCAAGACACGTCGACCATACAGTTCGAGATCCTGCGTCCGCTCATAGAAGAGATGGTCTCGGGAGAGGGCTCCAAGCAGAGTTCATCCCTGTTCCTGGTCGGGGATGTCAAGCAGTCCATCTACCGGTTTCGCGGGGGCAAAAAAGAGCTTTTTTATGCCGTAACGGATCATTTTGACGTGAAGGTTGACCAGCTCCGAACGAACTACAGAAGTGAAAAAGAGGTGGTCGAGTTTGTCAACGATGTCTTTACCGACAAGATCAAAGGCTATGTCCCTCAGTTGGTCAAAGAGGGTGCCATCAAGGGGTATGTCGAAGTTGTTTTTGATGATGAAGTGCTTGAGCGCATGGTTATCAGGGTAAAAGAGCTGATAGAAAGAGGAGCCGATCTTAACGAGATAGCGATCCTCACCGCTACCAACGCGGACGGCAGCAAGGTAGAAGAACTCTTGAAGACGCAAAACATTGAGGTCGTCACAGAAACCACCTCCAAGCTTATAAACCAGAAAAATATAAAAGCCCTGATCGAGTACCTGAAATACTCCTACTTCAATAAAAAAATCTATGCGAGAAACTTCTTCGCCCTTATCGGCCAGGCTCCGAGCAAGCTCTACCCTTGTGACGTAAATTCCCCGGACCTGAGTTCACAGCTGAAAAAAGTCATCGACAGGTATAGACTTTATGACGGGGATATGAACATCTTCAGCTTTTTAGAAAAACTTTCCGGCTATAAGGATATCGAAGCCTTCTTGTTTGAGTATGAGCGCCTTGATGCCTCTGCCGCGAAGAAGGAACTCATGGGGGTCAGGGTCTTGACGGTACATAAGTCAAAGGGTCTTGAGTATGAACATGTCATCGTCTTGGACCGTTTGGGACGGGGTTCGGCCGACAAAAGCCCCATCATATACGAATATAATGGGATCCATCTTGAGAATATTTATCTGCGAATGAGCAAGCGCTCCGGTTTGGATGAGGAGTATGCAAGGGCTTTGGACAAGGAGAAACAGCTTTCCAAAGAGGATGAGCTTAATGCGCTTTATGTCGCCTTTACCCGGGCAAAAGAGAGCCTCTGCGTCATTCATAAGTCAAAAGAGTCTAAGTTTGAAGATCTCTGCCTGAGTGAGGGAACTTACGGAAGCTTAGAACTCGAAGCGAAACCGAAAGCTCCTAAGAAGATAAGGCCTCAGATTGATTTCAAAGATTTTTATTACGGGACCCAGGCAGATCTCTTGTCCATGGCAAAGCCGGATGAGGAAGATCACAAGGCCATAGAGTTCGGACTTGCGCTGCATTATGCTCTGGAGATGATGGCCTCCTTTGAACTCTCAAGCCTCTCTTCCGCCTTGTCTGCGGTAAAAAACAGGTTTGGAGCAAGTTTAAGTCCGGATGAATTTCTCTCTATAGAGAAACGCATAAGGACCTTGATTGAAAACAGGGAGTTCTCTGAGTTGACAAAGGGGAAAGTGCATAAGGAGAAAGCCATCTCCTATGATAAAGAACTGCGTTATATCGACCTTCTGATCGAAAAAGAGGATGAATGGATAGTCATCGATTACAAATCGGCCATGAGTCATACGCAGTCCCATCTGAAGCAGGTGAACTTCTACAAAAGAGCAGTCCGGGAGATAACAGTACAAAGCGTAAGAGGATATATCTGTTATTTAAAAGAGGAGGGGGTGAAACTGGTCGAGGTGTAGAGGCTAGTGGATAGTATAACCCACACCGCGGATAGTTTTGATATAGGAGTGGTCTCTGTCCAGGTCTATCTTCTCTTTTAGACGCTTGATGGCCACATTGACCGTTCGCTCCTCCGTTGTCTTTCCTTTTCCCCAGACATGCTCAAGCAGAAAATCCCGTTTAAGGACGGTGCTCTGGTTTTGGATAAAGGTATGAAGAAGGTCAAACTCCAGTTTCGTCAGGTCGACGGGCTTATCTTTGATATGGACAACGCGCAGATCCAGGTCCAAGACGATATCTTTGAAGATCGCTACCTTTTTTTGCATATCTTTCTTCGTCCGGCGCAAAAGAGCATCGATGCGCAGAAGAAGTTCCTTGAGCTCAAAAGGCTTCGTCATATAATCGTCACCTCCGCGTAAGAAACCCTCTTCAATATGGGTAGGGGAGTTTTTAGCCGAGAGAAAGATCACGGGCACACTCATACCCTTTTCGCGTAAGAGAGATATGTACTCGCTACCCTCGATATCAGGAAGGTTTCTATCCATGATAATCAAGTCGACAGACTCTTCTTCGAGGACCTTCTTAACATACTTGGTACTCAAGAAACCGAGGGTCTCGTAATGCTCTTTTTGCAGCCTGTGCTCAAGCAGTTCGAGCAGGTCCTTGTCGTCTTCTACTATTAATATAAGTGCTTTCATGCCCGACATGATAAGGATAAAATGTTTCAAGAAGGTTACATTGAACAAAAAACGATGTCATTAATTTGTCACTGAATTGTCGTGAAAATGTATCCAGTGCGTATCACTTCGGTAATCTAGGGCCTATAGAATATCACCAAAATTTAGCAAGGAGATTCAAATGAAAATGAATCAAAAAATTGTTCTTAGTAGTCTAGTCGCAGGTATGGTAGCATTCACAGGTTGTGGTGGTGGAGGTGGTGGCAGTACTGCGGCTGCCGCTTCAACAGCACTTAACTGTTTAGATGAAGCAACAAACGTATTACGCGGTGACTGTGAAGTTGATTTAACTTTAGACGCTACTAAAGTTTATTCACTTGAGGGTAAAGTAAAAGTAAGAAATGGTGCAACAATCACTATTCCTGCGGGAACACACTTCAACTCGGCAAGCAACTCGTACTTGGTAGTAACAGCAGGTTCTACTATCAACGCAAACGGTACGGCTGCGAATCCAATCGTATTTGACGGTGCTGCCGGAAACGGTACAGCGGGTACTTCTGGCGAATGGGGCGGGTTGACTGTTCTTGGTAACGCTCAGACTAATGAAGCGGGTCTTCGTTATGAAGTTGATGAAACAGATGCTGACTTCGCATTCGGTAGTATTGATACAACAAACAATACTGAAAGTTCTGGTACTTTAAACTATGTTGAGATCTATAACTCAGGTTTTGCTGTTGTAGAAAACAAAGAAGTTAACGGTCTTAGCCTTGCAGGTGTCGGTTCGGGTACTACTGTCAGCAATATCACGGTATATAACTCGGGTGACGACGGTGTTGAACTATGGGGTGGTACGGTTAACCTTAGCAATATCTCGATCACAAATGCTCAAGATGACTCGTTTGACGTAGATAACGGTTATGTCGGTACAGTGACAAACCTTACTGTAGTTCAAGGTCCTGCTTGTGCCGCTCTTGTCGAGATGACAAACTCGGGTGATGCTTCAATCGTTCGTACAAATGTGACAATAGACGGTTTCAACTTGACTGCTTCTGCTAACCAGACAAAAGAGGGTGGTCTTTATTTTAAAGATGCCGATACAACAGGTACTTTCCTAAACGGTACAATCGATATGTCTGCATCATTAACATCTGTTGATGCGGCATTGACAAATGGAAACGATCTTGTAAATGCAGCGCCTACATTCACAAATGTTGACGTGACTAAGAGTGCTACTCAAGTACTAACTGCAAACAGAAAAGGTATCATAGACGGTGTTACTGCCGGTACAACTGTTCTTGACACTGCTTATACAAGCGGTACGGGTAACGATATCCTTTAATATTTCCTCTTTCCAAATGCAAAGGCTTCGGCCTTTGTAACGATTTTATACTAACTGTAATTCTTCTGTAATCTTTTTTCCCTATGATTTCATCATATTTTATAGCGACGGAGTATGTATATGCAAGCTAAATTTTTAAAGACGATATCTTACCTAATGACCTTGAGTCTTTCTATAGGTATGTCAGGATGTGGTGGTGCTCCCGGAGATGATACTCCTCCAAGTTTTACTCCTATCGGTACAGACCCTGGAGAGCCAACGACTCCCACAGAACATTATACAGGTCCATCCGCAGCTATCCTGCAAAGCAAGTTTGAAGCACAATTGCCGCCGGTTATCACATCGGTGATCGATAAAACAGGCGACATTACAGCAAGCGAGACCTGGACGAAGGATAATGTTTATCATCTGACAAACCTTGTCAAGATCAAAAGCGGTGCCACACTGACGATTGAAGCCGGTACAACGGTAGTGGGAAGTCCGACTGCCTATCTGGTCGTCGTCAAAGGTTCACGTATTGTGGCCAACGGTACAGCAGCAGAACCGATCATTTTTGATTCAAAAGCACATTATGACGGCGGGCTTGCCGGTGCGGGTCAATGGGGCGGTGTTACCCTCTTGGGTAGTGCAAATGTGAATGAGAATAATCTTTTTTACGAAGTAAACGAGGCTGATCCCGATTTTGCTTTCGGTACCTTTAACAGCACGGCTAATGATGCTGAAGACAGCGGTATCTTGCGCCATGTAAAGATCTTGAACTCCGGTTTCGCGGTAGCGGAAAACAAGGAAGTCAATGGCTTGAGCCTTTGCGCTATCGGTTCAGGCACGACGATAGAGGATATCACGGTTGTCAATTCAGGTGATGACGGGGTTGAGCTTTGGGGTGGAACGGTCAATCTGTCCAATATTAAAATCGTAAATGCACTGGATGACAGCTTTGATGTCGATAACGGATATACCGGAACGGTCACAAACTTGAAGGTTGTTCAGGCTGAGGCCGCCGCGGCAGCGGTGGAGATGACCAACTCGGGTGATGCCGCGATTGTTCGAACGAATCCTACTATCAACGGTTTTGAACTTGTAACGGCTGTCACACAGAAAAAAGAGGGCGGTCTTTACTTTAAAGATTCAGATACTACGGGAACTTTTAATGACGGAAGAATCGTTCATTACGGACTGGATGGGGCGCTTCATTCGAAGGAGTCGATGACGGCAGGTGCGCAAGCTCTGTTAAGCTTCAACAACATTAATATTCAGACTGTAAACAGCAAGCTTTACGGCGGTCTTTCTGCGGCAGTTTTACAAGCAGAATATGAAGCACAGTTGCCGCCTGCAATCGCGACTGTAGTCGAAAAGTCGGGAGATATAACGGTCAGCGAGACCTGGACAAAAGATACCGTTTGGCATTTGACAAACCTAGTCAAAATAAAGAGCGGGGCAACGCTGACTATTGAAGCCGGCACAACAGTAGTCGGGAGTCCGACTGCTTATTTGGTAGTGGTAAAAGGCTCGCGTATTGTCGCTAACGGAACTCTGGCCGAACCTATCGTCTTTGATTCCAAATCCCACTATGACGGCGGAGATGCCGGTGCGGGCCAATGGGGCGGTGTTACCCTCTTGGGCAGTGCAAACGTGAATGAGAACAACCTTTTTTATGAGGTCAATGAGGCTGATCCCGATTTTGCCTTTGGTACGTTCGGTAATATAATCTTTAATGGAGAGAGCAGCGGTATTCTGCGTCACGTTCAGATCCTAAACTCCGGTTTTGCGGTAGCAGAGAACAAAGAAGTCAACGGGCTTAGTCTTTGTGCTATCGGTTCCGGTACGACGATAGAGGATATCACGGTTATCAACTCAGGCGATGACGGGGTTGAGCTTTGGGGTGGAGTCGTTGATCTTACCAATATAAAAATCATTAATGCGCTTGATGACACGTTTGACGTGGATAACGGATATACAGGTACGGTTACGAACCTAAGCATCATTCAAGCTGAGCCGGCAGCAGGCGGGATCGAGATGACAAACTCTGGAGACGCTTCGGCAGTACGCAGTAATCCTACTTTCAACGGGTATGAGATTATTACTTCATCGGTACAGAAAAAAGAGGGAGGAATCTACTTTAAAGATCTGGATACGACGGCTACCTTTAACAACGGTACTATCATTCATTACGGACTGGACGGATCACTCCATTCAAATGAGTTGATGTCTTCGGGTGCAGAGTCTTTATTGACATTCTCTCAATCGACTATTCTTCAATAAGCCTACGACAAGAGAAGACCCTTCTCTTGTTTACTTCGTGTTTAAAGCTTTTTTGCCTAAAAATACTCCACAGCGCCCAATCAATGCAACATTTTTTGATGACAAGATTGATTATATTGTACTCTTTAATGTAACTTTGTAACCAAAATGTAACTTTAGAGTAACGTTAAAGTAATCTACCTTGCTTAAAATTCCGACCATATAAACCAAAAGGGAATTGCATGTCTAAAAGAATGCTAAGTATAGCTGTCGTTGCGCTTCTAGGTACAACGACACTGTACGCCACATCACAAAACATGGCTGAGTCACTAATGAAACTTCGCGCAGACGTAGAACAGCTTGATGCTTCTATCAATGACGAAAAAGACACATATAAGGCGGGAATGAAATCATTGCTTCGCCAAAAGAACGATCTTGAATCTGTAGTCGCAAGAGAAGATTTGAAGATCAAGCAGATCCAGCGTGAGCTTGACAAGGTCCGCAAAGAGATCAAGGAAGCGGGTAAAAACACTGAAGGTCTTAAGCCGCTTCTATTAGACGCGCTTGCATTGATGCAAGAGAACATCAAAGGAGCTATTCCGTTCAAGACGGAAGAGAGAATAGCAGATATCGAAAAGATCAAGTCACAGCTAGAAGGTGACCTTGTTACACCTCAAAAAGCACTTGCGCTGACATGGAACGCTTACGGGGATGCTATCCGTATGAGCAAGGAAAACGGAATCTTCAAACAGACTATCAATATCGACGGCCAAGACCGTTTGGCCGAGATCGCTCGTGTCGGTACAGTAGCTATGTTTTTCAAGCTGCCTGACAACACGGTAGGTTATGCGGAAAAAGATGCTACGGGTTGGTACTACAAAGAAGCTATATCTAAAAATGAACAAGAGCACGTGCTTGCTCTTTTCGACTCATTTAAAAAGCAGATCCGTTCTGGATACTTCACACTTCCAAATGCGATTGTTATGACGGAGAGTAAATAATGAAAAAGATTTTAATTGTTCTATTGGCAGTGAGCCTGTCTGTTTTTGCTGCGACGGAAACAGAGTTAGAGCGTGCATACGCTAAAGAGTTTGCTTATTTGAAAGCACAAAAGAAGATGTTGCAGAAGCGTCTTGAAGATGTAAAGGGTACTCAGGACAAAAAGCTTGCCAGCGCAAAAAAAGAGTTGAGCATCTTACAAAACGTCGTACTGAAGAAAAATGCTTTAAGCGAAAAACTTGAAGAAGACCTTTTCCGTGTCCGTCAAAATGCCGAGGTCGTGACAGACGATACCTCACTGATCGAAACGGTCATCATGCAGTCTACGACAACACTCAAACCATTAGGTGTTGATGTGGCAGTCGATGCGAACGACTACCAGGCCTCTTTAAAGACGATCTTTGTCGAATCAGATGCACTGATCACCAAACTGAGTACGGTTAGAACGGAAAGCGGCAAGTTTTATATTGCAGACGGAAGCGAAAAAGA
>CAXGZT010000027.1:0-19340 GCA_964014335.1 uncultured Campylobacterales bacterium | reverse complement strand
CGGCAGCGTCAGATGTGTATAAGAGACAGAGCGACGGGATTGAAAGCCGTGAAGCTTGGTTTCAGCCACCAGTCGAACGGCCAGGACGGAAGACGTTCGAGAACCTGGAACCGTCTTTATCTGTCGGCGATCTGGCAGCATGGCCAACTTTTCACCAATCTGCGCGCCTGGTATAGGATCCCGGAATCGACAAGCATAGACGAAAACCCTGATATCGACAAATACATGGGGTATGGAGACCTGACCTTTAACTATCTCTTCGGAAAAAACAAACTGGGCCTCCTCCTGCGAAACAACCTTGATTTTAAGAAGGAGAACCGCGGCGCCGTCAAACTTGACTGGTCCTACCCCTTCTTCAATGCCCGAAGTACCTACTGGTATCTCGAATATTTCAACGGTTACGGGGAGAGTCTGATCGATTACAACAGGGCAGTACAAAAGATGGGGATAGGTCTCTCGTTTTCACGAAACGTCTTTTGATTTTCGAGAGAGGGAAGAAAGATATCAGAGGGAGTTTCTCCCTCTATTTTAACTTAGAATCGGATGACCGCTCCGGCAAAGACACCATCGATCTCAACATCTAATGAGGTATCGACACTAAAGTCTTCACCATCGATATCAACCTGCTGGAAGCGGTAACCCACTTCCAAACCGACATCGACAGGGAGGATGTCTACCAGGGTATAATCCGCCTTAAGCGCATAATCCATCATCTTTGAATCTTTATACGAAACATATTTTATATTCCCCTCCAGTCCGATATCGACACCGGGAATCTCAAAACGAAGACGGCCGTAAGCCATCGGCAAAGGAACGGTCTCGCTTTCGCTAACAGGATTCAATCCTGTATCTTGAACAGCATTAAACTCAAAGTCGACGACTTTCACATCAAGGCCCAGGTCCAAGGTGGTCCATCCCGTGTTGTCCAAAATATTGTAATACATAATGACGTCAATCTGATCCAATGTCAGATCTGTCTCTGCATCAACTACATACGTAACCCCATCATAAACAAACGGCTCATTAGATCTGCCTGAGAAGTCCACTGCCGCATACTCAAGACGAAGGTTAGGCAGGACGGGAACAGGATGCTTGATATTAAGCCAGGCATACCCCTTGCTCTCTTTGTCATAATTCAAAGCACTTAAATCTTCTGTGATGGCTGGTGTACCACTGGTAATAGTCCCTGAAGCTTCGTTTTGCCAAACACCTCCACCTAATTCTACACGCAGAAGATCTGCCTGGGCACTTGCGCCTAGAAGTCCGGCTAAAAGTAGCCCTGATAAAATCTTGCTCATATATATATTCTCCTTAATTCAATGGGGAATATCATATCACAAAATTGTATATATCGAGTAACAATAGAATTACATTTTTATTTTTTTGGAGTTTATATAGGAAAAAACAGGGAAAACGGGGCCGAAGGCCCGTAGAAGCCTTAAGTAATTTTATAAATTATTTAACAGCCGCAAGAGCAGCATCGTAGTTAGGCTCTTCAGTGATTTCAGGAACGATCTCTTTGTAAGTAACGACACCCTCTTCGTTTACCGCAAAGATAGCACGACAAGTCACACCTGCAAGAACAGATCCACCCAGAAGTACGCCATAAGCGTTAGCAAACTCTTTGTTACGGAAGTCAGAAGTTACGGTAAGGTTGTTGATACCTTCAGCTGAACAGAAACGGCCTGCAGCAAATGGAAGGTCAAGAGAAACGATAGTCGTTGTAACATCATTCATATCAGCAGCCTTAGCGTTGAAGTTACGAGTTTCAGTAGCACATACACCAGTATCTAGTGACGGGACAACGATGATAAGTTGCTTTTTACCTGTAGCGCCGCCGACTGTTACGTCACCGAGACCGTCTGAGTTTACTACCGTGATTGCTGGTGCTTTATCGCCTACGTTTACTTCGTTTCCTAGAAGTTCTACCTCTGTACCTTTGAATTTAGTTGTTGCCATACTTGGGCTCCTGTTTATAAAGTTTTATCCTGGAAGTTTACTAGAATCGGATAATGTTCCTCTTAAGCATCTTGAAACTGTTTTTGCTTAAGCTATTATTAATAGTTACTTTTGATTATAAAGACGTACGCGGTTCCGTTTTCACTTCGTCCAGCGGGGTAAAAAGCCCTTTTTCATACATCTCGACTGCCACGCGGCCGATCATAGCCGCATTATCCGAGCAATATTCCAAGTCAGCAAGGGTCAGTGTAGCCTTATAGGGCTGCAGCAGGGTTTCAATCTTGTCCCGTAGATAAAGGTTCGCGGATGCTCCGCCGACAATGGCAAAATGCTTGGGAGGATTCATCTTGAAATACTTTTTAAGCTTTTGGGTCAGATGTCCCACCGCTGCTTTTTGAAAACAGGCCGCTATATCACAGAAGTCTTTCTCTTCTGCCTCAAGAACAACGAGTCGTACCGCATTTTTTAGACCGGAGTATGAAAAAGCGATAAGCGGAGACTGGGAGAGGGGCAGGGGCATAGTATATCTCTCCTCATCCCCCTCCTTTGCCATCTTTTCGATAACAGGCCCTCCGGGATAACCGAGGTTCATCATCTTTGAGACCTTGTCAAAGCTCTCTCCAAAACTGTCATCCATCGTCGTGGCCACCATCTTCATCTCTTCAAGACTCTGAACCTCTATGACCTGGGTATGTCCTCCTGAGACCAGAAGGACGCTTAAGGGAAAGGATGTCTCTTTCTCGATAAAAAGCGAATAGATATGCCCTTTGAGATGGTTGACCGCGATAAGAGGAATATCCAATGAGATGGCCAGAGCCTTCGCCATACTCACCCCTTCTACGAGCGTCACGTTCAAACCCGGAGCCGTAGTCACGGCAATGGCTTTTAGCTCAGAGAAATACTCCCTGCACTCCTCCAGTATCCTGGGAAGTGCTTCCGCATGAAGACGCGATGCAAGCTCGGGAACAACCCCGCCGTAAACAGAATGTTCAAGTTCCTGGGATATCTTTTTATGATAAACAAGCTTTTTAGACTTTATCTCCGTGATGCCTATAGAGCTGTCATCACAAGAGCTTTCTATCGATAGGATCATCTATTTTCCTCTCCTTTTGCCCACTCCAAAACCCAGGGCCACGGTCCGTACGAACTCTCGGCATTGAGGTGTCCGCCGTTTTCAATCACCTTCATCGGTATTTGCAGAGCCTGCTGCAGAGACAAAGCCTCTTCTTCACTCATATAAGGGTCGTTCGTCGATGTCACCATCATTGCCTCTTTCGCAAAGAGCTCTTTAGGCAGAGGAGCCGGGAAAAAACTCTTGATCGTATCCAGTTTCAGGTCCATACGGGGCGGGGCCACAAGTAAAAGCCGTTTTACCTCGGCTATCTCTCCCTCTTCGCACAGATGAAACCATAAGGTATTTGCCATAGAGTGGCAGATAACGACATCGGGTTTAAACTCGAGTAAAAGTTCTTTGACCTGTTTTATCCATCGGTTCTTGGAAGGAAAATGGGGGTGGTCCAGGAGAGGAAAACAGACCTCTCCATAATCTTTTGCCAGTTCGCCTGCCAGCCATGCCTGCCAATGCGGATAATCGCTTCCGCCCCAGCCGTGAAGTATCAGTACCTTCTCTCTCATCTTAATCACCTCCACAGCCGCTTGAGCAGCTTGAACCGCAGCTTGACCCACAACTAGAACCGCAGGAGGAGCTTCCGCACCCGCCGATATGCGAGGCGCAGTAGTCACCGTTCTTGCTGTTCTTGCAGTCTCTTACATAATGGAAGCCCTTTTCAATATTGTACATCGCATCCAAAGCGAATAGGCGCGGCAGTCTTGCCGGTACTTTTGGGTTTATGCCTTCAAGCTGGCAGGCATATTTCCATGCTTTCTCTATCCCCTCGGATGCCATATCCTGCTTAGGCATCGCCTCAGCCGGAGTATGGTGAAGATAGTGCCCGAATGAAGCCTTGCAAAACCTCTGATATTGCCTTGTGAAAAGAATAAACTCATGCCAAAGATCATCTACCACCTGAGAGGGCATGGAGACGAACTCCTTCTTTGCCATTTGACATATTTTGAAATAATCCTTCAGGGCCGATGCCACGACCTCGACCTGGTCATCTTTTAATTCCGGTCTGGCCTTTTTAAACTTTGTGATCAATCCCGGATGAAAAGCATAAGAGTCGACATAGGAGAGCTTCTCTCTAAGCATATACTTTTTGTATAGCCAGACGATAAGGATAACAACAAAAACAGCGACGATATATTTGGTTTCCATTTAGCAGACTCCCGATCCGACAAAGCTTCTGACCTCTTCGTCCAGGGCAAAAACCTCGTCTATGCTTTGGACCTCTTTGTCGAAATGCTCATAGGCCCCGATGATCGTTTTCGAAATATCAAGAAACCCGATCTTTCCCTCTATAAAGAGCTCTATCGCCGCTTCATTGGCCGCATTTACGACCAAACCGCGTTTGGGGTTTTGCATGAGATCCTCTTTGAGCTCCCAGACGGGATAGCGGTCCGTCTTTATCTCCCTGAACTCCAATGAACCCACCTCAACAAGGTTGACCGGCTTGAGTATCTGCTCTTCGACACGGCCCATGAGCGAGTAGGAGATAGGGAGCTTCATATCCGCATTCGCGAAATGGGCCGTTGTCGAGCCGTCTTTAAAATCTATCAACGCGTGAATGAGCGACTTCGTCTCGATCACTGCGTCATACTCCCCTTCCCCAAAAAGCCAACGTGCTTCCAGAAGTTCGAAGGTCTTGTTTACCATAGAGGCCGAATCTATCGTTATCTTTTGACCCATAGACCAGTTGGGATGCTTTAGCGCATCTTTCAGAGTGGCCTTGTGCAGTCTCTCCAGGTCCCAGTCTCTGAAAGCCCCGCCACTGGCTGTGATGATCATTCTCTCTACAGGACGGTTTTCGTTAAAAAGGTACCATAATCCAAAATGTTCGCTGTCTATAGGCTGGATCTTTGAGACATCTATAAAGGCCCCTGCAGCTACCAAAGACTCTTTATTGGCCAGGGCGACTTTTTTCCCGCACTCTATGGCTTTAAGCGTCGGTCTCAGGCCTAAAAACCCGACAAGGGCATTGATAACCAAAGAAGAAGCCGAACCCTCTATGGCCTCGAGTATCCCCTCTTCTCCGTGCAAAACCGCGGGATGGTTTACTTTAGACAGGTCCTCTTTGGAACCGATCACGACCACTCTGGGAGAGAACTCTTTGATCTGTCTGTTCAGCAGTTCGATACTGTTACCGGCGACAAGGACGTCAATGTTCAGATCAAAACGTCTGGCGATCTCTAGAGTGTTCACCCCGATAGAGCCTGTTGAACCAAGAAGAATCAACTAGACAAGTCCTCTCAGGAGTACCAGCATGATAATCGCGGAGAAGAGATATCCGTCGACACGGTCCAAGATCCCGCCATGCCCCGGCAGGATATCGCCGCTGTCCTTGACACCCGCTTTTCGCTTGAGAAAAGACTCAAACAGGTCCCCAAAGACTGCAGCGACAGCAGAAAGTAGAGAGATAACGATAGCCTTGTCTACATCTACAAAACCGATGCCTGCAAAAAAACCTAATCCCGTAGCGATCACGATACCGCCGATGACACCTTCAAGCGTCTTATTCGGGGATGTCTCGCAAAATTTCGTCTTGCCGATGCTTTTACCCACGAAATAGGCACCGACGTCAGCGCCCGCAACGACGAGAAGAAGCCAAAATAGTGCGATCACCCCGTATTCGTTGTACAGAGCCAACATAAACAAGAAACTCGCCGTCGGATAAATAAAAGGGTAAAAATATTTGAATTTCAATTCTTGCGTATAGGCCATCACCGCTGCAAACACGACCGCCGCAATAAAGAACAGATCATCCGCATAAGGATAGAACCCCGCTACCACCCATAAAATGGCTGCATAGGCATACAAGGTGTTGTTCTCAACACCAAAAAGTTTATTTGCCTCGTAAAACGCGACCAGATACAATCCGCCAAAGACCAACCAGATCAGAAAAAAATTATCTATCAAACCAATAACAACTATTCCGGCCAACAGAGCCAAACCGGTCGTAATACGCTGAGGGTCAATGCCTTTTTGCTCAAGCCATTTCATTAAAGTCCTTATGTACTATTGTCAACGCATTATATCGAATTTAACTAAGAGTCCTTTTTAAAGGCGGCAAGAGGCACGTTTGTCCGGGTAATGGCTTCATCATACCTCTCCTATGCATGCCTAATCCTTAAATAAATTCACTGGACAATACTCTAACGCCAAATATAGGTATTTGATATTATTATTATATATGAATTTCAGTTTCACAACAAAAAGCTTATCGGATATTTTGACGCTTCATCCCTGGGACAGCGGCACAGGCAAGAGGATGCTTTTTTTACAAAGACGGTATTATATTTTTGATGATGAAGAGAGGCTTTTGGACGGCGGGGTCATCAGATACAATGAAACGCTCGATAAGATCTTTATCCGCAACGAGGACCTTAGAGGGGAGCTCTTTATCACACTGGAGAATGACGGAAGAGTACGGCTGAAAGGTTCGGTAAGCTCCAAACTGGCCGGAACAATTTATATCAACACCCTTTTGCAAAGATATAACAAGGTTCTGATGGCACCCGTCTCTAGGGTCGCTCAGGTAGAAAAATACCTCAGCGGCACGGATCTGTATACAAATTTATATAAACAGGAGAATATAGAGGAGTTTTTTTTAAAAAACTTTGAAAAAAACCTGCACTCTTTTTCTCCCGAGCAGGCACAAAGACTCTATGTTAGACTCGCCCAATATTATTTTCAGAATTTTGACCCCAGGATTCTTGAAAGCATCTGTCTCTATTTCTCTACTTACAGCCAACACGATAAACTCTATGAGGAGCTCTTCATGTTTGCCATGGCTGTGCAAACAGCCCGTGAACACGGATATCTTAAAAAAGTGGATATGGACTTTTTTGTACGGCAGGTCAAAACGAGACTGCTGGACTCCTACATCTGGCACCCCTCTACCATCTCCCTTAACATGATCAATGAGTGCCTGCTCTATTTCGGGCTCGAGTCACCGCATCTTCCCAACCCTCAAGAGTGCATAAAAAAACTCTACGACAAAGAGCTGAGCGTGCAAAAAGAGTATGCTTTCTACCTCAGCCTGATGCAGGAAAAGGCGAAAGAGGTCGAGGATGAGATTTATGAACGTCTGCTCAGCTTTTACCAAGAGAGTTTTCTTAAATTCAAACAGAAGCTAAAGGAAGAAAGCCTTAGCCATACGACCAGGAAAAAAACGGTGAGCGAACTAAACACTCTATTGGCTTTGATCAAAGCCCTGGGGAACTGTAAAAGCGAAAACAGGGAGGTGCATATATTTTTTCTATTCTTATTATCGAACAGTGAGGAGAGGATAAAAGAGTCTGCCAGAAAAGCACTCTCTCATTGCTGGGACAAGGCAAGCTCCACCCTTAAAAAGCTCTATCTTTGCGAAGATGACTTAAAAGTTCAGCTGACAGAGATCATGCAGGAACAGAGAGGTTCCGACGAAGAGTAAGCTTACCAAGGATTCATCTCAAGGCCTACCCATGTCTGCATATAGGAGCTGCCGGGGCCTGTCTGTGTTTTTGCAATCGACTTGCTGTAAGAGAGTACCATCTTAAGCAGGACCAGCTGCTTTCCCAAATGGCCCATTTGACGACTTAGTCCCGTGTCAAGAATGAGTTCATCCTGAAGCGTATCATTGACGGAGGGACGGTATTCAAAATGGTTTCTCCATTGTGTTTCGCGCTTCCTTCCAAAGCTCATCAGTGTCTCCGTGTAGATGGGGAGTGCCAGCCCTGTGGCATTACGGATTGGATTCCTCTGATGCACGACATCTGCTCCCAGAGAGACAAAAGCATAATCATTGTTATTGCGCGAAGAGAGAAGGTTAAACAGGATCTCCCCTCCCGCTAGAGTTCCCCAAAGCCTCTCTTGTTCCTTATTTCCTCTGAAGTCCAAAAGCGTAAGACCCAGGCCCAAACTCCCGGCCGAAGAGAAATAGGAAGGAATATAATCCAAACGCTCCTGGAACTTTCTTATCTTTAATGCTCTCGCTCCCCAGCTCTTCACCTCTACCCCGCCATCCGAGTCTTTTCCCAAAGAGAGGTTAAGGCTCCCCAGGCTCACGGAGTTTCCTCTTTGCATAGCGACACTGGAGATAGAGCCCATCTCTTGCTTTTCTATTGTCGCATCCACTCTCATGATACCCGTATCATCACTGTCGCTATGGTAATGGCCAAGCCCAAATCCATAGCTAAGCAGCCGGGTACGGGGAAGGCCCTCTTCGTAAGCCTCCCGTTCACTCTTAAGATGACTCTTTTGCAGATACCGTTGCGTGTGAAACGGGCTTGGCTCGGCCATTCTCTCCAGGAGCGACTCCTGGAGCTTTCTTGCTTGAGCCGTCACCTTTGAGGTATAGTTCTCGCATATCAACTCCTTATGCCCGTAGGCCGCCTCTGCCTCTTGTATCAGATTTGCCAAGAGATAAAACTCCTCCTCCAACTCCGAGTTTTTCTCGGCAAGGACCCGAAGCGGCGCCAGAAGGGCCAAGCGTTCCGACTCCTCATCGTCAAAGAGAGGCGATATGTCCGGCCAGGCGAGCTCAGGCTTTTTCGATCTGAGCTCTTTGTAACGGACCCTGATCTCATCCTGCGCCAAATAAGCTTTTTTCCTGTAGCTGTAGAAAGAGGGGTAAACGGGTACGGCCAGACCGTTTCGAATAAAAAGAGATACCAGGGTGTTGGGAGGAGAGACGAAAGGATCAAAATGGGCTATCTCTTCATTCCCTATTCCTTGCGATATCACCTTGACCAGTACCGATGCACAGTTTTGCGGAAAGAAATAATACCTGGCATTATAATTTTTCTTTGCCAGATAAAGGCGTTTCAGCAAATCTTTTTTCTGCTTGTCTGTGAGCCTCAGCCTGTATCTCAACAAGTTCCTGTCCTCTTCTATCGTGTAATGTTTTATCGTTTGTCCGAGGGTCTGCCTGTCCATCATCGTAAGAAAACCGCCGCTGAGCCCCTTTAAGGATTGAAAGACGGATTCGAAGGCATCAAAGTCCGAATGCCCGTCATCCACAAGATCAAACCAGTTCTTTTTACATTCGGTCTGAACGAAGGGGTTGATGACCTTCTCTTCATCTCGACCCGTATTGGCAAGAAACGAGACCACGATATCATGCGGATTTTCAAAGCCCTCTTCTTCAGCCTCGGGATTATTGTCCAGTTTGATACGCAATAAAAGATGGCCTGCGATCTCGGAGGCATCTGCCGTCCCGGGTGTAGCATAAAGAAGTTCAAAGCCTTTTACGCTCTGCATATTTATCGGGCCGAGTTCGATTTTTTCCGCATTTATAGGGTCGTAAAATTCAAGATCGTCCAAAAAACCTCTTTCCATGGAGGCGCAGACAATATCGTCTTGTTCCAAGGGTGATACAAAACCCCGAAAGTGTTTCTTAAAAAAGGCATACTTACGCGGAGTACGACATTTCACCGAAGCCTCTACTCTCGTTTCGGGCGGCAAAAAATAGTATTCTCCAAAGCTGAGAAAGTCCTCTTTTGGACTCTGCAGACCCCTGGAAGAAGCATAAGCCCTGGGGTCTTGGTTATTGGCTACATCAAACATTCCCAACAGAGATGAAGACCAAGAGCTTATCTCTTTCCATTCGTCCGAACTGCTGAGTCCCTGTTCTTCGTCGTAATTATCCAGGAGATGATAGATCAGGGTTCTCTTTGCCGATCCAAGATCTTCTCTAAGATCGATAACCGCTCCGACAGGAGTGCTTGCAAGCGATAACCCTCTAACCGGACCCCCGATATACCTCTCTATCTCATCTGCCTTCCACGCATTGCTCTCTTCAAGATGGGTCAGAACGATATTGCGTTCCTGCAGCCTCTCCAGGCTGCCGGCATACAGAGATGCGAATAAAAGGTGCAGAAGTACAAGAAGACGCAGCATCAGATGATATTGGTCTCATTCTTTGCATAAGCGGCTCGCAGGCCCGGAATAACATAAGACATAAGATGCTCCAGTTCTGTTCGCGTAGCCTCTTTGGGAGCAGTCTTAATGATAGTGCGGGCCAAGAGAGAAGAAGAAACCTCCAGCTCATTGGCAAAGCTATCCAAGGTTTCTCCTGAAAATGCATAAGCTTCTTTGATCAACTGATCTGCAGTGTCGGGATCGAGCAAAAAGGTTTGATACTTCTGCCAGCTCAATTCGCTTGTCTTTTCCAGAGTGCCGTCAAGGGTATGGCTGCTCTCCTGCGAAAAGGCTCCTGTCTCCCTTGAGTTCTCTGTTGTAGAATCGGCTGACTCGCGCGTAAACTCAGCCGAGCCTTCGCTCAGGTCTGCCGAGACGTCGCTGCTTTGCTTACTTGCCTTTGTCGTAAACTCGCCTGTGGGTTTTAAGGCTTTCTCATACGTCGCCTCCGAAACAGACTCTGTAAATTCGCTGCTGTTTTGACTCACCTCCGTCGTCTGTTCGGATGCGTTGGCGGAGAGCTCATAAGAGTATTCAGCCGTTTCGGCGGTAAACTCGCCCGTAGGTCGTGAAATCTTCTCATAGGTCGCTTTCAAAACGGGCTCTGTATATTCACTGCTCTTTCGGCTTACCTCGGTCGTCTGCTCCGATGAGTGTTCAGACACTTCCCAACTGTACTCCGTTGACTTTGTGGAAAACTCGCCTGTAGGTTCGAGGAGTTCTTCATAGCTAAACTCGCTGGAGTGTTCACTCACCTTGGAGGTCTCTTTGGATATTTCGGAGCTGTACTCCGTTGACTTTGTACTGAATTCACCTGTAGGCTTGGTGATATACTCATCAGTAGCCTCAAACAGGGGTTGCGTCTGTTTTGTCGCCCTGCTGGAGAGATCATAAGAGTACTCGCTGCTCTCTTCGGTCGCCGGAAAGGTCTGGTCACTGACCTTTGTAGAATACTCCGAAGTGGGCTTCGTCACGTACCGGTAGGTATTGCGTGCGGTCGCGGCAGAGACCTCGGCCGATCGTTCCGTAAAATGGATAATATGGTCCGTCGAAGGCTTGACGCTCTTTCTGTAACTAAATTCGGTAGAGTGAGCGGAAGAGTCGCCCGTCGCGGTAAAAGGACCGGCCGCCAGTTCGCTTGCAAAGAGCAAAAGAGCCAGTATAGACCGTTTAGTAGTATATGCACTTCGGGCGTGTTTATGTTTCATCTAATGAAGTTCCGTTTTGATGTATAAATTTCTTTCATCTTCTGACTGTTTATTCCTACGCACTCTATGCTTTTCCTCATGAAACTTGACTTAATTCAACGCCTCTTCTCTATCAAAGGGTAAATTATAGAGAAACTGATAGTGTCGGGGCTAAGCCCAAGCTTGCTATTCACAAAGGGTGCAAGCACTCCTTTCGACAGCGAAACCAGCGGAGGGGTCATTGAAAACCTTCCTTTTGTACTTCCCGGTCATCTTTATATGGCTCGTTTTAATTTGCACCTTAGTGCCAGCGCTTCATGTGCGCGGCATGCGTTTTCAGATAAGCGCCGGGCTTGTAGAACTCGTCATAGAAATCCAGATCCAAATGATGCGCCTGCAGGTGCATGACAAGAAACATCGTAGGCACTGTGCCCGGAAACTTTCCGAAGGTATCATACAGGTACTGCGCCTGCAGCGCAACACACTCTTTGAAGCGTTCATTATGGATCTGTGCCGCCGAGCGTACTTTTTGACTCTCTTTCCAGGGACCGGGAGTATTCGAATGGAAGGGGCCTCCTGGACCGAACTTACGCTCGCACAATGCGTCAACCGCGGCCCTCATATCCGGGTAATGAGGCGGACAGCACCCTTCCATCACGCCTTCCAGTCCGGTCGGGTTCGGATACGGCCAACGCTCGTCCGTGTCGTATCTGAACCCCAGTCCTGGTACTTCCGGATTACCGCTGGCACCCAGCATGGCGAAGGGATCGACGCCGTCAAACATCCATCCTCCCAGCCCCATGGCCTGAAGCATCAGCGTACCGGAATAGCAGCTCGCTGCGAGCTCCACGCTAAGCTCCGAGAGTGACCACTGCTCCACAAAAGTGACAGGCCAGACCTTGCTTACGTCCACAATGTCTCCAAACTCCCCGATGCCTGTAATAGGGCGTTTGTTTACATCATCATAAAGTACAAGACCGTTTTGAAGCATATACATTAGACTTAGAAGTACGTGCTGCGAGAGATCTCCGACGGGAGTGACAACCATCGTTGAGGGCTTATTAAACACCCATGTGTTATGCGCCTCCGTATAAGGGACTTCGGAGGGCAACTTAAGCCGTCCGTCCTGAATCTTGCGCACCCGTTGCTGGACATTGTCGACAAATGCTTCCGGATTCAAGGAGCCGTCGTCCCCGCGGTCATCGAAAGCAGGCGCATCACGCATGTCCAGCATATACACGCCCTCATCATCCGTAAAAAAAGTCTGGCTCGTGTGAAACCCCGCGGCCGAAGGAAATACCCGTCCGCCGGCAGATCCCGCGTAGTTAGAGAGATGGGGAGCATAACGGGCTGCCCGGGGAATCATGTGGTGCCAGGAGGTATTTCCGCCGCAGGCGGAGAGTACCAGCATCTTCTCAAGATCGCTCAGGGGAACCCCTTCATGACCGGATTTGTATGCGAATACTCCATCGGGGATTTCGGCACCCATAAAAAAACGTCTGGAACGCCGGCCAAGCAGGGCTTCGATAAGAGGGAACGACAACATCTCCTCCAGGCCCTGATGCGCTTTCATCTTATTCATTTGTGACTCCTCTCATTACAGGTTTATTATCATTGAAGTCCCAACTGTTTAATTGTATTTTAAAATATTATTATTACGCGTTAAACTCTCAAGCAGCCGAGATGTTTAAATCAATATAAAGAAAGACACATCTTCAATATGTTATGATTTCGATAATATTTTGAAAACCTCCAGGAGAGCAGATGAGCCAGATCTCATACAAAGACGCCGGCGTTGATATTGATGCAGGAAACAGTTTCGTTGATAATATCAAGCCTATTGTAAAGTCCACTTTTACGCCACATGTTTTAGGAGGAATTGGTTCGTTTGCCGGTGCTTATGAACTTCCGACGGGATATAAAGAGCCTGTAATGTTGGCGGCGACTGACGGTGTCGGTACCAAACTGAAACTTGCAATTGACAGCGGAAAGCATGATACCGTCGGTATCGATCTTGTTGCCATGTGTGTGAATGACCTTATCTGTAACTTCGGTACCCCATCATTTTTCCTGGACTATTATGCGACAGGAAAGCTTGATGTGGCTGCAGCCACTGCCGTCGTTTCGGGTATCGCCGAAGGGTGCAAGCAGTCCGAATGTTCACTCATCGGCGGCGAGACTGCCGAGATGCCGGGGATGTACTCTGAAGACGATTACGACCTTGCCGGCTTTGCTGTCGGTATTGCCGAGAAGTCTGAGCTTGACCGTGTTTCTCTTGTCAAAGAGGGTGACGTTTTAGTGGCGCTTCCGAGCAGCGGTTTCCACTCGAACGGTTTTTCCCTGGTCCGCAAGGTACTCTTCGGCAAACTGGGAATGCATTTCGATGATGACTTCAACGGCCGTCCTCTTATCGATGTTCTTCTTGAACCGACACGTATCTATGTCAAACTCTTTAAGGCCCTGAAAGAGAACATCGTCGCGATGGCACACATCACGGGCGGAGGACTTGTAGAAAACCTTCCGCGCGTACTGCCTGAGCATCTTTATGCAGATGTAGACAAGAGTCTGCTTCGCCCTCTTCCGATCTTCGACCTGCTTTCAGAACATGTGGACGAAGAGGAGATGTACCGTGCTTTCAATATGGGTATAGGCATGGTACTCGTAGTGCGTCCTGAAAACGTGGAGACTGTCCTTGCCAAATCAGACGGATATGTCATCGGAAAAATGAAGGCCGGAGAGAAATGCGTTAAAATGTCTTAAGAGAGGCTCTGCTCTCTGCCCTGTTTTCATAACTTATGTTTACTCTCTACCCAAAGCCCTACTTAAATCCCGATTTGATATTATTCGCGCATGGATAATGAACTCTTAGATCTTTTTATCGACCGACTATCAGCAGATATTTCTCTTATAGAGGAACAAGTCTCCAAACTCAAAACAGATAAACCGGGTGCTATAGCTCAGCTTTTTCGCATCTTTCACAACTATAAGGCATCCTCCTCCTACCTTGGGCTAGACAATCTATCTCTCCTTGTATCACAGGGTGAGAATATTTTAAACGCCCTGCGTTCAAATCAAGAGGATGCAAGCGAACATGATCTTAAATGGCTGCAGGTATGCAGTTCACAACTGAAAGCCTGGTCCGATCAACTTATCGCCGGCGAAGCACTCTCTTCTTTGGACCCTACCCTCTTTCCAAGCATCGCTATTTTGAATGAGAGTGAAAAAACACCAAAGATCATGAAGGGACTGAATGTGCTGTATGCGGATCCCAATGCCGCACGTGCCAAGAAGATGAAGGCTCCTCTTAGTCATGTCTTTAACACCGTTCGGACGGTGGACGACGACAACGAACTGAAGAGTGCCGTGCTAAACAACACCTGCGATATCATTATTTTGAATATGCAAGAGGAGAGTATCTCCATAGCCCAAGAGCTCCTTCTCTTAAAACCCGACCTCGCACTTATCACTGCGGTACCCGGCTTAAGAGCACATCAAAAGTCGCGTCTTTTGCTTAAAGGCCTGACCCATCCCATCGTCTCGCCTATCAAGTCAAACGAACTGAAGCGACAACTCCATAATATTGTCACCTCGCATTTTTCAAAGGTCTACACCCTTATTTCTCATAAAAAAATATACAACTTTATACAAGGGCTCGATCCCCTGCCGAGTTCCGTAAAAGAGATCTCTCGCCTGTGCGACGACCCCGAAAGCTCTATCAAGGAGCTGATACAGACGATTGAGTCTGACTCAATTACGACGGCCACTATTCTTCACGCGGCAAGCATGCCCATATATGCGATAAAAAGCACCTCTTCTATTGAACAGGCTGTGAGTTCCTTTGGGAAGCGTCTTATCAAGGCCTTGACCATGGGCGATCTTGCCTGCAAGATTGGAAGCTTGAGACTAGATGCTTATGATATAGACGAGGAGCAGTTTAAAGAGGCTTCCAGCCTACGGCTTGCTCTGATGAACGCCTGGTACTCCCGCGTTAAGAGCGAAGACCTTAGCATCCTCGGTGCTTCCGCTATCCTGGGCAACCTGGGTGAGATCCTGATCGACCGTGAGCTTATCACAGAAGGCTTGGAAGATGCCTTCAAAGGCTATGGTAAGCATGAGCTCTCCAAGGCGGAAGTGACGCTTTTAAAAACAAGCTCTGCCTTTGTTACTGCCGATATATTAAACTATTGGGACCTTGAGCCTGAGCTTGTTGATTCAATCCGCTATTGCGACTCGCCTTTTAATGCGGTTACGCCTCGAATACAAAAACTTGCCTGTGCCAATGCCGTTGTCTACGCAATGGTAAGCCCCTATGGAGAACTGCATGAAGAGATTCCCGGCAAGGTGAAAGAGCTGATGACAAAAGCAGGTTTTGAACTCAAGCTGCTTGAAGAAGCGGTAGAGAAGATAAAAGAAAGATAGAGAAGAAAGCCCAGCAGGTTTTTTTCTCTCTCTTACGAGGAGAAACCTGCCTAAACGAGCTACTACTCCCTCTGCATTTTTTTACGGATGATATCGGCTCGCGGGTAGGTAAAGCGGATATCTCTGTCCGCAAAGATCGTATCCTTGGCATCAACTGCATAGGCTTTTAGTTTCACCTCCAAGATACTGTCATGACGCTCACTCTCTACCAGTTTTTCTGTCGTGTACAGGACCAGTGTCTTTTTCGTTTTAACCCCCGGTTTGATAATAAAGGGGTTCGATGGACGAGCAATTTTTATCTTGTCGTTATCGATAACGTCGATAAAAAACTCGTGTTCCTTATTCTGCGTGTTTTGAATCAAAACGGTATAGGCATTACTTACAAGGGGCTTGCCCTCGGAGTTTTCGATGTCATACAGCCTTGTCTGTTTATTGATATTCATCAGCATCAGCTCTTTGTCCATTCCCATGAGCATCAATATCACAAAGATAGCCGAGAGAACACCTCCGTAGCCTAATATCTTAGGACGGAAGAAACGCGTTTTACCCTCATGTTTTTCTATCTCGCGTACGCTTGACCAGTTGACAAGGCTTACCTCGTTAAACTTGGCCATTACCGGAGTACAGGCATCCACACACTCAAGGCAGTTAATACACTCCAGCTGCAGACCTTTTCGAATATCGATATGGGTCGGACAGACACTTACGCAAGCCTCGCATGTCGTACATAAGTCACCCGGTTCCAGCTGGCTCTGTTTTTCTACGAGCTTGTTGTGTTCGTCGTCATAGATCCGTCCGCCACGGCTGTTATCATAAATCGCCATGATCGTATCATCATCATACAGTACCGATTGGATACGAGAGTAGGGACAGACGTAAATACAAAAGTTCTCTTGCAAAAAGACGATATCATAAAACAAAAACAGGGCGACACCTACCCATGCCCCCATGAACACGGGATGGTCGCCGATATTGGCGACATAATCGAAAAACTGCTCTGGAGGAACAAAAAACCATAGGGCATCCGCAGCCGCCAATGATGCGAGAACTATGGAGATAATCCAGATGGCAACACGCTTTACCTTATTGATGGGTTTTGAATAATCCGGTTCAACCTGCTTATTCTTAATGCGTTTACGCAGGCGAAAGATCTTCGTCTCGATAAGGTCCCTGAAAACAGTACGAAATATGGTCTGCGGACAGAACCAGCCGCAAAACATACGCCCTCCCAAAACGGTAATTCCAAAAACACCGATAAAAAGTATCATCAATAAAAACGGCAGCAGGTAAAGCTCCTGCATATCAAAGGTAATAAAGAAAAAGTGGAATTTAAAATCAACAAAGCTTAATAGAAAAATATGGTTTCCATTGACGGTTATCCACGGTATGATTAGAGTGAAGATTGTCGCAAAAGCAAATACATAATAGCGCATCATGCGTAAAGGTATCCAGCCTTTTAAGTATTCCGAAGCTTTCACTTTAGTTTTTACTGTTGCCATGATTGTAGCTCCTCTCATTTATATAATACAATGTAATTATAATTATAATTAATCACTTATATATCACAATTATACAACTACTATACTCTCAATCTCTTTAAACACGTTCAAATTCCAGGAGCTTATCCTCTAACTTAAAGCTCTGTTTATTTTAGCTATAATCCTTCATTCTGATCGACAAAGGAAAATAGTGGAAGGCCTATTCATAGAGTACAAAGACCCCCTCTTTGGTATTATTCTCTTTTTTGCTTTAATCTTTGTGATCACATTCTTCTCTTACTGGTGGGGCCGCTTCAAAACAAAAGAGGATGAGAAGAGCCTTGACAAATTCATTAAAAGCTTTCACTCCCTTCCCACCGAGAAAGAACTGGACGGAATCTTGTCCTCTTCCAACCTTTCTCACAAGTCCCTCTACCTCTTGGCCACGACTTATGTGCAAAACGGAGATTATGAAAAGAGTATAGGCATCTACAGTGCCATCCTGGAAAAAAAGCTTTCCGTAGATGAGCGCAAAGAGACGATGTTTCTTCTGGGGCAGACCTATTTGAAAGCAGGTTTTTTGGAACGTTCTAAAGAGCTGTTCTTGGAGATCCTCTCTCATCATCCAAGAACCCCTTCTGCCCTTCAGTTCCTGCTCATCATCTACGAAAAGATGCGTGATTTTGACAAGGCGAAGGAAGTGCTTGAGCCTCTGGACGAGATGGAGCTGGAAATAGCCAAAGATGCCATGTACCTCAACCTGGTCTCCATGCAGTACGATCTGAACCTCTATTCGGAACAGAAAATACAAAAGATCATACAGTGGTATGAAAAAAGCCACGAACTCGGCTATATGATCTTTGAATACCTCTTCAAACAGTCTCCCCAACTCGCCTGGAAACACCTGGACCAGTCACTGTGCGAACGCATTTCAGACATCTTGTGGAATTTAGAATTGCATCAACTCGATTTAGATATAATTTCATCCAACACTTACCTGTGTGAACTCTATAGTGCAAAAGGCTTTATAAACCGTGCCGAGAAAAGTTCGATTTTTGAACTTGATGTCTTGATCCATCTGCAGTCTCAGGGGTATAGTGATGCTGATCTGCAGTTTGAATATCTGTGCAATGAGTGTAAACAGATCTTTCCGTTTTCATTTCACCGTTGTCCAAACTGTCTTGGTATCGATACGGTACAAAGCGAAATGCTCTTGACAAAGGCTGTGTTTGAAACAAATCTATCTTTTCAGTGACGGGTCCGCCCTGGGCAACCCCGGACCCGGCGGTTACGGGACTATCATCCGCTATAAAGACTCTGAAAAAGAGCTCACCGGCGGTGAAGAGCATACGACGAACAACCGCATGGAACTTCTAGGCGTGATCGAAGGACTCCGTGCGCTTAAAGAGCCCTGCAAGGTTGAGATAACCTCTGACTCTTCTTATGTCGTCAAAGGCATAAACGAGTGGCTGGCCGGATGGATAAAAAGAGACTTTAAGAAAGTCAAAAACACTGATCTGTGGAGAGAGTATATAGAAGTTGCCAAACCACATCAGATCCATGCTGTCTGGGTGAGAGGTCATGACGGGCATGAAGAGAACGAGCGTTGCGATGATATCGCGCGTGCAACTGCAGAAGAGTTTAAAGCCAAACTGTCGCAGTAGCGATACGATTTTGTATAAAAATTATAAGGAACACGTTGTGAAAAATCTTGATAAACTAGAAGAGTCTCTAGATTATCACTTTGAAGACCCACAGCTCCTTATTGAAGCGCTGACGCATAAAAGCTACAAGCAGCCCTACAATAATGAGCGATTGGAATTTCTCGGTGATGCAGTACTTGACTTGGTAGTAGGGGAGTATCTTTTTAGCAAATTCCCAAAATATGATGAGGGGAAACTCTCCAAGATGCGAGCCTCTTTGGTGAACGAAGAGGGCTTTACGCGCTTGGCGGAACATATCAACCTGGGTCAGTTCATCTTCTTGTCAAATGCGGAAGAGAACAACAACGGCAGAGAAAAGCCCTCCCTGCTCTCCAATGCCTTTGAAGCGGTTATGGGTGCCATCTACCTTCAAGTCGGGCTTTCACATGTTGAAGCCCTCATGCACAGGTACCTGAGCGAGGTCTATCCCATTATCGATATGAGCACACTTTTCAAGGACTTTAAAACGACCCTCCAGGAACTCACTCAGGCAGAGTTTGGCGTTACACCCGACTACCGCCTCGTAGCTACAAGCGGTCCTGATCATAAAAAAGAGTTCGAGATCGCTGTCTATATT
>CAXGZT010000026.1:0-19406 GCA_964014335.1 uncultured Campylobacterales bacterium | reverse complement strand
GTACAATATTGGGATAATTCAATGTTTTTTTCTTTTATACCCAGTTCTTGAAGCTGTCTGTAAATAATGGTGTTTAGATCCAAATAGTATCGGCCCTTCTTCGTACTTATCGCATAATCATAAGCGTACTTTTCAGCTTCTTTTTTGATTTCGATTCCAACCTCGTAGCAGCATTGAAAAATGGAAGGTCCAAGGGCGATGAGTAGGTTCTCTGGCTTGGATTTGAACTTTTCTTTAATCTTATTTATTGTTTTTGGAACTATTCTTGAAAAGACTCCTGCTCGTCCCGCATGGACTGTAGCAATAACCTTTTTAACGGGATCATATATCAAAACAGGAATACAGTCCGCCACCATAACCATCAGAGGTGTGTTTTTAAGATCTGTGATGATCGCATCACATTTGGGAATCTGCTTCAGGTCGAAATTTTTATCGATGATGACAACAGCATCACCATGCACCTGTTCCATACGGATTAGACGCTCATACGGGTAGCCTAGCTCTTTGGCAAAGTGCAGGTGGTTTTTATTTACCGTGTGTGGACTGTCGTTAACATGAAAAGCAAGATTATTCCCAAGAAAAGGGTGTTTTGAGTAACCGCCTGCTCTAGTGCTGAAAGCGTGCAGAATGTCTTTATATCGTTTTAGTAGAGGACTTTCAATACTCCTCATTTAAGCAAATCGGAATAGGCCTGTCTTCTGGCATTCGGTGATATGCCCCTTTTTGCAGTTCTCGTGAGCTATCTGGTGTTTTTTCCAGAAAGCTAAAAAGCCTACCAGGCTGATCACTGCAGAGATACCTGCACCTTTTAGAAAAAGAAGAAAACCACTATACAAAGAACTTGCGAATGAAAGATCAGTTTCTATATAGGTAAACAGACCATATCCGATACCTGTAAAAATTGAAGCGAATCCTAACATGAATGCGAATATAAGTAGAAACTTGTAAAGAGGCATAAACATATCGTTTAGATAAAATGGTGTACTTTTCATAAGATGCGGTCTCCTTATATAAACTACAGAGGTATTAAATAATATTATATACTAAAAATAATAAATCAGCGGTAAAGAAAAGATGCTTAATTCTTTCTTAGGATATCATGAGCCTTGTGTAACTTAAGTTCACAGAGTTTTAGTTAACTATAACCAAAATGAATATTAAAACCGTAAAGAGTCTGTAAAACATATTGTTACAATGCGATATCTTTGATGCCAAATGAAAAAAGTTCTCATTTTTATATTTTTTCTCTTTATCTGACTTATGTGCTAATCGTTTTTTATGAAATCTGCTAAAATAGGCGTACTAAAAAGAAAGGCATTGTAATGTCACAGAATATAAACTTAAGCTCTATGCATACGCTGCATACACTTCCTGTTACCTTAGATGGAATAAATATAGAACAAAAGCGTGAAGAGATCAGAGCGTATTTTCATAAGACATTTGGTTTTTTCGAAAAACTTTTTGAATGTTTTAAAAATGATGAAGTTTTTTATATAAGACCTGAGCCTACACGCCATCCGATTATCTTTTATTATGGTCATACGGCAACATTTTTTATTAATAAATTAGTCGTCTCAAATATTATTCATGAACGTATCAACCCTGATTTTGAGTCAATGTTTGCCATCGGTGTTGATGAGATGAACTGGGATGATTTGGATGCCAGGCACTATAAATGGCCAAGGGTCGAGGAGGTTAAATCTTACCGCGAACTCGTGCGTCAGAAAATTGACGACTTGATAACGACCTTGCCTTTGACTCTTCCTATCTCTGCCGATGATCCGATGTGGATCATATTGATGGGAATAGAGCATGAGCGTATTCATCTCGAGACCTCTTCGGTCTTGCACAGACAGCTTCCTATTGAGATGATTAAAGACAACTCTTTTTTTCCTCGCTGCCATGAAGTTGGTGAAACACCGAAAAACGAGATGGTGGCCATAGAGGGCGGAAAGATCATTCTGGGTAAAGATAAGAGCCATCATCTGTATGGCTGGGATAATGAATATGGCAGGCAAGAGCTGGAGGTTGCTTCATTTAGGACGAGCAAGTTTCTGGTGAGTAACGGGGAGTTCTTGGACTTTGTCTTGGATAAGGGGTATGAGAATGAAGAGTATTGGGATGAAGAAGGGAAGAAGTTCTTGGAATTCAGGAAGGCGTCCCATCCTGTATTTTGGATAGAAGAAGCGGGCAAAGGTTTTAGATACAGGGCCATGCTAGAAGAGATGGATATGCCTCTTAGCTGGCCTGTTGACGTTAATTACCTTGAGGCAAAAGCCTTTTGCAGATGGAAAAGCGAGAAAGATAATAAAAACTACAGGCTTCTGAGCGAGGCGGAGTGGTATAGACTGTATGAACGTGCCGGTATTTTAGATCTGCCCGAGTTTGACGACAGAAAGGCCAATATCAATTTCAGATATTGGGCGTCCTCCTCTCCCGTGAACAAGTTTGCCTTTGGTGATCTGTTTGATGTGATGGGAAATGTATGGCAGTGGACTGAAAGTCATATGGATGCCTATGAGGGATTTGAGGTACATCCCGCGTATGATGACTTCTCGACTCCGACCTTTGACGGGAAACATAACATTATCAAGGGCGGTTCATGGGCAAGTACGGGGAACGAACTGATGAAGCATTCTCGTTATGCCTTCAGGCGGCATTTTTATCAGCATGCCGGGTTTAGATATGTAGAAGGAAAAGAAGTGGAAATAAACGACGATAATATATACGAGACAGATGAACTGGTATCGCAGTATTGCGATTTTCAATACGGGGAAGAGCATTTCGGTGTCGAGAACTTTGCCAAGATGTGTGCGAGAAAAGCGATAGCATATACAAAAGATATCAAGCAGGGCTCTGCTCTTGATCTTGGATGCGCGACTGGACGTGCCTCTTTCGAGTTGGCAAAGGCATTTGAGAGGGTATGCGGTATTGATTTTTCCGCACGCTTTGTCCAGGTAGGTGTTGAACTTCAGAAAAACTCCAAGGTAGGTTATTACCAAAACGGCGAGGGGGATATCAGAACCCGCTTTGAGGTAAACCTTGACGAACTCGGACTGAGTGAGGCCGCAAAGAGGGTCGAATTTTGGCAGGGCGATGCGTGTAACTTGAAGCCTCGCTTTACAAACTATGATCTTATCATGGGCACAAACCTGATTGACAGGCTGTATGAACCGCATCTTTTCTTGGAGTCAGTGCATGAGCGTATCAATGATGGCGGATACCTGGTCCTGACCTCTCCGTATACATGGCTGGAAGAGTATACTGCCAAAGAGTTCTGGATCGGCGGATACAAAGATGAAGAGGGGAATGAGGTCTCTACCCTGGATGGTTTGAAAATGATGCTGGGCAGTCACTTTGAACTCGTCGCTACGGAGGATGTCCCCTTTGTCATCCGCGAGACCCCGCGCAAATATCAGCATACGATCTCTCAGATGAGTGTATGGAAGAAAAAGTAATGGTATCAAACGAGTGTGCCGACTTTAATGAAGCGCCCTCGAGAGAGAACACCAATGCCGAAAAATATGCGCTCAGGGAAAAGCTTTTCGGTTCGGCTGAAGTCCTTCCGATGTGGGTGGCGGACATGGATATACAGACGCCTTTTTTTGTGATGGATGCCATTCGCGAGAGAGCGAAACATCCGATCTTGGGATATGAAGAGGTGCCGGACTCCATGTTTGAATCTCAGATAGAGTGGATTCAAAAGCATCATGGCTACAGTATGCGGCGGGAGTGGATGTTTTACTCACCTTCGGTGGTTGCAAGTATCAACCTCTGTATTCAGGCCTTCACCGATATCGGGGACAGGGTCATCGTTCAATCCCCCGTCTATTTTCCTTTTTATTCTTCAGTGACCAACAATGAGAGAGTCCTGGTGAAGAATGCGCTTAAGGAGGAGGATGGGTGTTATACGATGGATTTTGATGCCCTGGAGGATCTTATAGATGAGAAGACAAAGCTTTTTCTCCTGTGTTCACCTCATAATCCTGTGGGACGCGTCTGGTCAGAAAACGAGCTTTCGCGTTTGGGTGAGATCTGTCTAAAACACGATCTCATCATCTTGGCGGACGAGATACACAGTGACCTGATTTTTAAGAACTCAAAACATAGGCCTCTGGCCAGTCTCTCAAAAGAGCTTGAGGGTAGGACAATCACCTGTTACGGACCGGGAAAGAGCTTTAATATGGCAGGCCTGGCTATCTCGACGGTCTGTGTACCGGACGAGAAGCTCAGAGAAGAGTTCAAAAAGGCCTATAAAAGTGTGCATTTTGCGGAGGGGACAATCTTCGGCCATGTCGGTTTTGAGGCTGCCTATAGGAGGGGAGAAGCCTGGTTGGTAGAGTTGCTGGAACACCTTCAGACCAATATCGATTATCTGGACAGCTGTTTGAAAAAGTATATGCCGCGCATCCGTATGGTTAAGCCCGAAGGCACCTATTTGGCATGGCTGGATTGCCGTTTATTGGGTCTAAGTTCTAAAGAGTTGAAAGATTTCTTTTACAAAGAGGCAAAACTTGGTCTCTCTTCAGGAATGAGTTTTGGCAAAGAGGGCGAAGGTTTTATGCGCATGAACCTTGCAACTCCGCGTGCTACCGTGGAAGAAGCGGTTTCACGTCTGCGTAATGCTTATGAGTCAAGAGGTTTTTAGGTGGGGCTGTCCGGAAATCAGGAGTGTTTGGATGCTTTTTCTTTCAGTATCTCTTTTAAAATCTGTGCAGAGATAGGGCCTGTTTTTGTCTGGACAGGCCGTCCATACTCCAATGATTTTTGAATCAGTTTGATAAGCGAAGTCATCCGGTTCTCCTTGAAAACAATCTGCGAATTATATCGCTTTAGACTTAAACCTGGTTCTAGACTCTGAGCCGTTTTTGTGCTAAGATTCATGAAGACTTCATTACAGCAGTCCAACTAAGTTTCCGAAGGGGCAAGATGTCCAGAATCAATTGGGATGAGTATAAAAAATACAAGTATCAACGAGAAGATTTAAAGGAGCTTGATAACTTTGAAATTCTTTTAGAGTTTCTAAGAAGTTTTTATAACAAGAGCTCATCGTTTGAAGTCTTTGATATGCTTGATGATGATGCCTTGGGAAAGATGATGTTGGACAAACGCAATATTAAGAAACCCGAGCAGCTAGAGGATTATCTATACAGGAACCTGTCTCTATGATCATGATTTTAAGCGGAGCCGGTTTGAGCGCCGAGAGCGGTATACGAACATTCCGCGATAATGGCGGCCTTTGGGAAGAGTATGACGTGATGCAGGTCTGTTCGACTCAGGGTTGGGAAGCAGACAGGGAACTGGTGACCCGGTTCTATAATGCCAGACGAAAAGAGATCAAAGACAAGGAACCAAACAGGGCACATATCGCCTTAGCCGACTTGGAGAAAAAATATCCCGATAAAATCTATAACCTTACGCAAAACGTCGACAACCTTCTGGAAAAGGCAGGATGCAATGAGGTGATTCATCTGCACGGGACCCTGACGGATTTACGGTGCGAAGAGTGCTCGCATGTATGGGATATCGGCTATAGCTCACAAGACGAGTATGATGCCTGTCCTGCATGTGAGAGCAGTCTGATCCGACATAATGTCGTTATGTTCGGAGAAGCTGCTCCTGAGTATAGCCGTATCCATGAGGCTGTGGCAGAGTGTGAGCTTTTTATTGCGATCGGTACGAGCGGCCAGGTGATCGATATCGTACCTATCGCAGCAGAGTTCCAACACTCGATACTGATTAATCCCAAGCGCGAAGAGTACATCGCCTCCTTTGGCGCTCATGATAAATACATAGACGAATATTTTGAGCATTTTATTCATGCAAGTGCCGGTGATGCAGTAGGGGAGATGATGGATATCATAGAGGGTTTTCTGAAGGATAAGGAGAGAAGAGCGTGAGCAAACCTTTTTTTCTGATTAAGTCAGCCTGCGTCCGGGCATAAGAATGCGTAATCTTTTTGTTACCAACTAAAAGTAATATTTTATAATTATTACTAAGGAAGTCATATGCATTTTGTAACAAGTTTTTCCATCAAAGAACTTGACAATGGATGGGCATGGCCGGATATCGAAAATATTCAAGATGGTGAACATTTTTCTAGGGAGAGTGCATTGCGCCTGTTCTGTGAAGAAGAGCTCGAGATCCCGCAGGAGTATTTAAAGAGTATAAAGCTGTATGATGAAGAGATGCAAGTAGACCTCTGCAGGGACCGCGCTTATCTCCGAGAGGATTGGTACGTTAACCTTTCGCGCATAAGTGCCTAAAGAGCAAGTCCGAAAAGCTGTTATAATGCAGTATATTAAGTTGAGGCCAAGATATGAACGCTTCAGTGTCTGCCAAGTTGTACACTATCATGTCAGAGTATGTCTCAACTTTAAAAAAAGAACTTCAGATTAGCCAGGAAAGCCTCGTGAAAACAAACAAGATCCCCAAAAATATGGTTGACTTCATTAGGGAGCATCATGTTTTATCTATGGCGACAGTCCAAAACGGTATGCCCTCGTCATGCTCTCTATTTTACAGTTTTATGGAAGATGAACACTGTTTTGTCTTTGCCTCGGATTACGAGACCGAGCATATGAAAAACATTTTGCTAAACCCTGATGTATCGGGAGTGATCCATTTTGAGACCAAAGAGATTGAGCATATCAAAGGGATTCAGCTTAAGGGTATGGTGGAAATAGCACAATCACGACATGAGCATCTCTACCTAAAAGAGTATCCTTACGCAGCAGATGTGAAAAGCAAGGCGATATGGAAGCTAAAGATCACCGAGTTGAAATATACAGACAATAATCTTGGCTTTGGACAAAAAGAGGTCTGGAGGTATTAGCCTCTGTTTTTTTCTTCGTATACCTGACAGGGCTTTCCGGTACTCTGTTTGACAACCAGCGAAGGGATCTGTTGTGATTTAAAGCCATATGCCTTGCATCCATGCGGCTTTGAACTCTCCCATGTAACATAATAGTGAATACATTTAATGCAATTGATACGAATCATAATGGCATTATAATACACTGGCTATAATAATGCCAATAATTTTAGATAGAAAAGATAAAGAATGCAACAAATTTTAGAGATGCTTAAACTTCAGCAGGAGCTGAATGACTCAACAAACGGAACGGGTTGGGAAGACGGCGTGACAAAGAACGGAAAACGGATCGATTGGAAGCGTTGTATCTATATGGAGTCGGCTGAACTTATCGACTCATTTGCGTGGAAACACTGGAAGGCGATCAATCAAGAACCGGACTGGGAAAATATCAAAATAGAAGCAGTAGATATCTGGCACTTTGTTCTAAGTCTTCTGCTTCAGGAGTATAAACTCCAAGACCGCGGAGATATCGAGGCCCTGGCCGGGCATATCACCTCTCAAGAAGCATATAAGGCATTCTCTACTCTGGAGTACAGACCCGAAGCCGATCTGTATGAGATCATCAAAATGGTTGAAGAGATGATGTTTGATGTGCTGAAGCCTGAGGGCTTTGACCTGGATGCCTTGATCAATGACTTTTTTACTATGGCACTGCATTGCGGTGTCAACCTGCAAAAACTATATACGCTTTACATCGGTAAAAATATATTAAACCGTTTCCGTCAGGATCATGGATATAAGGATGGAAGTTATATTAAGGTCTGGAATACGGAAGAGGACAATATCGTTATGCTGGATGTCATGGCCAAAAACCCTGAGTACGGCGTTGACGAACTCTATAAGGCATTAGAAGATATTTATAAGACGCTATAGTCTTTTATCGTTGCGAAAGATACTTATAGGACGCTAAGCGTGAGAATGGTCAATAGGAGCCGGGTGACCAAGATGCTCTTCAAGAATATGCCAGATGCTTTCTACCTCCAGTCCATAAGCAAGAAGCAGCTTTTCCGAGGTCTCTTGATTGGCCTTTTCTAAGGCAAGGACCAGGGCATGGAGCTTGCCTAGCTCACCCTCATTATTAAGTATCGCATGCTTAATGAGATCTTCGACAGCCAGCTCATCGAGGATCATAGGCAGAGGCATCTCAAAGACTGTCTCAAGAAGTGACAAGAGAGCGACAAAACGTGCTTTCTCCATTAAATCTTCATCATCTTTGCCCATACGCTTTAATATTCCCAGCATGAGATCAATTCGGTTTTGAACGACAATAGAACAGGGATTGAGTTCCCCGTCGCCTGCACGGCCCGACTTGGCATAGACAATAAGCATCAACCATTGCATAAGCGGTTTCCTGCCAATATACTCTAATACGTCACAGATATTCTTCGGAGTGGTTTCAAAATGAAATCCGCCCGAGTTAACAAACTGCAAAAGCTGGAGTACAATCTCATTGTGTTGCTCAAACTCTGAACAGAGACTGTGCATTGGACCAGAACCCTGAAGCAGGTTGAACAGGCGGATGACACCAAGGTGATGAGGGTCAACCCTGTTTTTCTTGATGAGCTCGGGTGCGCCGAGGTGAAAGCCCTGGAAATAATCAAAACCGATCTCTTTATAGGCATTATAAACAAAAACGGATTCAACTTTTTGGGCCATAAGCTTTTTACCCTCAAAAAGGGGAAGCTTCTTTTGCAGAAGTTCAAAGTCTGCAGTCGTAGTGTCAAATTTGATATAATCGACATGGGGTAAAACACGGGTGATATTATTGATATGTTCTTGGTCAAAGGTGACATTGTCTAGTGCGAAAGAGTACCCTTCTTTGTGCAGGGCATGGATACACTCATACTCTTTTTGATTGATCTGAATATCTTCATTGAGTTCCAATACAAAACGCTCTTTTGGAATGGTATAGATGATATCGGTCAAGAGTATCTTAGCATCGATATTGATAAAAGCTCGAGAGGAACCCACTAGGGAGTGCAGTCCCATCTGGTTCAGAGTGTTCACTAGGACAGAAGCTGTAGCCAGACGTTTGTCCGGTAATGTCATAGCCTGATCGTCTTTTCGGTAATAGAGCTCATATCCAAATATATGTTTGTCTGTTCCATAAATGGGTTGCTTGGCTATATACAAAAAATTAGACATTCTTCTTCTTTATTAAAAATTGTTATATGTTAGCATTAAAATTATCTAATTGCAATAGTTAGGATACTAAAGCTAAGCTAAAAGATTAAAATTCTACGCCTTCATAACGGTCATATAACCAAGTCGAGACACTCTGTATCTCTTCATCGCTTAAAACAGTTTTTTGAGAGGGCATCACGCCAAACCTTTCCACTGCAGGCGCGTTACACATTACTTTCGCAAGTTCAGGATGTTTGATATAGTCTTTGATAAAGGCAATAACGACGGCTCTGTGGACATCATCGTCGTCATCTTTGATAATGATGTTTGTCTTTAGCTGCATAGCGACCTCGTTCATAGGAGGGGCTTTAAGCGATTTTAAGCTCTTCAGTGCGGTCTCTTTATCTAAGACTTCCACATGACATGCCGAACAGACATTGTCAAAGACTTTTTGACCCGCTTTGAATTCATCTGTTTCATCGGCTAGAAGCAAGATAGGCAGTATAGATGCAAGCACTATTTTTTTCATTTTTATATCCTTTATAAAAGTAGACATTATAATATTCTGGCGTTAATTTAACGTTAATTCGTTACAATCTCGTATGCAAAAAAAGAAGATTTATTTGGCCGGTTTTGACGTTTTCTATCCCAATGCGATAGAGGTCTTGGATAATAAGAAAAAGTTGTGCGAAGAGTATGGTTTCACGGGTTTGGCTCCTTTGGATAAGGAAGTTGATTTTTCGCAGCCTAAGGAAAAAATCCGTCAAGTGATTTATCAGGCCAATATCGAACTGATAAGAAAAGCCGATATCTTGGCCGTAAACCTGAACGCCTTTAGACACGGCGAACCCGATTCAGGCACGGTCTTTGAGATAGGATATGGTGTGGCCTTGGGTAAAGAGGTCTATGTTTATGTCGACTCAGCCGAGAGTATGCTGGATAAGACTAGAGCAAATGATGCATCATGCGTTTACAAAGAGGGTTTATGGTTTGACGGAAACGGACTGATAATCGAAGATTTCGATGGGATGTTTAACCTGATGATAACCGAGTCTACACAGATTATAAACGGAAACCTAGAGAGTGTTTTAAGGGAATTGAGATGAGTATGGAAAAGATATATTTAAAAGATTATGAGGCACCCGCATATAAGATCGAAACGATTGATTTGGAGTTCTGTCTGGACGATACGAAGACGGTAGTCAAGAGCAAGATGCAGATTAAATCTCTAGGCGGTGAAAACAGCCCCTTGAGTCTTGACGGTGAAGAGCTTGAACTCATACGTGTAGTGCTGGACGGAAGAGAACTGCACGAGAGCGAATATGAGTGTAATGAGCAGGGGTTGACCCTGCATTGTTTACCGAGGGAGTTCGTCCTGGAGATAGAGAACAGCATTAACCCGGAGGCCAATACGGCCTTGGACGGTCTGTATAAGTCGGGAGGCATCTTCTGTTCTCAAAACGAACCGGAAGGGTTTAGGCGTATCACCTACTTTATGGATAGACCGGATGTGATGGCCGTGTATTCAACCAAGATTATCGCAGATAAAAAGGCTTATCCCGTACTGCTGAGTAATGGAAACCTATTTGAGACGGGCGACCTGGAGGGTGGAAAGCATTATGCTGTTTGGAAAGACCCTTTTCCAAAACCCTCTTATCTTTATGCTTTGGTGGCGGGTGATCTGGGCCGCGTAAAGGAGAGTTTTAACACGATGAGCGGCAAGGATATCGAGCTTAATATCTACTGTGACAGGGGAAATGAAGCTCAATGCGGGCATGCGATGGAATCTTTGAAGGCTTCGATGAAGTGGGATGAAGAGCGTTTTGGACGGGAATATGATCTTGATATCTACAATATCGTTGCCGTCGACAGTTTCAATATGGGTGCCATGGAGAACAAGGGACTGAATATTTTCAATTCTCATTATGTCCTGGCCGATGCAGATACCGCGACGGATGCAAACTTTATGGGTATCGAATCTGTGATCGGACATGAGTATTTTCACAACTGGACAGGAAACCGTATCACCTGTAGAGACTGGTTTCAGCTCACGCTTAAAGAGGGATTGACCGTCTTCAGGGACCAGGAGTTCTCTGCTGATATGAACACCCGTAGCGTTCAGCGTATTTCAGATGTCAAAGCACTCCAAGAGCGCCAGTTTGTCGAGGATGCTTCTCCTACGTCCCACCCCATCAAACCGGATGCTTATATCCAGATCAATAACTTCTACACGGCGACCATCTATGAGAAGGGTGCTGAGGTCATTCGCATGATCCATACGATGATAGGCGAAGGTCGTTTCAGAAAAGGGATGGATCTCTATTTCAAGACCTTTGACGGACAGGCTGTGCGCACGGAAGATTTTCTCTGGTCTATGCAAGAGGCTTCGGGTTTTGACCTGGAACAGTTTACACTCTGGTATTCTCAATCGGGTACACCGGAAGTGGATATCAATACAGTTTTCAACCGATCCGATAAAAGCTTTGAACTCACTGTGGTGCAGTCTTATCTCTCACCGACGCAGAGTGCGCAAAAACCCTATCTTTTCCCATTCAAAATCGGAGTGATTAACAAGGAGGGAGAGGAGCTGGCGTTGAAACTGCGTTCATCCGAAGGCCAACCTCTTATAGACCAGGGAATCTTGCTTATATCACAAGAGAGCGAGACCTTTGTATTTGAAGAGATCGAAGATGCCCCTATTCTATCGCTTAACCGCAATTTCTCGGCACCGGTAAAGGTGCACACTTCATATGACTTGGACGAGTATGCTTTTTTAATGGCCCATGACAGTGATGAGTTTAACCGTTTTGAGGCTTCTCAGACCCTGGCAGGGATGGTCCTTCATAAACTGATCGATGCGGTTGAAGAGGATATGCCGCTCTCCCTCAGCGAGACCTATGTCAAGGCTTTTTCAAAAGTACTTTCGGACAGGGAGATGGATATGTCGCTTAAGGCGGATTCATTGACCCTTCCGGCTATATCCATATTGATGCAAGAGCGCAGGGTACTGGATGTTGAAGCGATCTATCTGGCCAAAAACTTTTTGAAACGCGAACTCGTACGAGAGATCGGTTCGGAGATTCGTGCCCAGTATGATTTGCTGAACCAGCAGGTAGAATACAGCTTGGACAGCGACTCTATGGCAAGACGCAAACTCAAGAACAGACTGCTTTCTTATCTAAGTGCCCTGCGTGATGATACTCTCTGTTTTACTCAGTATGAAAAGGCCAACAATATGACCGATCGTCTCAGTGCTCTCTCTCTTTTGGCCAACTCAAGAGGAGAGTTGAAGTATAAGGCTTTGAATGATTTTTATAAACGTTACAAAGACAATACCCTGGTGATGAATAAATATCTGGCTGTTATCGCCTCCTCTGAGTTGAAAGAGACTCTGAAAAACGTCAAAGCGCTCCTGGATGATGAAGTCTTTGATATAAGGGTACCGAACCTTGTACGCGCTCTCATCGGTTCATTTGCCAGAAATGCCTTGCATTTTCATGCCGTGGACGGAAGCGGGTACCGGTTTGTTGCAGATAAGGTCTTGGAACTGGACAGACTCAACCCCCAAATCGCTTCGGGCCTTGCAGGTGTATTCAAGGACTACGGGCGTCTGAACGAGAAGGCAAAGGGTCTGATGAAGGCGGAGCTGGAAAAGATCATTAACACCGAGAGTTTGTCAAAAAATGTGTATGAGATCATCTCGAAGATACTAAAGGTCTAATTCAGTTGGGATTGAACCCATCTGAAGGCTTCTTCTTGTGTATCGAATAATGCATAAGGTGCATTGGTATTTATGCGTGTTCTTTCGAGCTGTTTTTTGAACAGGGTATGTTCACTTATATCTGTATCCAGAATAATGGCCTCGATGATATTACCTGTTTCGAAGTTCCATTCATGGAGTTTGCGAAGGTGTTCCTGTATCTCTCTGCTGAAAATACAAGACCCGTGTAAAGTGGAGATCTGTGCCTTAGGTTGAAACTTCATAATGATGTCACGATATTGCGAAAGATAAAGCAGAGCAATCTCTTCATTAAAAGGTCCTGTCGCATCCACAAAAAGTATCTCTTTTTCTACTTTTAAGCTAAAACTTCCATGTGGTGGGAATTGCATTCTTTACACCTTTGGATATAGTTTACATCAATCAGAATGAAATATCAAGAGTCTGAAAAAGAAGTTTAATGTGTAAACTCTTTTCTCAGGTCAGTATTGTCCATAAGGACGGGGACAACGACCAATGAAGCGATAACTGCTGCAATGGTTCCAAAGATAAGAGCAACTCCGAGTCCGCCAAATACGGCATCCGAAGCGAGTAGGGCGGATGCAAGAATAATAGCCGTAGCCGTTAAAAATATCGGCTTTGCCCGTGTAGCGGCTGCATAAGCGATAGCTTCTTTTTGTCCCATTCCCTTATCAAAGATCAAGGACTTGGTGAAATCCAGTAGTAAAAGCGAGTTACGCGACGATATGCCGATAAGAGCGATAAAGCCTATCAGGGAGGTGGCGGTCAAGAAAAAGGTATCGTCCGTAAAGATGTCCATAATAAAGTGTCCGACAATCACGCCGATGATAGAGAGAAAACTTCCTAGAAGAACAATTCCGCTGAGTTTGAAACTTTTGTAATAGACCACCATCAATAAAAATATCAAAACAAGTGCTGCAATAAAGGCAGTTCCGAGTTCGACAAAGGTGTCTAAAGTGACTTCCATCTCTCCGTCCCAGAAGAGTTTATAGACTTTTTTACTCTTTTTATCCTGAAGTTCCAGATTGAACAGACCGGTTTTGGATATATCATACTTATCCGTAAAACTCTTCAGGATGACATTTCTGGCATCCATAAGCGGATAAACCTGTGAGAGCATATCCGTCTCCGCCATGACATTGGTCATCTGATGCAGGTTTTTCGACATGATCATAGGATTGGACTTGATGCCGGCGACGGAGACGACTTCGGTTATAGGCACCATCATGCCCTGTGTGTTCATGAGTTTCAAACTGGCCAGTTTTGCTTCGATGGCACTCTTGTTTTTTGAACTGAACTCTTTTGTCTCAGAAGAGAGGGTCAAAAAGATAGGGATCTGGTCATCATAAACATCCGAGTTCTTGACCGCGATCTCCATCCCTTCAAAGGCGATATAGAGGATATCATTGACCTGTTTGACATTAAGCCCCGACCTTGCGATCTTGATACTGTTGACACGAACTTCAAACTTCTCATAAATATCATCTTGCTTGACATCGATGTCCACAAGCCCCGGCGTCTCCTTAAAGACTTTTTCAACGCGGTTTGCAAGCAGACGTATTCCCTCCGCATCCGAGCCGTAGATCTCGGCAACGATGGCTGCCATAACAGGAGGTCCCGCCGGGGGTTCTACAAACTTGATACTTGTGCCGGCATAGAGAGCTTCACACTCCTGTGTGATAAGCGGACGCATGCGCTGGACCATCATATATGAAGGTTCGTCCCTGTCATGTTTCTTGCTCAGGTTGATAACGATCTCTGCGAGGTTTTCACTGTTTTTAAAATGTGACCCCTTGATAAGACCGGCAAAGTCAAGGGGACTACCCATACCCAGAAAAAGTTCGGTGTCCAGGATCTCTTTCTCTTTTTGTATAAAACCGACAACACATTGGGCTACTTCTTGTGTCTGTGAGACGGACGAACCCGAGGGAAGATCGACATAAATATTGAAGGTGTCGTTGCTTTTTCCCGGCAACATCTTGGCCAGTACCACTTCCGTCGGTATCATCAAGACCGAAAGTGCAAAGGCCGCAAGCGTAGCCAAAAGTACGAGACGCTTTTTACTTCTGTTTTTTAGCGTGTGTAAAACGACCCGCTCTAACTTATCGAACATCTTTCTCTTCCTTGTACTCAGGTTTTTTAAGCAGACGTGTTGCCAGATAGGGGGTAAAGATATAAGCAACAAACAATGACGCGATCAAGGCGACGGGGACATTGAGCGGAATAGGTTTCATAAACTGTCCCATCATCTGTCCCACAAAAGCCATGGGTACCATGGTCAGGATAATAGCCAAGGTGGCAATATTGGTCGGCGGTCCGATCTCATCGGTGGCTATATTCATGAGCTCATCCATCTCCATCTTTTGAGCTGCTTTGGAATGAAAATGGCGATGTATGTTTTCAATGACGATAATCGCGGCATCGACCAAGAGTCCAAGGCTCAGCAAGAAGGCAAAGAGGGTCATACGGTTTATCGTCTGGCCGCTGATATAGGCAACGAAAAGGGTAAGGGACAAAATGGCCGGGATGGAAAAGGTGACGATCAAAGACTCTCTCCACCCCAGGACAAAGACAAGCAAGATAGCGATGATGATGATAGAGAGGATAAGGTGGAATACAAGTTCATTAACGGCCTCATTTGCCCTTTCTCCGTCATTTCGCGTGATGACATAAGAGATCCCCGACTTGTGTATCTCTTCCTTGTACTTTTCAAGTTCTTCTTTGACCGCCTCGGAAATCAAGACGGCATTTGTGCCCTGTAGCTTTGAGACTGTCAGTGTGACCTGGTCTTTCAAAGGGGAAAACTCCCCCTTCTCATCTTGTATGGAGATTTGGGCCGACTTGAACTCCTGGATATTATAGCTTTTAGTGACGGTGGCCACCTGTTTGAGATGGATAGGTGAACCCCGGTAAGAAGCGACGATGATATTTCCGATGTCGTCCGCCTCGTCAATGGCGTTTTTAACCCCGAACATCACGATTTCATTGGACTTTGTCCTGTTCTTGATCTCGGGAACACTGTAAGAGAGGGCCTGGACCGATTGGACGATCTGTCCCATGGAGAGGTTGTATCCCGAGAGTTTATGCAGGTCCACGAGGATATTGAACTGATGTTTGTGTCCGCCTTTTACATTGGTGACGGCGACATTCTCCAGACCATTGATACGGTGCTGTATGAACTTTACCCTGTCATACAGTTCTGAGGCCTGCATCTCTTTGTTATGAGAGTAAAAGGCGACCGAAACGATGGGGATATCAACATCTATATCCAGGGGTTTGATGATAGGCTGCATAGCCCCCTTGGGAAGGATGTCCATGTTTTGCAAGACCTTGTCATAGACCTTCAGGTTTGAGTCCTCTTTCTCTTCGCCTATGTAAAAAGCGGCATTGACAACGGCAAAATCATCCATAGCCATGGAATAGATATGTTCAATCCCCTTTACCTCTTTGAGTTTGCGTTCCAGAGGCTTTACGATGATCTTTTCGACTTCTTTAGCCGTTGTTCCCGGAAGGGCGACGATGACGGTTGAACCGCTGACTACCATCTGCGGATTTTCTTCACGGGGCATCACCATTAAAGAGAGGTATCCAAGGATAAGTAAAAATGCTCCAAGCAGAGGAGTTAAAGGATTGCGTATAAAACTCTTAGACAGCTTTCCAGCGATATCTTTAGGTTCATAAGCCATCTAGTCAACCTTTACTGTGGCGTACATCCCGGGGTAGAGACGATGTCTGCCGGTATCGATAGAGACCTTGACCTTAAAAGTGTGGGTCATGGTATTGGATGAGGGGATGATTGCATTTACCTTGCCTTCGAGTTCAAGTTCAAGCGAAGGTATTTCTACCTCGACCTTCTTACCATACTCTATACGCTTAAGTTCACTTTCCGCGACTTCAACGGTTACCTTGAGTTGATTAAGATCGGAGAGAATGATCGCAGGCATACCCGGCATCGCCATTTCGCCGACTTTGATATTTTTAGCGACGATGACTCCGTCATTGGGCGCGGTGATACGGAGGTACTTATACTGGTTTTTCACCTCGTTCAGGCGCGCTTTGGCGATGGCGATCATATCTTCGAGCGTTTTGGCCGCGAGTTCGATATTCTCGACCTCGTATTTGGAGACCATATCTTTTTTAAGAAGACGTCTGTGCCTGTCAAGATTGAGTTTTACATTGGTGTACTGGTTTTGGTACATCTGCAGGGAGAGCTCGGCCTGACGGGCAGCGGAATCGATCTCTCTTGAATCGATACTGTACAGGGCCTGGCCTTTTTTAACCTCTTCCCCTTCAGAGACATTGACCTGTGTGACAAAGCCCATAAAACGGCTCGTGATCATCTTCTCATTGTCTGAGATTACCGTACCCGAGAGCGTCAGCGGTTCTGCGAAAAGCAGGGTAGATAGGCTTAGCAGTAAAAAAAGTTTGTTCATAATTCATTTCCTTGAGAGAGTCTACCTAAGCGTTCAAGTGCAAATATTTGCGTGTGCCTGGAGTTTTTAGCCTTTAAAAGCTCTAAGACCTTTTCCAGCCAGCTGCTTTGTTTGATGATAACATCATTCATGGAAGAGAGCTGCTCTTTATATCGGTCTTCATAGTTTTCATAGATCTGACGTGCGAGAGAGAGTTCTACTTTAAGGCTTTTGATCTCGGAGTCCGCCGTTTTGATCTTTGTCTGGATCTCTTTTATCTTAAGCGCAACACCTTGTTTGGCCAGCTGGGTCTCTGTGCGCATCTTTAGGCTTTGGGTACGGGCCTTTTCGATAGCAGCGCTATCCGCACCTCCGCTAAAAAGGTTCCATTTGAGTTGCAGTCCGAGGGTATAAGACGCGTGGTCACGTGCATCGCCCAAGAAACTGTCGTCCGCCGTCTGTACCTCGGCCATCGCACCGATAGTCGGCAGATAGCGGGACTCTTCGGCTGTAACCATGCTCTCGCGTATTTTTAAAGCGGTCATCGCCTTTTGGATATCAATGTTGTTTTCTAGAATCTCTTCGGCTGATATGCTGGGCTCGGGAAGGTCGTATTGGGGGGTCTGGATCTGAGTGACATTCTGATTGAGCAAGAAAGAGAGGTAGTGATACAGCAGTTCTGCATTAGACTCGAGCTCGGTAATGATCCGTGCCACATTGGCTCTCTTGGACTGAACCTCAAGAAGGTCTGTTTTTTTAGCGTAACCTTCGGTAATCATCTCCTTTGTCATGCTCTCGAGTCTTTTTATATTATTATGAATGATACGCAGGTTTTTCAGTGAACTCTCCAGCAGGGCCATATCAAAATAACTTTTGCGTGTCTCATAGATCTTCGTATTAAGCCGGGCATCTTTTTCTAAGGTGGCGATTTTTCTCATCTCTTTTGCCATATTTTGAAATGCTGTGAGCCTGTTCCCTGTGTAGAGAGGGAGTTCGTAAGCCAGTTTGCTTTGAAAAAAGTTTCGATCATCTGGATAATTGAGGTCTCGAGGTTGGACATTTAGAATATCAGGATTAGTAAGACTAAATTCAGAAAACCCGAAATCTGCGAATCTGGCTTCACGTGATGTGAGTTTAAAACCGAATACATTGGCGGCATCATCTGAACGCATTATACTCTGCATAAAGTTCAACCGGCCGTAGTCTTGGGCATTTGCCATATTATAAGAGAGTCGAGCACTCTGTATATCATATTCGGCTGCTTTGACTTCAAGGTTCTGCTCTTTAAGCAGAAGCAGTGCTTCTTCAAGCCTTATCGGTTGTGCGAACAGACAAAGCGTATAGATAGCCAGAAAAGTTAAAAATCTCATCCGGGAGTTTCCTTATAATATTAATTATTTTACATTATAGCATCTTTCAACATATCACACCAATTTTACAGCAATTTTTCGACAAAAATGATATTATTCTCTTAATCAAGCTGAAACGGTTTATAAATATAGATGTTTCATTAGAAAAGGAAAAAGAATGATTGTTCATATTGTTATGTTTGCATTTAAAGAAGAAAATAAAAGAGAAAACTTGAAGAGAGCGAAAGAGATGCTCGAAGCCTTGGTAGAGAAGATCCCAAGCCTGTTGAGTATGGAAGTGGGTTTGGACTTTATGCAAAGCGAACGCTCGTTTGATCTGGTATTGACCTCGACTTTCGAGAATAAGGAAGGACTCTCTAGCTATGCGACGGACCCGGCACATCTGGAAGTGGTCGGTTTCATCAAAGAAGTGACGGAAGGGGCAAAGGTCGTTGATTACGAAAAGAGTTGAGAGAGGCCTTTCTATAAGGTCTGATAAGGCTTAAGCGGCCTCTCCCTCCTCTTTGTATAACAGTTCTTCTTTCTAAAACATACCACTTGTTTCCTTCTTGTAATGATTTGGCGATATACTTTCTTTACATTGTTTGATCGCAGTGTGAATTTAAAAAAAAGGAAAACTATGTTTATGATTCTTAATCAACGTTATATTCAGATAGTGGACGGATGTGTCGCCGTTTTGGTGGATATCTGCGGTAATGATGCCATCGTCGAACTTGAACAAGGTGAGATGCTTAAAGTCTCAACGGAAAGCTTCAAAACACTCTTCAAACTAAACCAATCTCTCTAAACTTATTGTAATTATGCACAAAGGTCTGAACCTTTATGCCTATGCTACCCAAAACTCCGCTTAATAGAAGAAAAGCCGGGAGCTTTAGGATCTGTAA
>CAXGZT010000025.1:0-19572 GCA_964014335.1 uncultured Campylobacterales bacterium | reverse complement strand
GTATTGATCGGATGGAGAGTGATATCTGCCATTCAGTCAGTCTGGAGCTCTTCAGGGCTAAAGCCCAGAAGTTTAGTGATGTTGTTTTCACTAAGGCAGGTAAAAACACCTTCACTGTCACGGGTATAGAAAAATATAGGGAAGGGTCTCTGGATAGAAACTCTTCAGGTTCGGTTACTCAGCCTTCTTCGGTTCTCATCTTTGAAGTCTATCTTTAAAGATTCAAGAAAAGCTTGGATGTATACGTTATTCTTTTAGGTCATCGAGGGAACTGAGCAGCGCACCCAGTTTGTTCTTAACCTCAAGATATTCAAGCTCAGGGATAGAGTCAGCAACAACACCTGCTCCGGCTTGGAAGACAATACGGTCTTTTTTGATCATAGAGGTTCGGATGGTGATAGCGGAGTCCATATTGCCGTCAAAACCGAAATAACCGATGGCTCCGGAATAAAAACCGCGCTTAAGACCTTCATACTCGGCAATAAGCTGCATGGCACGGATTTTTGGTGCACCTGTCATCGTCCCGGCGGTAAAGGTGGCTGCAAAAAGATCGAACATGTCCTTGTCTTCACGAAGTTCGGCGATCACATCGCTGACCATATGCATAACATGAGAGTATCTCTCGACATGCATCATATCGTGTACTTGTACAGTTCCTGTCTTGGCCACGCGACTGACATCATTGCGTCCGAGGTCGATAAGCATAAGGTGCTCTGCACACTCTTTGGGGTCATTGACCATCTCCTCTTCCATCTCCATGTCTTTGGCAATGGTCGAACCGCGTTTGCGGGTTCCTGCTATCGGTTTAAGGAGGAGTTCGCCGTCTTGCAGCCGAACCATGACCTCGGGAGAACTCCCGACAATGGAGAACTCCTCGAACTCAAGAAGGAACATGTACGGAGAGGGGTTTTTTGTACGGAGAATTCGATAAAAACTAAAGGGGTCGACGTCAGTAAACTCTGTGTAGCGGTTTGCCATCAGGATCTGAAAGACGTCTCCGCTTTTGATCATCTCTTTTGAGCGTGCAACCATATCGAAGAACTTCTCTTTGCTGAAGGCAAAGCCGCCTTGTGAAGATGCTGAAGTCGGCTTCAGGGGGATATACTCGTAGGCCGATTTAAGTTCGGACTCTATCGATGTAAAATCATCTGCCATCTCCTGCATTGAACTGACCAGAGTGAGTTTGTGCGTCTTGTGTGAGTAGACGACGATAAGTTTGGGCCGGATAAGGTCCAGGTCAGGAGTATTTAATTCATCTTTCAGTGCATCCATCGTTGATTGCAAAATCGGCTCAAAGACCTTGACCATATCGTAGCCGATATATCCGATAAAACCGTCAATATAGCCGATGCCCAGCTCCCGTGTCTTGGCGCGATAGGCTTTTTGGTCTATCTTTGCATAATAGGACTTCAAAAAAGAGAAGGGGTCTTCATCCAAAGTCTTGCTTTGAGATAAAGCGTCTGTGTAAGTCGTGATATTGTTTTTGAAGCTTAAGCGCTCTTGTGCGCCGATAATGATGAAACTGTAGTTTCCTTCACTGCTTCCTGCACTTTCAAAAAGAAAGGATATCTCATTTTTGAAATGTTTTTTTAGTTTGTGATACACCGCGATGGGTGCAAATTGATCGAGAGTGAATTGAGAAGAGTGTACCAACTATTATATCCTAGAAAGAAATGCGCCAGATTCGATTTTGGCACGCACTGCACTGAGCTCTTTACGTGCGCTTGTATCGGTAGCATACGGCCCGACAAGAACTTTGGTCATCGCCTTACCATTAATTTGAACCTTATGAAGCTTGTAAGTGTAGCCGCTGTTTGTGATTTTCTGAAGGAACTTTTTATCGGGTGCAAAACGGCCGAAGGAGCCGACCTGAATATAAAAGTTGCCTTTTATTGCACTCTTGGTGGTCGCTGCTGTCGCGACTTCTTTTTTAACGGATTTTTTAGCGACTTTTTTAGCCTCTTTTTTTACCGGTTTTTCATATTTTGCAGGGACGACAACTTCCGTTGCCTCTTCTTCGAGGATCTCATCCGGTCCGGCAATGACTTCACTAGGGATCTCCTCTTTTTGACTCTGCTCTTTGATCTTTTTAGCAACATTGTCCAGACTGTCTTCTTGTGAAGGCATTTCATCAATAGCCATTGGTTCAAAAAGCGGGTCTTCATCAACAGGGGCCTTGTCTTGTGACAGCTTAGGCGGTTCAATGGGCTGTGGAAGGTTAGCCGTGCCTCCGGAGTTAAGGCTGCTCATAATCACGACAACGATAATCAAAAGTATTGCCAGTGAGGCAACTGCCAACATGACCTTTTTCATGCCGCTGTTTCCGCCGCTTCGGTTTAAAATAATGTCGTTTAATTCGTTTTTCTCTTCCATTAAAAGGTCCTTGAACAAAAGTTATAGCTTATAAAGCAAGTTTTATGCCTGAATTCTAATTATTGTTATTATACATAGTTTATGGATAAAAAGGGATAGATTGCTTGATAAATTGTATTTTTTATGGTTTTTAGGATTTGGATTTATCTAGAAGTCGAAAGGGCCTACCGTGCGATTTAGTTTCTCAATACCATACAGGTGGTCGTAGAATGAGCATACAGTTTTCCTGACTCATCTTTCAATAAACCTTCCGAAACTCCGAGGGGTTTTGAGAGATTGGCTATTTTTTCTTCCGCGAATAGAGACAGCTCTTTAGGTAGGAGCTTTAACATTTTTACATTTAAATCTATTGTCATATAAGCAACTCCGCTGCCTAGCATACTGTGCACGGTACAACCGGTTACTGCGTCCATTACTGTTGCTGAAAAACCACCATGTATGTCTTCAAAGAGATTGATGTGCCTTTGGTCGGCTTTGACCTCAAATACCACTCTGCTTTTTTCGCTATAAGGCACTTCATCGGAAAAGTATCCGTGATAGGTGAATGGGGGAGCAGACCTCGTATCATTGCCTGAAGAATTTCTAAACCAGTCATATCCCTGGTAGTCATAGCAGGTCCCTTTTTACGTATAACTCCGTAATATCATACATTGTATATAAGGCGGACTTAAAATAAATAATATTTTATGATCTGATTTGTCGATGCAGAAAGAGGATAAGAAAACGAGGTCGTAACCAAAAAGTGATTAGATGGCGTAAGTTAAGTAAGAGTTGAACTTAAACATGTTTGATGCGGCTTCGCCTGAAACATATGCAAACTGCACAGCAGTTTACATATGTTTTGACCAGGATGCTCCACGCTCTTTTGCGTAAACTTCCTGAGGCAGGTTAAGAATGTTATATTCCAGCGGAAGGTCCTGGGTAGGGAAGACCCTCCACTGTTTGGGCATCTTGGCCGCGAGTTTCATTGAGATCATCTTTCCCAGTTGATAAGCTTCTTGAAGGGTCGTATGGCCCTTATGGATATAAAGATGAAGATGGCCATCTGTTTTCGTCTCAAAGGCGGTAAAGTTGATAAACCCCTCTTCGCGAAGCAGAAGCTGGGCACGGTGGTAGAAACGCTGGGGGTCTCGACCGTTGTAATCAATGACGATGTTTTCGACCTTGTCCCGCGAGTTAATAAGAGAGTGCGCAACAGTGATCTCGCCTTTAAGATGTTGATTGATCACCTGTTGGTTCAGGGGCTTGTCGACTCGTTTATATTTGTTGTAAAAAGTACGTCCCTTATAGGAGATCTTATCTACGACACTATCTGATTTTATCCAATAATGATCAGATACCATCTTGATAAGTTTTAAGTCCATTGCTGTCATGGGCGACTCCTGATAATGCGTTTTAGTATGTTGATTGTGTATATATAATAAACTGTTTTGCCAGTTCTGTCAACTCTTTTTTGACTTTCCCTTGCACTTCTGCGTTATTGATATCATCCAATACATCCGCCATGCGGTTTGCGATGATCTCAAACTCTTTTTCTTTCATACCGCGAGAGGTAAGTGCAGGCGAACCGACACGGATACCCGATGTCACGAAAGGAGAACGCGTCTCACCTGGAACGGTATTCTTGTTGACCGTGATGCCGGCATTTCCAAGTGCGGCATCAGCATCTTTACCTGAGAACTCTTTATTTAAGAACGAGACAAGCACAAGGTGGTTGTCCGTTCCGTCACTGACAACGTCATATCCGCGTTTGATAAGAACGTCTGCCAGTACGGTAGCATTGGCTTTAACCTGTTTGGCATAGACCTTCCACTCATCCGAGAGGTTGTATTTGAACCCGACGGCTTTGGCCGCGATAACATGAACAAGCGGACCTCCCTGAAGACCCGGGAAGATCGCTGAATTGATCTTCTTCGCAATATCTTCATCATTCGTCATGATCATACCGCCGCGAGGGCCGGCAAGTGTCTTATGCGTAGTCGTTGTCACGACATCAGCATAAGGGAAGGGGCTAGGGTGCTCACCCGCGCAGACAAGACCCGCGATGTGTGCGATATCGGCGAAAAGGATGGCGCCTACTTCATCCGCGATCTCACGGAATTTTTTGAAATCGATCTCTCTGGCGTATGCAGAAGCACCACAGACGATGATTTTCGGTTGTGTGATCCTAGCGATATCTAAAACACGCTCATAGTTGATACGACCGTCAAGTTCGACACCATAGGTGAAGCTAGAGTAGTTCTTGCCTGAAAAGCTTGGTTTTGAACCGTGAGTCAGGTGACCACCGTGAGAAAGGTCCATACCAAGGATCTTCTCGCCGGCTTTAAGAAGTGCTGCATAGACCGCGCCGTTTGCCTGGCTTCCCGAGTGTGGCTGTACATTGGCAAACTTACAGTCAAACAGTTCGCAGGCTCTGTCTATAGCCAGCTGTTCTACCTTGTCGGCATACTCACAACCGCCATAATAACGCTTGCCAGGGTAACCTTCGGCATATTTGTTCGTAAAAACCGAACCCATTGTCTGCATTACAGCGGGCAGTGTAAAGTTCTCAGATGCGATCATCTCCAAGTGTTCAGATTGGCGTTCTACCTCTTGTTCACAATATCCGAATACTTCCGGGTCAAATGTCTGTAAGTTAGTCGTGTTCATATTTTAGTTCTCCTCTTGTTTATTGATTTCTTCGTCCATTGACTCTTGTTCCGCTTTTGTGAGTGGTTTCATAGCAGGGAAAAGAAGTACATCGCGAATAGTGTGTTGGTTTGTCAGCATCATGACAAGACGGTCAATCCCTATACCTTGTCCTGCTGTCGGTGCCATTCCGTATGAGAGGGCCTTGATGAAGTCCTCATCCATCTCATGTGCTTCATCATCACCGCACTCTTTGGCATCGACCTGGCCTTTGAAACGTTCATACTGATCAACCGGGTCGTTAAGCTCAGAGAAGGCATTGGCGATCTCTTTACCTGCGATGAAAAGCTCAAAACGTTCTGTGATAGTAGGGTTCTCATCGGAACGGCGTGCCAGAGGAGAGATCTCGACCGGGTAATCCGTGATAAAAGTCGGATTGATCAGTTTTGCCTCGACAAACTCGTCAAAGAGTTCTGCCTGAAGCTGACCGAGGTTCATCTTTTCATTCACATCGATACTCTTCTCTTTAAGATAGGCAATGATCTGCTCTTTGTCATTGACGATTGCTTCAGGTACTCCGCCGATCTGCGAAAGTGACTTGACAAGACCGATTTGTGTGAAATTACTAAAATCGATCTCTAAGTCCCCATAAGGAAGTTTCTCCGGTAGGTCCAGGTGTTCAAAAAGGTAATCAAAAAGCTCAATGGTGATTTCGATAAGATCCTTATATGTTTTGTATGCCCAGTAGAACTCTATTGACGTGAACTCTGGGTTATGCGTAGCATCCATCCCTTCGTTTCTAAAGTTTCTGTTGATCTCAAAAACGGCTTCAAATCCGCCGACGATAAGACGCTTGAGATAAAGTTCAGGTGCAATACGAAGATATCTGTCAATACCTAAAGCATTGTGGTGTGTGACAAAGGGTTTGGCATTTGCACCGCCGGCTATCGGGTGCATCATCGGCGTCTCGACCTCTAAGAAGCCCTTCTCTTCAAAGAAGTGACGGATCAAAGAGATGACCTTGGAACGTATTTTAAAGGTTTTCTTGACTTCTGCGTTCATGATAAGGTCAAGATAGCGTTGACGGTAACGTGCTTCCTTGTCTGTTAGCCCATGATATTTTTCTGGCAGTGGAGAGATGGCCTTTGTCATAATCTTTAGTCTGTTGACATGTAAAGAGAGTTCTCCCTTGTTTGTCACGAAAGGGTACCCCTCTACTTCAACGATATCACCGACTTCCATAAGCTTTTTAATCTCGTTGTAAAAACCTTCAGGAAGGTTGTCACGGGCTAGATAGATCTGTAAGATACCGCTCTCGTCTTCGATCTTTAAAAAACTTGCCTTGCCCATAAGGCGATAAAGTTTTATACGTCCTGCAACAGTATAAGAACGTGATTCGGCACGTTTGTCTTCCATCTGTTCTACATCAGAGTTGACGTTTATAAATTTTGCTACCGTAGTATTACGTTCAGAGTCATTACGGTAGGGGTTATATCCCAGCTCTTTCAGTTTTTCTGCTTTTTCTATACGTTGTTGCACGTACTGGTTTTGAAATGGCAATCTAAGGTCCTCTTTTTAAATTTTATTTATTTTGGCAGTTTTTACAGATGCCGTAGATCTGCATGGAGTGGTCTTTGATCTGAAATCCGAACTCAGCGGCAATCTTTTCTTGGCGTCTTTCTATCTCATCATCTACAAATTCGGTAATCTCCCCGCACTTTGTACAGATCATATGGTCGTGATGGTCTTTGGCCCCGAGTTCATATTTTTTTCCCTGCGCCCCGAAAGAGAGAGACGTGACCATATCAGAGTCCTCAAGCCGCGAGAGGGTGCGGTAAATAGTTGCAATACCTGTTTTGAGTTCGGGACGCTGTTTTTGGATCAATTGGTGAAGTGCTTCAGGCGTCAGATGCTCGTCACTGTTATACAGGGTCTCAAGTATGACCTCTCTTTGAATCGTGAATTTCTCTCCGTTCTTTTTAAGAAGGGCTTTGAAGGCGTCCAAAAGTTCATCATACTCTATCGTACGTGATGTAAATGATTGTTTGCTCATTCTCCCCCCTCAAGTGATATATTGCTCTCTTCAAGTTTTTGCTGAACGGCTTCAATGATGGCTTTTTTCTCTTTGTTGGCACTTTCGAGCATCTGTTTCGTCCCTTCATCCTGCAAGGCATCCTTGGCACTCTCTACACCTTTGTCGATACTCTTGTTGATGTCATCTGCAAATTCAGCACCATCAAGGTGCATGATGACACGTCCCGTTTCAACAAGGGCAGGCAGCATGAAGCTCTCTTCCATAGGGAAGTTCTCTCTAACGGCTTTAAAGTTGTAAACAGCATAGACGATAACGGAAGCAATAAAGAAGAACTTTCCGCTTCCGAAGAGAAATCCTAAGATCTTGTCCATAAGACCCAGACCGCTCATTTTTGAGAATTTTTTAAAGACTATTCCGGCTGCGATCATCGAACCCCAAAAAACGGCGAGAGTAACGAGAAACCCAAGAAAGTTTACCGCTGCGGGGCTCTCGAATTTAAAGATGGCATCGGATAAGAAACTGCCCACATCATTGGCAACGCGTGAACCGATAAAAATACCGCCGATAATACCGATAAGGCCGAAGAGTTCTTTGAAGAATCCGTTGAGGATGCCCTTAAGGCCAAGAAGTAAAATAACACTGCCTACGATTAAATCAAAAATACTAAAATCCATTCTCTTTTATTATCCTATCACCAGTTGGTCTTTGCCGTTTGTTTTAGCTTTATAGAGGGCCGTGTCGGCACGCTGTATCAAGGACTCAAAACAATCGTCTTCTTGGAGTTTTGCGGATCCGATGCTAAGGCTTATCTTGATCTGATGCTCCTTGTAGAGGAGCGTGTTGGAACGTACACTCTCAAGGATACGGGTCGCGATAGTTCTAGACGCTTTTTCATTAGAACGGTTAAGCAATATGAGGAACTCTTCTCCGCCAAAGCGGAAGACCTTGTCCCCGTCCCGCAAAGAGTTGTTTATCAGTTTGGCCAGAAAGATAAGCACACGGTCTCCTGCAAGGTGGCCGTAGGTGTCGTTGACTATTTTGAAATCATCGATATCGACGAGCAGGATACGGGTGTCGAGAGCTCTTTTTCTTTGAACATCGCAGATAGAGCCGAGATATTTGTCCAGGGCGCGACGGTTGAATGTGCGGGTAAGGGGATCGAGGTTAGAGGTCTTTTCAAGAATACTGATCTGCTGGTTAAGCGAATTGATCGTCTCGTTCGCTTCCCTCATCTGCGAAGCAATCTGCTCATGAACACTGCTGAAGTTGTGCAGGATCTCATCGATTTTAACGGAGTCTTTCGTGGCAGTGTCTTCGAGTGCACGCTGTTGCTCTTTATTGATACGCTCCACAGATCTTTTGGTCTGTTCATACGATTCCAGACTCTCTTCGGCGATAAGTTTATACTCTTGCTCAAAGTTCTGCTCGGTTGAATGAAGGTTTAAGTCATGCAAACCCTCTGTCTGTAAGACTTTTGCGAGTTTGTGTAAATCATCAATTATTTTTTTTGAATCATACTCACTCTGCATCTGGAGCTTTTCGAGTAGGACATTGAAAGAGGAGGTGATTATCTTTTCAGCCTGGATTTTGTCCACGAAATATGCTCCTTTAATTTGTGAGGAATTATACATATTTTAGCATAAATGAAGCTTTTATTCCTTGTTTAGTAAAGTGTTTAGCCGTAATTTAGAAAGTTTTGGATAAAATTTCGCCATTATTTATATTGTGTAAGTGGATATGATAAAAAAACTTTCACGAATACGAGGAAAAAATGAGCACTTGGACCCCATCAAGCTGGAGAGACAAACCTATTAAGCAGCAGCCAACGTATACAGATGTAGATCATCTCAAGCGCGTTACACAAAAACTACATGAGTTTCCGCCACTCGTTTTTGCCGGTGAAGTTCGTTCACTTAAAAAACAGTTTTCTGAAGTGATGCAGGGAAATGCATTCTTGCTTCAAGGCGGAGACTGTGCAGAAAGTTTTAGCGAATTTGGTGCGGATAATATCCGTGACACTTTCAAGGCGCTGATGCAGATGGCTGTTGTAATGACCTTTGCCGGCTCCTCTCCTGTCGTAAAAGTCGGACGTATGGGCGGACAGTTCGCAAAACCCCGTTCATCAGACTTTGAGACAGTGGGCGAGATCACGCTTCCATCATATCGCGGTGATATCGTTAACAGTGTCGAATTTACAAAAGAGGCCCGCACTCCGGACCCTGAGCGTATGATTCAAGCCTACAACCAGTCTTCTTCCACGCTAAACCTTCTGCGCGCCTTTGCATCGGGCGGTCTGGCTGACCTTCATCAGGTCCACCAGTGGAACCTAGACTTTGTCAAAGACTCGCCGCTTAAGGAGAAGTATGAAGACCTAGCGAACCGCATTGAAGAGTCTTTGTCCTTTATGGCGGCCTGTGGCGTGAGCTCCAAGACATACCGTACCCTGCGAGAGACAGATTTCTACACCTCGCATGAAGCGCTTCTTTTAGAGTACGAAGAAGCGTTCACCCGCCAAGACTCTCTAACAGGGGAGTGGTACGATACATCAGCACATATGCTGTGGATCGGTGACAGAACACGCGGTCTGGAAGAGGCACACATTGAGTTTATGCGCGGGATTAAGAACCCTATCGGTGTAAAAGCGGGTCCGAGCATGGATCCGGATGAACTGATCCGCCTCATTGATGCGGTCAATCCGGAAAATGAAATGGGTCGCTTAAATGTGATCGTCCGTATGGGTGCGGATAAGGTGGGCGATCATCTTCCTAAACTTATTCGTGCTGTTGAGCGTGAAGGGAAAAACATATTATGGTCGTGTGATCCGATGCATGGTAATACGATCAAATCAACAACGGGTTATAAAACCCGCCCGGTAGATGCTGTTCTGGCTGAGATGAAGAGTTTCTTCGAAGTACATAACGCGGAAGGCACCTACGGCGGAGGTGTCCACCTGGAGATGACCGGCAAGGACGTGACTGAATGTACGGGCGGTGCATTCAATATCAGTGATGAGGACCTTAAAAGCCGTTACCATACGCATTGTGATCCGCGTCTGAATGCCGATCAGGCGCTTGAGTTGGCATTCCTTATCGCAGATTCGCTGAAAGCTGCGAAAAAGCAGTAGTCTCCGACTCTGCCGGATTCAGTGGGCTAGCACATTGAAACGGTATGATCCTCTTCGCATAAAGTATTTCCATATTAAAAGAGCATTTGTTAAAGCAGGGAAGGGCAGTTCTGAAAGAGGGCGAAATCGCATTAAGTGCGATTTACATGTTTTTGATGACGTTTAGCAGTTCGTCCGGGCGGTTTGAATATTGAATAGCGCTGTCTTTGCTGATCGCTTTTTGTCTTAAATATTCAACAAGTTCTTGAGTCTGGGTGACCATACCCGTGTTTTGCTGATTGAGCTGCATTTGTGAGTAGAGTTGGTGGACCTTGTCCTCACGAATAAGGTTTTTGATTGCCGGATTGGTGATCATGATCTCCTGGGCAGCAACACGTCCGCCGCCTATGCGAGGAAGAAGAGCCTGAGAGATAACGGCGACGAGAGAGGTGGCCAACTGCGCACGTATCTGAGGCTGCTCTTCTCCGCTAAATACATCAATAATACGGTTGATCGTCTCCGGAGCCGAGTTTGTGTGCAGTGTTCCGAAGACCAAGTGGCCTGTTTCTGCTGCGGTCAGGGCGGCCCCTACGGTTTCTTGGTCACGCATCTCCCCGATAAGGATGATGTCCGGGTCTTCACGCATCGCAAATTTAAGCGCGTGCCCGAAAGAGCGGGTGTCTGTTCCTACATTGCGGTGGGAAAAAAGAGACTTCTTATTGTCATGCATAAACTCCACCGGGTCTTCAACGGTGATAATATGTTTGTTCTCTGTCTCGTTGATTTCGTTCAGCATAGCCGCGAGTGTAGTCGATTTACCCGAACCCGTAGGTCCTGTAACAAGGATGAGCCCTTTTTCCCGTTTGATGAGTTCTTTGAAGACAGGTTTTGCATTGAGCTGGTCGAGGGAAGGGATATCGATAGGAATAATACGAAAGGCACAGGCGATATCACCCATCACACGGTAATAGTTGGCACGAAAACGGCCGATATCGGGAAGTACGATCGCAAAGTCCAGTTCCAACTCCTCTTCAAACTCTTTTTTCTGCTTGTCGGTGAGCAGAGAGTAAGCCATCTCTTCGATCATCGTCCCGTCCATAACAGGAAGGTTGAGTGAAACCAGTTTACCGTCAATACGAATCTGAGGTTCAGAACGTGATACAAGGTGCAGATCAGAAGCCTTGTAGGCAACAACGGACTTTAAAAGTTTACGAATATCTAAACTCATAATAATTTCTCCTTATAGGTACTCTCATCAAATCCAACTATAAATTTGTCGTGAGCATATTCTATCACAGGTCGTTTAATTAACATGTTCTCTTTACACAGCCACTCGAGTTTTTGTTCGTCATCGAGGTCCAGCTCTTTGAGCTTCAACGTTCGGTAAGTCGTTCCGCGGGTATTGAAAAGCTGTTTCATTTCTACACTTTTGGCCCATCTTTGCACTACATCGCAGCCTACTGCATCTGTTTTAAAGTCCTGTAGTTCATGCTCTATATTGTGCTGTTTTAAAAACTTTATTGCTTTTTTAACACTGTCACAGTTTTTAATCCCATAGACTTTAAGCATTATTCGATGATCTTTGGAACAATAAAGAAGTTGTCTTCACTGTGAGGAGCATTTTTTAAGATAGATTCTGAGATCTCTTTTGAAGAAAATGAGGCATCTTCACGCAGACGAGTACCCTTGTCCGTCATGCTGAAAGTCGGATCAAGCTCTTTTGTGTCAAGTTCACTTAGATTCTCAACAAAAGAGACAATCTCGCTGAGCTGCGAGATCACTTCTGCACGTTTCTCTTCAGCGATCTTAAGATAAGAGAGTTTTTCAAGTTTTGTCAATAGCGCATCATCAATTTGCACGTTCTGTCCTTGTAATAAAAATAATGCAATGATTGTAACAAAATTATTCTAATTAAAGTTGATTTTCTTAAGAGTTTTGGACACTTTTAACTTTAATAAGATAACATATCAATATTATTAACACAAGCATGGCTTTAATTTAAGAGTTAGAGTCGCTTTTTATGTGTTTGGTGCGTTTTGCTTATGTCATAAAACACAGTGTTAACCTAAGCAGAGGGGCTTGGCTCCTTTGGTGTTATTCAAAATAAGGAATCCTTTGTGAGTTTAAAAGAAAACATTAAGATAGTAAAAGAAGAGTTGAGTCAAGAAGAAAAGCTCTTTGAAAGTGCCGTAAAAACAGAACGCTTTGTAAAAAAGTACAAGATGCCTTTAATCAGTGCTGTCGTAGCTATATTTGTCGTGATTGTAGGGAACAGCATCTATCAAACAAACCTTGAAAACTCTATAGAAAGTTCAAACGAGGCGTATCTAAAGCTTCTGAATACGCCCGATGACAAGGATGCGATCCAGGTGTTAAAAGAGAATAATGCGCAGCTGTATGATGCTTGGCAGTTAGGCTTAGCCTTAGAAAAACATGATGAAGGTCTGCTCGAGTCTTTGAAGTCATCTTCTTCTGATGTCGTTTCTGATCTAGCGGCTTACGAGTTGGCCGCACTGAAGAAAGACAAGAGAGCATTGAACGATTATGCGCTTAACCAGAATGCGATCTTAAAGGATTTGGCTCTCTTGAATGAGGCCGTTTTGTTGATGCAGGAGGGGAAGACAGACGAGGCGAAAGCACGTTTGAACCTAATAGATGAAGGGTCGTCTTTGAAGAAGATGGTGATGTTGCTCCAGCATTATGGAGTAAAATAGATGTTAAAGAGCTCATTTTCCGCATTAGTGCTTCTAATACTCTTCTTGGGCTGCAGTTCCAAAGAGTATTACAAACCTGATGATACAGAGGACTCTATTCCCTTGACGCAGAGATTCGATGCTTCTATCATAGAAGTCAGCGGTGAAAGTGCGACCTTGGAAGATGGCAGTGTCATCACTAAAGAGGGGAGAGAGCAAACGGTTTTTCCCCGGGGGTATCGCTTTGTTTTCAAAAATGATGAGTGGAGTCTCGGCTTAAAGGTAGGCGGCGAAATCTTTGCCGTCAAAAATGAACATGAGAGCAAGGCCTTAAAGCTTTCAAAAACGGTAGCAACGGTTGCCCTTCAAGGCGACCTTCTAGCGGTTGTCTTTGCAGATAATGAACTGGCCCTGTATGAGTTTAGTACAGGCACGCTTTTATTTAAAGAGCCAGCCTCAGAATCGACGGCCGTTGATATGCGTATCGCAAATCCCCGTTTTTTAAACGATCTGGTCCTTTTCCCTACGCTTGATGGAAAGATCGTTATTGTCAACGCAGATGCCAAAGAGCTTGTACGAACGATTATCGTCAGTTCAGAAGAGTATTTTAATAATATAATCTATTTTAATGTAGTAAAAGATAGACTTTATGCTGCAACACCATCGAAGATCTATACCCTGGGCGAAAAAGAGCTGAGAGTAGAGTTGGAAGCACGCAATGTGGTTGTGAATGATGATGGGGTATGGGTGGCGACGAAACAGGGTGAACTTATTGCCTTGAGCCACGAGCTGGAGATCATCAAGCGTCATAAATTCCCTTTCGCCCACTTCTTAGGCCTGATCGTGACAGACGAGGCCGTATATGCTGCCGAAAAAGAGGAGTATATTATTATCGCCGACAGGGATCTCTCCTCATTCAAGGTCTATGACTTTAACTTGGAAGATGGCTATTTTTATAGCTCTGAGGAGGGATTTTACTTTGATAATGTCTATATCAAGGTGAAATAGAGAGCCCATGTCTCCCCAGCTTGAAGCCTTTATAGAGTATATAACGATTATAAAGGCCCTGAGCAAGGCAAGTATACAGGCCTACAAAAACGACCTGCTACTGATCGAAGTGTCTTGCAAGCGCCCACTCTTGGAACTTGATGAGACTAAGCTCCTAAAATACCTTTCGCAGTTTGAGAACAAACGCACGCTTAACCGAAAACTCTCCTCCATCAACGCCTTTTACGAGTTCTGCCATCTGGAGTTTCACAGCGGAAAAGAGTCCCGCCGGAAGTTTAAGTTTTCGAAAATCCCTTCAAACCTTCCCAAATACCTCTCTTATGAACATATCTTCTCTTCCCTTTCTGCTATAGACAGAAGTACATGGATCGGCCGCCGCGATTATGCATTGATCCTCTTTTTGTATGCGACCGGAACGCGTATATCGGAGTGCCTTGCTATAGAGCATACGGATATTGAAGAGCAGTGGCTTCGTGTCCGTCACGCCAAGGGGGATAAAGAGCGTGTCGTGCCCATCGCAAAGGAAGCGATAGAAGCGATAAAAACATATGAGGCGGAATGCCCCTTTGAATCAACAAAGCTGTGGTTGAACTACCGAGGCAAGGTGCTCAGCCGTATATCCGCCTATAAGATCACCCGTAAATATCTCAATGTCTCACCCCATGTTCTCCGCCACTCCTATGCCACGGCTTTGATCCTGGGCGGAGCAGACCTTCGGGTCGTGCAGGAGCTATTGGGCCATGCCTCGCTGTTGACAACGCAGGTCTATACCCATATACAGAGGCAGAACCTGCAAGAGACCGTACTCCAATACCATCCCATGGCAAAATAAGCATAAAGGTTTTATGCTCTTTCTTTCCCGCCTTTATTAAGTAAAAAAAGTTATAATTAGAGTAATAAAACAAGCCGTGGCAGTCGCAAAGCGATGTTTCAGGCTGGAGCCCACGCTTAGGAAGATAAGAGAAGAATGAAAGTACTCGTAGAAACCCTTCGCCATAACGGACGGATATATAAAAAACTAGAAGAGATACAGGTCAAAGAGCTGAAGATAAGAAACAAGGTGAGGCTTTATGCCGCTCTTGATCTTAATCGCTATTATAATGCCATCATCGTGGTTTCGCAAAAAAGCCGTTTGCTGATGAAAGACGTACAGAAGTTTGAAGAGATAGTCGTAAAAATGTCTCTGTACAGGGATCATCAGTTCAGAGGAAAGGTACTGATGCTTGATGCCCCCATCTGTTCAAAGGCAAAAGAGGCCTTTAAAAAAGCCAAATGGAAGATTATTGAAGAGTAGTCTATTTTGTGATATCGGGAATACAAACTTCAGTTTCAGTGATGGTAAAACAATCCCGGCAGAGCAGTTTGATATCTCTTCGGTCAGGGAGAGAGTCTATTATATCTCGGTCAACGATTACTGGGAAAAACGTCTTGAGATGGAGAAAAACTGGATAAACCTCCGCTCCATGATAGACTTTACAAAGTATTACGAGACGATGGGAATTGACAGGGTCGTCTGCTGCGAAGCAGTGGAGAATGCCCTCATCGTCGATGCGGGTTCTGCCATCACGGTTGACCTTGTCAAAGCGGCTAAACATGAAGGCGGGTATATCTATCCGGGCCTGAGCGCTTTGCAGAAATGTTTTAAAGATATCTCGCCCCGCCTTGAAGTTTCATTCAACTTTGAGATAGATTTGGCTAAAATGCCGAAAAATACGGAAGATGCCTTGAGCTATGGTGCGATTGCCCCTTTAGTCTCTAGTATCCGTTTACTGTCAGAACCCGTACCGGTTATTTTAACCGGTGGAGATGCTGATAAGCTTTTACCTTTTATTCCCGGCGCCAAGATAGATCGAAACCTGGTGTTTAAGGGAATGAAAAAGATTATACAAGGACAAGCCTAATGCTTACCGTTGCCCTACCGAAAGGTCGAATCGCTGAAGAGACCTTAGAAATTTTTGCCTCGATTTTTGGTGAAGAGTTCACCTTCGATGACAGAAAACTGATCTTAGAAACACCGAACTTCAAGTTCCTGCTAGTCCGTAACCAAGATGTCGCGACCTATGTCTATCATCAAGCAGCGGATATCGGAGTAGTGGGCCTGGATACTCTGGAAGAGCAGGGGCTTGATGTCATCCGTCTGCTTGACTTGAAAAAAGGTGTCTGCAAGGTCGCTATCGGAATGCGCAAGGGCGAAAAACTTGACCTGAGCAAGCCTGAGCTTAAAGTCGCTACGAAGATGGTCAACATCACCAAAAGATACTTTGCGGAGCGTGCAGTCGCTGCCGATGTGATCAAGCTGTACGGCTCTATCGAACTGGCACCTCTTGTCGGTTTGGCTGATATGATAGTGGACATTGTCGAAACGGGTACGACGATGAAGCAAAACGGTTTGGAAGTGGTCGAAGAGATCATGACCTCCTCGACCTACCTCATTGCCAACAAAAACAGCTATTTTGAAAAAAAATCCGAAGTCTTGGATATTTTTGAAAAGATATCTACCCTTATAGAAGAGGGTTGATTAGAATTATCATATTTTTGTAGTAATTAGTCCTGTTTTGAGATTTCATACTCTTTTTTGCATGAGATTCGCTAGAATGTCAATAACACTAGTATCAATCAGGAAAACTCATGAAAGTACTATATCCTTTTGTCTTGACCTTTTTTTTAGGGGCATGTTCAACACTGCAAATTACGACAACTCCGCCCCTGCCCAAAGCTGAGAAAGTCCAGTCTATCTCTCTGTTCTCACTGCAGAACTATACCGATACCCCTCAGGCCGGTATGCGGGCATCTAACCTTGTCGAAGGTGTGTTGCTAAGCAAAAGGTATAAGGTAGTTAACCTTGTCTCTGCCAGAACAGAGAGTCTGGATGAGATGATCCAAATAGCAAGAAACAGGGGTTCAGACTATCTGCTTACAGGCGGAGTCAGTGAATGGCGCTATAAAACGGGAATTGATGGTGAACCAGCCGTAAGTTTACATTGTAAACTTATAGCGGTCGACTCGGCAAAGGTTGTATGGAGCACGACGGCTTCAAGCAATGATTGGGGTAATGCATCTATCGGAACGACGGCTCAGGCTATGATAGAAGCAATGTTCCAAGAATAGTAGATACGACTAAATGCTTCTTACCCATAAGCTTCGTCTTACAGTCTCGCGCTACTCCTACCTTGAGACGGCTCTTATTTTGACTGCCTTTATGGTTATCGGCTATCTGTTTGAGCCGGAAGACCCTCTTCTTATTCATTACGAGATGATGTATCTGGTATTGGTGATGATGATAATCACGCTGTTCCACGGTATCGGAAACGGTCTTGTTGCGGTTCTTATAACGGTATCTGTCCTGCAGCTGTTCTATCAAGAGTTCCCGGTCAGAGAGTTTTTGTATCTCTTTATACTGGTCCTCGTATTGGGGGAGTTCCACTATTTTTGGAACCGTAAAATCATTCAGAACAGCTCTAAAAACACCTACTTGAGAATCAAACTTGACGAGTTGACGAACGCTTTTTACACCCTTAAGATCTCCCATGATCAACTGGAAAAGAACTACGTCTTTAAGCCCATGAGCCTGAGAAACAGCATCCGGATGCTTAAGGAAGCCTATGTCAAAGAGGGTGATTATTATAAAGAGTTTCTGACGCTTCTGCATAAATCTTTCAATGTGAGCGAGGCCGAGCTCTGCCTTGTCCATAAGGACAGACTCTATGATGTGTATGACGAAAAACGCACGGACCCGATAGGCAAGGGTGACCCCATGGTCGAGGCGGCCTTTGTCAAAAAGAGTCCCATGTATGTGAGCTCGCAAGAGGTCCAGAACAACAGCGAGTATCTTGCCGTCATCCCTGCCGTCTCATACGACCGTGTCAAGGGGATGCTGCTTATCAAAAAGATGCCTTTTTTGTCGTTTAACAAAGATACCCTGATTACGATCTCCGTGCTGATCGCTTACTTCATAGACGAGCTTGAAAAATGGCACAGTATCAAGTCGGCCAAGGACTCCCCTGTGGATGAGAGCTTTGCTTTTGAGCTCAAGAGGGTGCATAAACTTTATGTGAAATATGATGTAGAGTCAACGATCCTCGTCATCAAGAGCAAAGATGAACTGCTGTCGCACCTGATTGTGGAGATGGTGGAGAAAAACCTGCGCTCACTGGATATGTTCTCCACGCACAAGGCATCGGGCTGCGAGGTTCTTGCCATCTTGTTCCCTTTCGCGGATGAGGCATCGGCCCGGGGGTTTTTACAGCGTCTGTTCAAACTGATGAAGATTGAGGAGGAGGACGAGCGTCTGGAGTTTTCCCTCTTTGATATCTCTGAACTGGAGATAGCGAAACGTTATGCAGAGATAGAGAATAATGCTATTTGAAGTCGTGACTCTAGCCTCATTGTCCGGTTTTTATCTTGTGCATATCGTCATCTCCTCTGTGCTCTCCCTTTTTGTAGCTCTTTTGCTCCGCCGGCGTTATACGGAGAGTCTGAAGGGTGTTTTTTTGCTCTCTCTTTTCTTTAATATCGCCATTCCTCTTCTGGGATACCTGTTCACGCTGTGGTTGGGGTACTATCTCCTGCGGGTCAGATATGCCAAGGTGCTGAAAAACACCAAAATGTTGAATATGCAGGAGCTCGACCATGAGTTCCCCAATGTAAAACGTCTCTTCGGCGAGGGGTCGATGGTGGAACTGATGTCCAACACAGATGCGCCAAAGGCGAAACGGATGAAGGCCTTGTCCGCAGTCTCCGAAGATATGAGCAGAAAAAACATCTCCCTGATCAAACACTCTTTGTCGGACAGAGATGATGAGATACGTCTGTACAGCTTCTCCCTTATCGACGGCTTGGAACAGGATATCAACACGAAGATCCACAGGGCCTCCCTTCGGTTCAAAGCGGCAGAAGAGAAGAGCGACGAATATATCGAGGCTGCCAAGGAGTTGGCCTACCTTTATTGGGATATGGTCTACTTCGACCTTTCGGACGAGGTGTTGAAAAACTTTTTGGTCAACGAGTCCTTGAAATATGCGAAGATTGTTTTTGAAACGGATATGTCAGACACGTCGATGAACACGCTCTTGGGAAAGATATATCTGGAGAAAAAAGAGTATGAAGAGGCGAGCACCCAGTTTGTTATGGCCATCGAGAACGGTGTGGATCATGAGTACATCGTGCCCTATCTGGCGGAGCTCTATTTCGAACGCGGAAACTACCAGTCCATCCGCTCCATGCTCTCCATCGTCAAGAGCCTGGAGATGAACACGATGATGTATCCTGTCGTAGCGCAATGGAGCCATGATGGCTGAGTATATCAGAAAAAGCGAAGCCTTTGATATCATGATCCTGGGCGAAGGGACTTACCCTTACGTCAGGGGAGGGGTCTCCTCATGGATACATCAACTGTTGATAGGGCTGAGCGAGTTTAGCTTCGGCATTGTCTTCTTGGGCTCACGAAAAGAGGATTACGGAGAGATCCTGTATGAACTGCCGGACAACCTTGTGCATTTAGAGGTGCATTATATGTTTGATGATGACAAGCCTTTGCCCAGCAAACGTGAAGGGAATAAAGAGGCGATACAGACGGTCGAAGAGCTGTATGCTTTTTTTAAGAATGAGAAAGATCGGATCCCCGAGCAGATGCATTCGATCGAATTTTATATGCAGAAGATGCCCTATACGGATTTTCTCTTTTCCCATAATGCCTGGAAGTTTATCGAACAGAGGTATAAGGAGAACTGCCC
>CAXGZT010000024.1:0-20036 GCA_964014335.1 uncultured Campylobacterales bacterium | reverse complement strand
GCTCGGAGATGTGTATAAGAGACAGATATTAAGATATAAGAGTTATCTATATGATGGAGAAGTATTATTGTTAATAGTTTGAAAAACACCCCGGGGGACAGGGGGTTTCAGAGTAATCAGCTTTATGAATGAGAGTAGCGGAGTACCACACCCATATAAACAGCGATAACACCCAGAACAATATTCAAAGGCACAAGGTACTGGCCTATGAGCCCAAGTTTTTTCTGTGCCTGGAGCAAATTATCTGCAAGCAAAAACTTTTCCGCCTTTGAACGCAGGAACATCATCAGACCCAAGTTCATTGCCATGACCATCCAGATAGCCTCTTTGATATGGACAAGGTTATACATAGCCATCGCATGTTCGTCGATTACCGTTCCACCTGCGTCTACCGCCGCGTTGCGAAAGTCCCAGCCTACGGCCATAAGTACTGCCGTAACAATCAATATGATCACAAAGGGTAATACGATTGTAAAAAGACGTTTAAGCGCATGTGCTATGCGTTCTAGTCTGAAAAGCGGTTCTTCTACATGCACAAAAGATTGATGTGCCGCAAAACGCATCGCGACCATTCCGCCGACCCAGATCACCGCCGAGATTACGTGTAAAAATACGATCAGCTCCGTATTCGCCCAAAATAGATCTGTCATTGCCTGTTTCATTTATAATCCTATGAATTTAATTGTTCTTTGATATAGGCCAAAGACTCTGCCTTGGCCTTTTCAAGTTTAGAGGGGTCCTTCCCTCCCGCTTGCGCAAAGTCAGGACGGCCCCCGCCGCCTCCGCCAAGAATAGGGGCGATCTGTTTGATCCAGTCACCTGCCTTTGCATCTGCTTCCTTGACACCGGCTGCGATCAGAACTTTATCACCTTTAACTTGGAACAACATTGCACATAAAGACTGGTTTTCATTCTTAAGCTCGTCTATACGCGTTTTCACATCCCCGCTTTTGATCTCTTCAACGATGATGTTTGTCCCGTTGATCTCTTCAGCCTTGAGCTCCTCTTTTGAAGCGGACATCGCTTCTTGCACTTCGTTCTTGAGTGTTTTGACCTGCTCTTTAAGCTTGTTTATCCCTAAGAGCACATCTCTGTTCTTTACTTCCTCTTCCGCTTGAAGAAGAGCGTGCCTCTGCTCTTTAAAGAGCTTATATGCGGCATTTCCGCATACTGCTTCTATACGGCGAACGCCGGCTGAGACGCCCGATTCCTTGGTAATGATAAAGGTCCCGATCACCGCCGTATTCTCGACGTGCGTTCCTCCGCAAAGCTCGACCGAAGCATCGCCGAAACTGACGACACGGACTTTCTCTCCGTACTTTTCGCCAAACTGCGCCTTCGCACCGGAGTTCTTTGCCTCTTCTATGCTCATCTCTTTCGTATTACCCGAAATTCCGCGCAAGATCTGATAATTCACCTGCTCTTCGACTTCTGCGATCTCTGAGGCTGTCATCGCCTTCGGATGCGAGAAGTCGAAACGAAGGCGCAGGGCATCATTCAATGAACCCGCCTGAGAGATATGTTCCCCCAAGACGTCATACAGGGCAGCATGTAAAAGGTGGGTAGCCGAGTGGTGTTTCTCGACTTCCAAACGGTTAATATCCACGATAGCCTTGATTTTCGCATCCGTGCTTATCGTCTTTTTCACCTCAACATGGGAAAGGTTCAGCTCAAAAAACTTACAGGTATCCGTAACAGTCGCATGGCCTTCGAGAACACCTCTGTCACCGACCTGACCGCCGCTCTCTGCATAAAAAGGTGTCTTGTCAAGCAATACCCATCCCGTATGGGAGCCATGAAGCTCGTCGACGACTTTGAAGTCTTCGCTCAAAAGGGCCAAGACTGTCGCTTCGTTTTCTCTCCCTTCGTAGCCCGTAAACTCGTTCTTGCCAAACTTCTCGAGAAGGGCTTTAAAGTCACCTTCGGTAGCCGCATCACCCGAGCCCTTCCAGGCCGCTTTTGCTCTTTCTCTCTGCGCCTGCATCAACTCATCAAACTTTGCAGAATCGAGTTTAAGGTTTTTCTCTTTAAGCATATCTTCCGTCAGGTCCAGAGGAAAACCGAAGGTGTCATAAAGCTTGAATGCCACCTCTCCGCTGAAGATATCTTTCGTATTTTTCAGCTCTGCATTGAAAAGCTCTATACCCGAAGCGATCGTCTTGTAGAAACGCTCCTCTTCAAGCTGGATCTGTGTCTTGACCGTCTCTGCTTTGGTGGCAAGGTAAGGATAGACCTCCTTCATCTGCTTGACAAGAGTATCGACGATCTTGTACATAAAGGCTTCGTGCAGGCCGAGAAGATATCCGTGACGAACCGCACGGCGAAGGATGCGGCGAAGTACGTAACCGCGTCCCTCATTTGAGAAGTTGATATCCTGAGCAAGCAAGAAGACTGCCGTACGGATATGATCTGCAATAACGCGGTAGGAAGCACCTGTCGCATATTCATACTTCTTGCCCGTAAACTCTTCTACCTTGTTGATCATCGGCATGAACATAGAAGTGTCGTAGTTCGAAAGGGCGCCCTCTTTAACGGCGATAACACGTTCAAGTCCCATTCCCGTGTCGATAGAAGGTTTTGGAAGCGGCTCAAGGTGACCTTTTTTATCGCGCTCATACTGCATGAAAACGAGGTTCCAGATCTCTAGAAAACGGTCACCCTCTCCGCCCATGCGGTCTTCGGGACCGTTGAAGTTCTCTTCACCCTGGTCATAAAATATCTCCGAACATGGACCGCAGGGACCCGTATCGCCCATTTGCCAGAAATTATCCTTGTCCCCAAGACGCATGATCCGGTCCGCAGAGATATATTTCTTCCAAATCTCTTCTGCCTCGTCATCACTCTCATGCACCGTCACCCACAGCTTTTCAACAGGCAGTTCGAGTACTTCGGTAATAAACTCCCAAGCATAGGCGATCGCCTCTTCTTTGAAGTAATCTCCGAAAGAGAAGTTTCCAAGCATTTCGAAAAAAGTGTGGTGGCGAGCGGTATGGCCGACATTTTCCAAGTCATTATGCTTTCCGCCTGCTCTCAGACAGGTCTGACACGAGGTCGCACGCGGATTTGAAGGTGTCGGAACCTCTCCCGTGAAGATTGACTTAAACGGCACCATACCTGCATTATTAAAAAGCAGTGTTGCATCATCGGGTACCAAGGGAGCACTGGCAACTTTTCCGTGCCCCTTGGATTCAAAGTAGTCTAAAAATGCTTTACGAACGTCCATTTTATCGCCTTGTAAAAAGGCTTACTTAAAAACCTTTGTCATTTAAAAAAGTACGCGATTATATCTAAGTAGGAGTAAAAATACTATAAAATTTCTAAGCTTTTCCCTGATCCAAGCTTTCAAGAGAGATCATTCTCATCTCCAAAGAGGTTTCGCAAAGAGCGTGTTTAAATAAAGAGAAATAGGAACTCTCTCCTCTTTCTCCTTTAGAGAAGACGGTTTTTTCGTTTGTGCAGATAGGTGTATATCGTCGCAATAACAGTTACCAGGCCCAGCGCCACCCAGACCAGTTCATGCAGGTACTCTTTGATAAGCTCTTCATTCTCACCCATATAGTAACCCAGGAAGACCAGTGCGCTCGACCATAACCCCGCCCCTAAGAAAGTATAAAAGCTGAAGAGTCCGAAAGACATCCTCGAAAGTCCCGCGGGAATAGATATCAGCTGGCGGATACCGGGAATCAAACGTCCGCTAAAGGTGGAAACGGCCCCGTGCGTCTTAAAAAAGCCTTCCATCTTGTTCAGGGTCTTCGGCTGCATGAAAAAATATTTTCCGTACCTGTACAGGAACCTACGGCCCAGGCTCATGGCCAAAACATAGTTCACCCATGCCCCTACCATCGAGCCTGCAAAACCCGCGAACAGCACCAGAAAGAGGCTCATCTCTCCCTTATAGGCAAGATAGCCTGCCGGTACCATGACGATCTCGCTGGGAAAGGGGATGAAACTGCTCTCGACAGCCATCATAATAAAAATTCCCGTATATCCCCAGTCGCCTACCGTAGTGACAATCAGCTTTGTTAATTCGCCAAGCATTTCTCTATCTCCCTTATCATCGACTCTGCACCCTCTTTATGGATGATCTCTTTTAAAATCTCACTCTCTCTCTTTACACTTTTATCCAGAAGAGCCGCCAGGACCTCATAAGGCCCATCCTCCTGCCGGCATAGCCAGGACGCCTTTTTTTCCAACAAAAAAGAGGCATTATGGAACTGATGGTCAGCCGCGGCGTAGGGATAAGGAATATATAGAGCAGGCAGACAGGAGGCGCAGAGTTCCCATAAAGTGCTCGCACCCGAACGGCTCACGGCAAGGTCGCTTTTTTGCATCAAGAGGTCAAGGTCAGCTCTGAAATCAAAGACCTCCGCCTCTATCCCGAGCGCTTCATACTCTTCTTTTACCTTCTTCAGTTCCGATTTTCCCGCCTGGTGTATGATCCCTATCCCTTTTTCCCGGAGCAGAGGCGCAACCTTGATCGCTAGCTCATTAATAAAGCGTGCTCCTTGAGATCCCCCCAGAAAGATGACGGTCTTGACCTTTTCGCGTGTACGGGCATGCTCAAAAAAGCTCTCTCTTACGGGGTAATCCCTGACCGGAGACTCCTCTTCGTATGAGCTGAAAAAAGCCTTTGAGTAGGGGCGCAGAAGTCTGTTCAAATGCCCGACAGCCGCGTTTTGTTCATGAATAAAATAGGGGCGCCCCAGCAGAAGGGAGGCAAAGGAGGCCGGAGCAGCCGAAAACCCTCCTACGCTTATCACCGCATCCGCACCTTTCACGAGAGAGAGTGCCTTCAGCGTAGCCTTAAGACTGCTCAGCAGAGAAGAGAGTTTCCTCCACCCTCTCTTGTTAACGACGCCTGAGGTTTCCAAAAAATGCACGGATTCAAAACTATCGTCATCCTCAAACCAGGACCTGTCCTGCCCCGAGGTCGAACCGACGAATATACAGCCGTGACCGGCTTTTATTACCGCATCCTTCAGGCTTTTTGCAATGGCCAGGTGCCCGCCCGTGCCTCCGCCCGTGATCAGAAAGGTCATCTTCTCATCTTCTTCGAGACCATCAGTACCATCCCTATCCCTATGCTGGCCGCAAGCATGGAAGAGCCTCCGTAAGAGAGAAAAGGGACCGAGATTCCTTTGATCGGCGTCAAGCCGCTGATACCGTAGGCATTCATCAAAAACGCAAAGGCGAACAGAAGTCCCACACCGAGGCTGAACAGGTAAAAGATAGGGTTCTCACTGCGATTGGCGATCTTAAATATGCGCTGCAGGATGATGATCACTACAATCGTCACAAAAAGCACCCCTATAAAGCCGAACTCCTCGGCCAGGCCTGCCAAAACAAAATCCGTATGGACCTCGGATAAAAAACCGAGTTTGAAGGTCCCGTTAGCCAGGCCTGTACCGAAGAAGCCCCCGTTATGGATTGCGTTCAAAGAGTGCCCGATCTGGTAGGGCTCTTCGCTCACGGATATCCGCAGATGCTCCGCCACAGACTCCGGGAAGAGCTCCAGGACGAAGCCTTGGATGGAGGCCCACCACGATTTGATCCGAATGATCCTGTGCTCCGCCGTCGCGATGAAAAAGATAAAAAACGCGAAGGCCAAAGAGATCAAAGAGAGGAAGAACTTGAAACTGCTTCCCGCAAAAAAGAGCAAAAAGGCCAGGGTGAGCCCCAAGACGACCACCTGTCCAAGGTCGTTCTGCATGAAGGCGATCAAAAACATCACGATCACAAAGACAACGGCATAGGGCATAAAACGCGCAAACTCGTCCCGAAGACGGAGCTCGCTGTGATGGGAGCTGAGTTTTCGCGTAAAGCTCCAGGCCAGAAAATAGACAAAGCCGACCTTGAAAAACTCCACCGGGGCCACAGAAAAACCGGCTATCTTGATCCAACGCTTTGCCCCACCGACCTCGCTTACCAGCGAAGCCGGCAGAAAAGGCATGATCATCATCAAAAACATGCCGATGAAAAAAAGACTCAAGCCCATAGGATGAAGTGCCCTGTCCGCATCAAGCTGGGAGATAGACCACATCATGATAATCGAAAAAAGTGCGAACAGCGTCTGGCGGGCAGCAAAATGGAAGGGGTTGTAATCAAAAAGGATGACGATATAGGTAGAGAGTGAATACGACAGCACTATCCCTATCGTTATGAGCAGTACTACCGATAAAAAAAGCGATCTATCTGTCATGAGGCTTCTTAGATTAAGTTTATAGATATATAATTATTTAACGTGACATTCTATCTATCTGTGCCAAAAGTTTTGATTAAAAACCGGTGAGAAAAAGATTTAACAGAAGTTATTCTTTGCCGAAGTGACTTTTGGCTTGTTTTGGAATAGAACTTGCTTTAAAACGACTATATCTAAAGGAGTAGAGATGGGTATCCAAATCAGCAGAGCGCATGACCTAATGTCCAAAGCCCTCGACTACCGTGCCGCACGGCAGGATTTGATTGCGGGAAACATCGCAAACGAGGATACTCCATTCTACCGTCCCAGAGACATCAGTTTTGAGCAGACCCTTCAGCAAGAAGCAAAAAAGGTTTTCAACGAGCCCCAGGTCCCCCGTCTAGAGCTGGCACAGACCAACGGTGCCCATTTTAGATCTGCCCGCGAAGCAGAGAGCGAGCAGGCTCAACTCTATTACCGCGACGGGCATCTGGCCCGAAATGACGGGAACAGCGTTGACCTTGACGTCGAGACGACAGAGATGACAAAAAACTCGATGATGTTTCAAGGGATCACGGCGGCTTTGAAAAAAGAAGCCGCGATCTTCAAGGCCGTTTTACAGGCGTCTGAACGAACACAATAGTAGATAATACGTAAAATAGCGTGAAAAGGATTTCATCATGAGCCAGTTTTTAAACAGTTTTGATATTAGCGGTTACGGCCTTTCTGCCCAGCGCGCACGCGTCAATGTTATTTCATCAAACATCGCCAACGCCCAGACGACGCGTACCGAAGAGGGCGGACCCTACCGCCGAAGAGAGGTGATGTTCAAAGCCATCGACTTTAACAAGGTGCTCAACGACAGGCTCATGGAGAACACCGGCGACAAAGGATATTCCGATCCTCTTGACGAGGGTGAATTTAATAAAAAAGTCAATCCGCCGATTATGAGTGTACTGGTAGACAAGATCATCCGTGACGACAAAGAACCGATGATGAAGTTTGAACCGGGTCATCCCGATGCCAATGCCGAGGGTTATGTCGCCTATCCGAACATCAACCCCGTCATCGAGATGGCAGACCTGATCGAAGCAACGCGTTCATATCAGGCGAATGTGGCGGCATTTCAAAGCGTAAAAACCATGGCACAAAGTGCGATGAGTATTATTCAAGCATAAATAAGGTATAATTAGACCATGTCAGATTTAAATAAAGTTTCCGGTCTCTCCACTGCTGATCTCCTAGGCAAAAGCAATGCCAAGACTCAGACCAGTAGTGAAGGCTTCGCCGATGCTCTCAAACAGTCACTCAATGACGTAAACGATATGCAGGTTGCCGGAGAAAAAGCGATGAGCGATCTAGCGACGGGTCAGGTCAAAGACCTGCATCAGGCTGCTCTTGCTATCGACAAGGCGGAGATCAGTATGAAACTCATGCTCGAAGTGCGCAATAAAGCGCTGAATGCCTACAAAGAAATTTCTCGTACTCAAATGTAAAATAGCAGTTTTCACTGCTATTTTTCTTTCTTCATTTTTAAAATCAAAAATATTCCTGCTTCATTACTTTGTATTTAACGTGTCTCTCCTTTTTCTACCGAGAAAAAGAAGGAAAAAGCTCTCGCCACGGCTTCAAGTCCGACACACTGTCGGATACCCTCGTTTCACTCGGCTTTGCAGATGCTCTGACGCACTCATGCGGTAACGCATCTGTTTATTCAGTAACTAAGGTTTCTGTGAAATTTCTTCGACACTAAAAAATTTTACACTTGGCAAGTTAGGCAAGGGTCAATGCTTTTCCATTTGTATTTATCAATACGTCACCTTCATATATCTTTACTAACAAAATAAAGTATGTTTCAAGTACTGAAAACAGACTTAGCAACACGCTTTCATTCAAATAAGTTATTAATTAAGTCTTAGTTGTATAGAATGTGCATGAATGAAAGAGTTGCATAATTAAATATAAGATAGTAAAAATATTATGAAAAAGGACGAAAATGGCAAAAAACATAGTTTTAGATGCATTAATCCCTAGAGAAGACTTTGAAGTCGAAGATGATACAAGTGGAACAACTAGAAATGTTGCCACAATTGGAGCTCGAGATTTAGAATATGATTCATTCTTTTTTAGTGCATTAAGGAAACCTGACTTTCAAAGAGAAACTAATGAATGGGATGCAAAAAGAATAGTTTCACTTATTGAAAGTTTTATCTCAGGAGACCTCATACCTGCTGTAATATTATGGAGAGATTCAGCAAGCTATACTTTTGTAATTGATGGTGCACATAGGCTTAGTGCGCTCGCCTCCTGGATAAACAATGATTTTGGAGATGGCGAAATATCAAAAGAGTTTTATGATGGCATAATACCTGAAGAGCAAATATTAGCTTCTGAAAACACGAGAAAAGCTGTAAGAAAACAAATTGGTTTGTTTTCTGATTATCAACTTGCATTAAGAAACCCTGATAAAGTAGAACCGCATATTGCTGAAAAAGCAAAATCACTTGGAGCTTTAGCAATACAGGTCCAATGGGTTGAAGGTGATTCAAAAAAAGCTGAAAGTTCTTTTTTTAAAATTAACCAGCAAGCTGCATCAATAGATAAGACAGAGCTCAAACTTTTAAAATCAAGACGAAAACCTGCTGGTATAGCTACAAGGGCAATATTACGTAGTGGTAAAGGTCATAAATATTGGTCATCATATGAAGAAAATGTACAATCTGATATTCAACATCTTGCTGAAGAGATTAACGAAATAATATTTCAGCCATCACTTACAAACCCTATAAAGACTTTGGATTTACCAGTAGGAGGAAAAAACTTTTCGTCACAAGGTCAATCTTTAATACTTGAGTTAGTAAATAAAACTAATAATATTGATAAAAACAGTGAAGAAATGGATGATATTGATGGACAAAAAACTGTTAGATATTTAAATAACTGTCTAAAGGTAGTAAGAAGACTTAATAGTGTCCACCCTTCTTCTCTTGGATTACATCCTGCAATTTACTTTTATTCCAAAGATGGTAGACATAAACCCGCATCTTTTTGGGCTGCCATTGAATTTATACAACAGTTAGAAAAAGCAAATAAGTTTAGTTGGTTTACAGAGACCCGTTCAGACTTTGAAATATTTTTACAAAAATATGACTATATTATTCAACAAGTTGTTAGGAAGTATAGAAGTGCATCTACCGCATACCCTCATATCGCAAAACTGTATTTTGTCGTTATTGATTGTTTAAAATATGGTGTTGCCATAGACGACTTACCAACAAAGATAAGAGCTAACTCTGATTTTTCTTTTATAACATTGAGTGATGAAGGAGCAGAAGAAGTAACCAGTAAGGATTTTTCAAGAGAGCGAAAATCTGAGGTCTTTATTAGGGAAGCCATAGAAAGTGCAGTTAAATGCTCAATATGTGTTGGTCTACTCCATAAAAACTCTATAACTATTGATCATATTGAACGTAAAGAAGATGGAGGATTAGGTGTGGTTGAAAATGGTCAATTAGCACATCCTTACTGTAACTCAACATATAAAAACTAACACCAATCTAACCGGACCTCAAACAGAACTGCTAACAGTCGGTTGACTCAAACGTTATATCAACACAAAAGGATAAAAAATGGTAGCTAGATTAGAAGGAACAAAAGACATATCTTGCATCTTAGAAAAGTTAGAGGCACTTGCTTATGATGTTACAACCCATAATCAAAAGATTGCATTTGTTTATAGAAAAGGTTCAAATAGTACTAATTTAAGAGGGGATATGAAATCTGCAAAAGATGCTTGTAAATTTACTGGTTCAATAAAAGTCATATATGGGACAAACAGTACAAGTATATAAACGATATAACAAAACTTTGTTGAGAAACAAGTTATCCTACAGGCAACTTGTTTCTCAAACCAAATGCTACACCCCTATCTTCGTAGCCGTCAAAAACACATAATCCTTCCCCGTCAGAGTGACTCGAAACCTTTTCTGCTGAAGATACTTCTTGCAGTAGTGAACATCCTTATACAGAAGCCCCATCTCGGAATAGGAGTAGTTGGGCACCTTCGCCCCGTATATCATCTCGCCCCCCATCCATCGGCAGTTTGGAAAACCGAGAATGAGCGCCCCCTCTTCACTCAAATAGTTTTGTACCAGGGACATAAAAAAGGGTTTGAAGTCGATGCCGGGACTCTGAAAGGTCCCTATGGAGATGATCAGATCGAACCTCCCGAGTTTTAGCTCGTCCAGTTTGTTGATATCGTGTTCTATAAAGCTCACATTCCCTTCGGGAAAACGTCTTTTGGCGAACGCTATGGCCGAAGCAGAGTGGTCTATACCGATAAACTCCGTCTTCTCGTATTCGGCTCCGTCCAAAAGCTCCTTGATAAGGTGAAACTCGTCCCCGGAATTCACGCCGAGGTCCAGGACGCGTTTTCTCTTTTCTATCTTCACATTTTTGAGGGCATTGCTATAGGGCAGGAGGAAGGCGGGCTCTTCGTTTTTATCGATCTTGAAAAAAGGCGAATCTACGCCGTACTTCTCTTCTCTGCCCTCAGAACTGTGAAAAGAGTCTTCCAGGTCGAGCTTTTCGTAAGTGATCAGCACCCTGCTCCCGTCTATAGTGCGCGGTGTCAGCATCCGGCAAAAAAGAAGCTCCGCCAGATCCGTCCACGCCTTGTATCCGCGGTAGAGACAAGTCCGGCCCTCTACCTCTACGAGCTCTCCCGCATACGTACTTTTAAAGCAGTCGGGATTGAGTACTTCAAACTCCAGCCTCGTCTCTCCTTTGGCCAGCTCACGGCTCAGAGAGGCCGAAATAGAGAGCATGGACTCCTTTGTGAACTCATGTATCATTATTGCGGTGCTTGCCTGCGCGGAAAATCCTTCATCGTCTCTTTTACGACCTCGTTGATATATGCCGTGCGTTCCTGAGGCGTCTCCTGTTTTTTCAAGACATCCGTAGCCACTCCCCTCCAGACGATCTTTTGCGAGGAGGGCTCAAGCGCATCGATTATCAGTGTCCCTTTTTTGTAGTGATAGGTACGCGTGCTTGAGACCATCATACGGCTGTAGCCGTAGCCTCCGTATCCAATCATCCTGTAATCACTGTCAATATCCGTTTTACTTTCGACGTTGGTATGAAAGACGAAGACCAGATCGGCCTCTTCTCTCTCCGTCTTTCGATACGCTTTGGCTTCCAGTTCGGAGACCAATGCCCTGATCACCCTGTCGTTATAGAGAGTATCCTCTCCCTCTCGGTTTTTATGCAGAACGACAAAGTCCCGCTGCGAAGAGAAGTCAAACTTGGGGTCGTAATCGACATTGACGCGCAAAGAGGAACAGCCCAGAAAGAGCCACAGACCCATCATCAGAATAAGAACTTTTTTCATTAGAGAATCCTTTTAATACCGTTTCTACCCAAGGGTATTGCTTTCTTTGACTCACAAAGATCTCTCAAAAAGTGAAACCTTTCATCTTTTTTTACCGAAGAGATCCTTTTTACTAATTTTAGCAATTTTCCGATACAATTGCAGAAAGTAATTACAAAGATATGCGCAGCCGCAGTAAATCTAAAAAAATAGTAGTACTTTTGCTCTTTTTGATCGCAGGTTTTCTCTTTTTCTTAAGCTCGCAGCTCTATACCGTCCTTCATAAACGCCATATTCCTTCCCAGTTCACATCAAACGAGACCCGGGCCGAACGGGGAGAGATAGTCAGTGCGGACGGTTTTCATATCGCGACGACCCAGCAGCTTTACAAGGCCGTTGTCAACACGAGAAACATAGATCCCGACAAGAAAGAGCTCTTTATCAAACTTTTTTCTATCTACAGCGGTCTCAGCGAAAAAGAAATCGGCAAAAAGCTCTCCTCCAACAAGGGGAGCGTCGTCCTCTCCTACCATATAAACCCTCAAGCCGCGCAATACCTGAAGACGCTGGCCTACAAGCTCCGCCGGATGAAGGTCTTTGTCGAGTATATCCGTCCAAACGGACGCCATATCCTGCATGGGCTCAGCATTCTGCCCAGCGGAGAGAAAAGACGCTATCCCTACCAGGACCTACTGACCCCGATCATCGGCTATATCCATAAGATCGAGGATGACGCCTATACACGGGTACAGGGGGTCAAGGGAATAGAAAAGAGTTTTGATTATGCCCTCAAGGCGCAAGAAGACGGAAAACAGTTCGGGCCGAGGGATGTCAACAACTATATGATCCTCAATAAAAAATCCTATACCAGACCCGACAGGGACGGACTTAACGTTCAGCTGACCATCCCCGTCACCTTGCAAAAACGTGTTGAGCAGACCCTGTCGAAGATGAAAGAGAAACTGGACGCAGACGAGGTCATGGCCGTCGTGATGGAGTCTTCTACCGGTAAGGTCATCTCTTTGGCCAGCTCCAACCGGTATGTTCCCAATAAGATCCGCCGTTCGGACTATTCTTCTTTAAATGCGAACGTCATCGAATACAGTTTTGAACCGGGTTCTGTCCTGAAACCGATTATTTTTTCCCTCCTTCTGGAGCATAAACTTATAAACCCTTACGACCTGGTCAACGGGTACAACGGAAGGATGAAACTCGGCAGGAAGACCATTACCGACGAGCACAAATTCCAGTGGCTGAGTGCTGAAAACGTCATCGTGCACTCTTCGAATATCGGAATCTCCCAGCTCGCCCAAAAACTCCCCGCCCTGGAGTACTACCAGGGACTGATCGATTTCGGGTTCGCCCAAAAGTCCGGACTTAAGCTCCCTTATGAAAAACAGGGGAGCGTCCCTGCGATAAACAGGCTTAAAAGCGAGATCTACAAGGCGACTGCCTCCTACGGATATGGGCTTAATGTCAATGTCATGCAGCTTTTAAAAGCCTATAATGCCTTTAACAACCGCGGACGTACCCTCCAGCCCTATCTGGTCGAAAAACTGATCGATATGAACGGAAACATTGAAGCGCTGAGCCCGGAAGGTTCTGTCCAGGTCATCTCTCAGGCTACCGCCGCAAGGATGAAGAAGATCCTGATCAAAACAGTCCAGGAGGGAACCGGGGTCAATACCATTACCCCCGGACTCGAGATCGGCGGGAAGACGGGGACAGCCCATATTGCCGAAAAAGGACGCTATGTCCGCAAATACAACACTTCATTCTTCGGTTTTGCCAATGACGAAAAAAACAGATATACCATCGGCGTCACCGTTGCCCAACCCAAAGCGAACCACTTTGCTTCCCTGACCGCCGTCCCTGTCTACAAACAGGTGGTCGATCTCCTGGTCGAGTTTGACTACCTGAGACCTAAAAAACAGTAGCCCTCTTAGATCCAAAGATTATCGATAAGCCTTGTCCGTCCGAGTCTCGCTGCGATCAAGATGATGGTGTCTCCTATCTCCACCTCTTTTCGGGGAACGAAAGAGCGTGATACGATGGAGATATACTCTACATCCAGGGGCGAGAGAACTTTGTGCATCTCTGTTTCAATGGCTTCAACTTCCAATACCTTCTGCATGACGAGCTTGGTGGCTTTTTTCAATGCCTTCGATATCTTCAGTGCCTGAGTCCTTTCGTCCGGCGTCAAATAAACGTTTCGCGAACTCATGGCAAGCCCGTCGCTCTCTCTGACTGTCTCAAGAGGGACGATCTCGACATCCATACAGAAGTTTCTCACCATCTGAGTGATAAGCGCCAGCTGTTGAGCATCTTTTTTGCCGAAATAGGCATGCGTAGGGGAGACAATGTTTAAAAGCTTCATCACCACCGTCAGGACGCCGTCAAAGTGCCCGGGACGAGAGTGTCCCTCAAGGATATAGCCGCGGATGTTGGGAGCAATGACCCTTATCTCATCATCTTCGTACATATCCTCTGCCTGGGGATAAAAGAGTATATCCACCCCGGCCAACACACATATCTTCTCGTCTGCCTCGAACTTCGAAGGATAGGTCTCGAAGTCTTCGCCCTCTAAAAACTGGGTCGGATTGACAAAGATGGAGACGACACTGATATCATTGTTTTTGACAGAGGCTTCTATCAGGCTGAGATGTCCGTGATGCAGCGCCCCCATAGTCGGGACAAAGCCTATACTCCTTTTTTCTTCTTTTAAAATTGATTTGAGTTCTTGCGGCGAGTGGACAATCTTCATCTTTTTAAGCCTTCTTGGTTTATAATATTGCAATTATATAATATTTAATCGGATAAAAACTCATGGATCATTACGAATACGGCGAACTTTTAAAGACTTTAGATGCGAAAATGCAAAATATCAGTAATATCGTCAAGCCTGACGATATCCGGATCCGTCTTGAAGAGATTGAGACATTGGAAAACGAACAGGAGTTTTGGAACGACGCCGCAAAGGCGGCACTCATTCAAAAAGAGAAGACGCAACTCGAGAGAAAACTGGCCAAGTTCAAGACAGCCTCAGGCATGCTCGAGGATGCGAACGACCTCTACGAGATGGCAAAAGAGGAGGGAGACGAGGAGACTATAGCCACTCTCTTCGGCGAGGCGGACGAGCTTGATGAGAGCGTCAAGCAGATGGAGATCGAGGTAATGCTAAGCGGAGAGCATGATGCGAACTCCGCTATCCTCTCCATCCACCCCGGTGCCGGCGGAACAGAATCCCAGGATTGGGCGCATATGCTTTTTAGAATGTATTCGCGTTGGGCCGAAAGACGCGGGTTCAAGACAGAGATACTGGATTATCAAAACGGAGAAGAGGCAGGGATAAAAGACGCCTCTCTTCTGATAAAGGGCGAAAACGCCTACGGTTATCTTAAGGTCGAAAACGGGATACACCGACTCGTCAGGATCTCGCCTTTCGACTCTAACGCCAAACGCCACACCTCTTTTTCTTCGGTCATGGTCTCGCCCGAACTGGATGATGATATTGATATAGAGATTGAGGACAAAGATATCCGTATCGACACCTACAGGGCCTCCGGCGCAGGCGGCCAGCATGTCAATAAGACGGAGTCTGCCATCCGTATCACGCATATCGAGACCAACGTCGTCGTCCAGTGTCAAAACGACAGGTCACAGCATAAGAACAAGGCGACCGCGATGAAGATGTTAAAATCACGTCTGTATGAGCTTGAACTTGAAAAGCAGAAGGCCGAAAAAGAGGGAGTGGAAAAGTCTGAGATCGGATGGGGCCATCAGATCCGTTCTTATGTGATGCAACCCTATCAGCAGGTCAAGGACACCCGTTCAAACGAGCCTTTTTCCAATGTCAGCGGCATCCTGGACGGAGACATCGACAAGCTGATCGAAGGCGTGCTTATCTCCCAAAGCACGCACTCTTAGCCTGCCGGAGATAAAATATGGGACATTTCGACAACCGCACAATTTTGTACCTTCACGGTTACGACTCCTCTTCACAGGGGGAAAAACCCAGGCTTTTACGCCAATACGCTCAGGCAAACCGTCTGCTTATTCCCGACCTTCCCCTCGACCCTTTGGAGTGCATGAACCTGGTCGAGGACACCCTTCGAACAGCCTCGAACGACACGATCATCATTGGCGCTTCTTTAGGCGGGTTTTATGCCTATTATCTGGCAGCCAAATTCAAAAAAGACTGCCTGCTCATCAACCCGGTCTATCAGCCTGCCATGGAAGCCAAAAAAATACTGGACCTCGAGGAAAATCCTGAAAAGAGAAGGGTCATTATGAATGCGGCAAATATGTACCTCAATTACGCGAGCCAGCTTAACAGCCTGGAGCACCCGGTTAACTGTTATGTCGCTCTGGGCAAGAGAGACACTATTATCAATCCTGAAGAGTCGGCCCTGCACTTTGCAGATGCCCTGGTAAAGAGCTATGAGGATGATCATTATATGTTAAAGAGTTTTAAAACCGTATTGAACGACTTTGAACTCTATCTGGAGGGAAGATTTTAGGGATCTTTTTTTAAGAATCCGTACGCCAGGAACCCCGCTCCGGCGACAATCATAATAATTAAAAACACTCTTAACTGTACTTGTTGGCTCTCCTTATGTTTCTGCATAAGGTTTACCTTCCTCTGCGCTTTAGAGGTTCCGCCGGCCTGTGCTTCCATCCTGGCTATATTAGCCCTGGCCTTTTCATTTTCCGTATGCACCCCGCCTTCCTTGGGTTGCGCCCAGAACAGAAGGAGCAGAGCCATCAGTAAAAAATTTACCCCCGTCACTTTCAGGGCCAGTTTTTGATTCTTTTTAACCCAGTCCAGTATCATCAGGCCTCTCTCCTTTCGATCTTTTTGACAAGGGGAGTGATGTGATGCAAAAACGCCTCGGGTTGAATCGGTTTTTTTATAAACTGATGGACACCGAAGGGTTTAAACCTCTCCTTGTACGAGGCATCCTCTTCGCCGGAGACCATGACAAGACGAGAAGAGTTCAGGTGCTTATATTTTTTATAGACGGTTTCAACAAGTTCATGACCGTCCATCTCGGGCATATGAAGATCGCAAAAGATCAGATCGTAATAGTTTTTGCCAAAGTCTTTCAAGGCCTCTTTTGCAGAAGGGAACTCGAAGACCTCTTCATCAGCAATACCCAGTTCGTCCAAACAGATAGAGATCATCATACGAACAGACAAGGAGTCATCTATAATTGCGATTTTCAACCCATAGCCTTTTTTCGAAGTTTGTTTGAATTTTAACACGATTTTATTGTTTTTTGCTTAGAATGTTTTTCTAAAGGATACCGATGCAAGCACTCTTATACACCCCGGAACTCGTCTACTTGTATATACGGATTAGGGCGAAAAAGAAGCATGTCCAGGCGGTTCTCTCCGCCGCATACGATACGATATCCCCCACGCACAAAGAAGAGGGGTGTTTGGAATACAGAGTCCTGCATGAAGGCACTTCTGTTATAATAATGGGAAAATGGACAAACTCGATGAGTTTGGACATGCACCTGCTTTTACAGTTTCATCTGCGCCTCATCGAGGAAATTCTGCCTCCCTTATGTAAAAAAATTACCCTGAAAAGATACAGGGAGATAGAACCACCTATTACTTCATTAAGTATTTCTTGATAAAATTTCATTATGAATAGACTCTTGCACGAATGCACAACCGAAGATGAATGTGCCTATCTGGACGACCTTAAACAGACGACCCACTATAAGTTAGTAGACAACTGTTCAACCGCCTATTGTGAGGCACTTATAGAAAGAGGTTGGAGACGTTTCGGGAACATGTTTTTTCGTCCCGTCTGTGCGGACTGCCATGCCTGTGAGAGTTTTAAAATCGATGTCAAGAACTACAGCTTCTCCAAGTCCGAACGACGGATACTTCGTAAAAATGAACATACAAAAATCGTGATCCAACGCCCGCAAGTCACTCCGACACATCTGGCCCTGTTTGAAAAATACCATTCGCATATGAGAGAGAAGCGTGACTGGAGTCATGAAACGACAACACTAAGGCATTATTATACCTCCTTTGTGCATGGGCATGGGAGCTTTGGGTATGAGGTCCTGTATTACATTGAAGAGCGGCTCGTAGGCGTAGACCTTATCGACATCCTTCCCAACGGGATCTCTTCAATCTATTTTTATTATGACCCTGACTTTTCAAAATACTCCTTGGGCACCTTTTCCATGCTCCAGCAGATCCAAATAGCCAAAGAGAATGATCTTCATTGGATTTATATGGGCTATTATGTTAAAGGATGTCAGAGTCTGGAATACAAAAGCCGATACAAACCCTATCTTGTCTTGCAGGGTCGTCCCTGGGATGCGCATGAACCGAACTGGATTGGACCTGAGACAAGAGAAGAAAGTAAAGATTAAAGAGTATCTTGACATCTAAACTGCGCACCTATCCTCTTCTTTAAGATTTTTACGATATCGTGATGTTAAAATGTAGTTTTATGCCAAAGGCTTATCAATATATGCAAAGAAACTTTATGGAAAAAAGAAGGCAACGTCCCTCTTATCTTATTCCCATACTCTTTTTTTTACTTGAGACCATCATGATGTGGCTAACACTCAGTCTGTTTAACCTGAGTTTTCATATCCTTGAATGGAATATCTACTCTTATCCTGTTGCCCTGTTATGGATTATCTTCAGCGGCGTAAAACTCAATATTGTTCTAAAACGCCAAAAAATGCATTATGATTAAGCATATACGAAACTACCTCTACGGCACCAACCTCTCACGACCGTCTTTGCTATTTCAGCTTTTGCTTCCTCGGAGATAAAATTGCTCAACCATACACCCGAGACCGGATATGTCCGCGAGAAGAGCATCAAAAAGGCTCTACACAATGTTTTAACCATGACAAGGGAGTCGTCTTTAAAACCTCCCCGCCGATTGAAACCAGTGCGCTTTAGATGACTTCTTCAATCAAGTTCACCTTCCTTATGCTTCTGGCCATGTTCTTATGGGGTGGCGGCTGGACCGCCTTGAAGATCCTTACCGAGTCTGTATCGGTTGAAGTCGTAAGTCTCTGGCGATTTGTCATCATGTTCATCTCCTTTATCCCTATACTGATCTTCTCCAAAAAACCTCTTCGCCTGCCCAAAAAAGGCATAAAACACATCCTTTTTAGTTCCCTTCTAAACGTTTCCTTTATGATCTTTGCTTATTTGGGTGTAAAATATTCAAGTGCCGGAAGCGGCGGTGTTATCATCACTATTTTGAGCCCGCTCTTCACTTTTGCGCTTACTCTTGTAATCTTCAAGGACTCTCATGCAAAGCGCCAATACCTGGGACTTCTTATCGGTCTTATCGGCGGTGCGATTATGCTTAACCTTCAGGACTTCAGCTCTTTTATACGCGGAGGAGAACTCTATTTTATATTTGCCGCTATGATTTGGGCGGGAGTGACCCTTGTTGCCCAGAACTCCCACCAGCATGTCGACCCTCTTCATTACAGCTTTTTTATCTCGGCTGTCTCCATGCTGATCCTCTTTGTTCTGACAATCCCTTCCGATATCACGATTGTCTTCGAACAGGATATCCGCTTTTGGATAGCCCTCTTATATCTGGGTATATTAGGTCAAACCGTCGCGACCACCATCTTCTTTGTCGCCTCGGGAAAACTCGGTTCGGCCAGGGCCAGCTCCTTTATGTTTTTAGTGCCCCTGTTTGCCTTATTGGTAAGCTATATAGTACTTGATGAAGAGATCCGTATGCACATCGTTGTAGGTGGGACGATATCTCTGATCGCAGTTTATTTTATTAACAAAAGGTCTTGAGAGGAAAGAGCACCTTTCCAATCGGTCATTTTGTTTATTTGGCATAAAAGTGCTTTTTTATTAAAACAACCATATGCTTGACAATCGCCTAGGGGTATAAAAACCTTGAATTGATGTTGTACTTTTTGTTTATTGTTTCATATGAAAAGACTCTTTGTGCATTAAACAGCACGAAATAGAGCTTTTCCTGTAGGGTTCTTTTCTCATTAAAACGGATCAGCACCATCTTCATATCCGTTGCCACCTACGTGACCATTCTCAACCTCTACTTTTACGTCGTTAGATGAACCTGCATGCGCAGAAGCTGAAGGAGTCATCAACATGTACATTCCAAACGGTGCTGCACTGGCATAAACTCCGAACTTTTTCATAAAGTCACGTTTTGTACTGTCAACCTCGTTTTGCAAGGTTTCAGTTTCTTGAGCGTTTTTCATAACATACCCCCTTGACTTTTGAGTTAATAAAAAACAGACTATCTAAATAACATACAGACTACTTAAATAGTATATTGTTCATTTATATTAATAATTTATAATACATCCTATCTTCAGCAAAAGCTTAATTTTATTTTATTACTTGAATTTTTACATAAACACAAAAGGCTAAACGTTATATTTTAAAATGGTTTCTGGATCTATTCTAGAAGAGGAGCTTTGGGAGGTGGTGGACAGATAGGGA
>CAXGZT010000023.1:0-20112 GCA_964014335.1 uncultured Campylobacterales bacterium | reverse complement strand
AGATCAATGTGGGTCTCGTGGGCTCGGAGATGTGTATAAGAGACAGTTTTAATGAGGTCGTCGGCTGTGAAGTCCTTGTCCGCTGGCATAACGGGAAACTCGGCGATGTCGGGCCAGACGAGTTTATACCCATATCCGAACAGACGGGTTTTATTATCGAACTGGGTTATTTTATTTTGAAGGAGTCCTTTAAAAGGCTAAAAGAGTGGGAAGGCAAAGGCATCCATATACAGCAGATGTCTATCAATATCAGTATGAGACAGCTCTTCCATCATGCCTTTATCACGGATGTACAGAAACTTTGCGAAACCTACCTAAATAAAGCCTTATGTTCAAAGCTCGTCTTTGAGATCACGGAAACAAGCCTGGCGGATGATGTGGATCAACTCATAGAGAAGATGAAGATACTTAAACGCCTTGGCATCCGCTTTTCGATGGACGACTTCGGTACGGGCTACTCCTCTTTAAGTTATCTTCGCCGCATACCGATAGACGAGGTGAAGATAGACAAATCCTTTATTTTCGAACTGGGGAAGGGTGAGCAGGATGGAAGTATTGTCAAAACCATCCTTGATATCGCCAAGAACCTCCATCTAAGTATCACCGCAGAGGGAGTTGAAAACGAGGTGCAAAAGGATTTCCTCATAAAGAATGAGTGCGACCTCCTGCAAGGCTATTATTTTGCCAAACCTATGCACAAGAGCGAGTTTGAGACCTTCACATTAAACAGAATGATGGGTATTTTTGAAGAGGGCATAGAGAGCGGCAGAGGTACAAACTCACTTAATTACAGTCTTTTATAGTTTATCGCCTTATCTCCCGTAGAACTTTTACCCTATCTTCGTTTCAGGTGCTTATAGATCACATAAAGCAAGGCAACGATAAAGCCAAGAAGTACCATGTATCCCTGAAGAACTAAAAAGTCCATTCCCTGTGCTCCTTGTTAAAACCGGTAAAATCAATCTTCATTTTACTCTCACTATGATTATTTCATCATTAAAGCGCTTAGTGCAAGAGCCCTCGCATTGGCTCACCAGTACCGGCCAAGATAGAAAGACCCAAAGGCCTCTCCTTTGAAAAAGAGGTGTTTCGAAAGAAGAGAGGCAAAGTGGCTGCTCCTGTGCCCGAAGAAGGACACCCAGAGGCTAAGGAGCAGCTGGCATCTCACTTGATCAGGACAGCTTTGGCAAAAAGATCGACCTGATCGCGTACGCACATAAAGAGCAGACAGGGCATCTCTACACCGTATTCACTCACCCACATCTTTGAAATCGCACTGATAGTAACACTCTTGTCGTCTTGTATGATCTCGGCATTGAAAGAGAGTTCGTTCTCTTCTCCGTGAAAGGCCAGCCTGCCCTTGAGTATATAATTGTTTTCACTCTCTGTTTTCACGACATCCTCAATGGTATAGGTCGCCAAAGGAAACTTTGTGATCTCCAGGGCCTCATCCATCTCTTTGTCTCTGTCACTGTTATCGCTCTTAAAAAAACCCATCTCGACGGTAAAGGTCCCTTTTAGACTGCTCAGCTCGTCTCCCTGCATACTTATCTCGCCTCTGAGCACGCTGTTCAAAGGATCGATTTTTCTGTCCAGCAACATCTCCGTATGAGCAGCGACGAACCCTTCTTTCAGCCTTAGTTCAGAGGCGAAGAGCGGAAGCACGGCACAAAGGAGTAAAAAAATCTTTTTCATACTGTTTCCTTAGGCAAAATAGTTGCTTTCATTGTAGCACCTTTTATCTAAAATTTTTAATACCTAAGTTCTGAGGGAAGATCCAAGAGTCGATGCGGACGGCCAAAACAGGAAAAGCTATAACTTCCCATTCACACGCCCCGAAGATGAAAGAGAGTGATTCCGTCTATTTTTCACCCCATACCTTCGAACGGGGCAATATTTCAAGCTCTACCGGCTATAATTACGGCATGAAAAAATATATACTCTTTGATAATGACGGTGTACTCGTAGAAACCGAAAAGTGGTATTTTAATGCCAATGTAGAGATACTCAAAGGTATGGGTATCCACCTGAGCGAGGAGAGGTACAGGGAGATCATGATAAAGGGCCAAAGCGCCTTTTTGCTTGCAGAAGAGAGAGGCTTTGACACGCTTAGCGTCGAAAAGGCCCGGGATAAGCGAAATGAGCTTTACCAGCACTATATACGCACCGAAGAGATCGAGATAAAAGGGGTCAGGTCCGTGCTCGATGCCCTGAGTAAAAAATACGAGATGGGCATCGTCACCTCTTCGCGCAGAGAGGACTTTGAACTGATTCATGCTTCTCTCGGGATGACGGACTATATGAAGTTTGTCCTGTGCAGCGGTGAGTATGCACGTTCGAAACCCCATCCCGATCCCTATCTCAAGGGCTTGGCGCTCTTCGGGGGCGAAAAACATGAGGCTATCGTGGTGGAAGACTCGCAAAGAGGGCTTCGTTCGGCCGTTAACGCAGGCATAGAGTGTGCCGTCGTACACAACCATTTTACCTCATCACATGACTTCTCGGATGCTACCCACCGGATCAAATGCCTGGAAGAACTTGAACGGCTGCTTTAGTCCTTTAAGAGAGTCTCTCTTATTCTCCGAACCATTTCAGCTGTTCTCGCAGCTTTACGACCTGGCCCACGACGATAAGAGCCGGCCTTGGCATGCCCCGGCTCTTTTGCACGATATCTTTCAAACTGCCCACGACCACCTGCTGTTGGGCCGTCGTTCCCTTTGAGATGACCGCACAGGGGTACTCTTCCGGTTTGCCCATCTCTATCAGTTTGGAAGAGATCTTCTCGAGGTTATGCAAACCCATCAAAAAGACAAGGGTGTCATCATTTTTAAAACTTTCCCATGGGATCTGCGACTCTTTTTTATGGGGAGACTCGTGCCCTGTCACGATACGGAAGGAGACGGCAATACCTCTGTGGGTCACAGGTATGCCCGCATAAGCGGGTACGGCTACAGCCGAAGTGACTCCGGGTATGACTTCAAAAGAGATACCCCTTTCGTGCAAGAAAGCGCCCTCTTCTCCGCCGCGGCCAAAAACGAAGGGGTCACCCCCCTTCAGACGTACGACCTTCTCATGCTTAAGCGCATTTTTATAGATGAGTTCATTGATCTCGTCTTGAGGCATGATATGGTGTCCTGCTTCTTTTCCGACATAAACAAAAATGCAGCCGTTTTTTGCCTCCTTCAAGATATCAGGGTTGGCTAAGTGGTCGTATATGACCACATCCGCTTCTTTGATGACGCGAAGGGCCTTGACCGTCAGCAGATCCATGTCTCCCGGTCCGGCACCTGTTAAATATACCTTAGCCATTCTTTGCCTCACTCCAGCTTTTTATATACTCCTGCGCTTTTTTATCAAGCATCTTCATCCGTTCCTTTCCCTTAGGCAGAGAAGACCTGAGGGCTTTCATCTCTTTTAAAAACTCCGATATCCCTGAAGGAATCAGGGTTTGAAGATACCTTTTAAGATGTTTTGCCAAGGCAGGAGAAGTCCCTGAAGTCGAGATCGCGATCGTAAGCTCATCTTTTTTAAGATAAGAGGGAAAGATAAAATCACAATAATCGACCGAATCCACCGCATTGCACAGACATCTGTACCCTCCGGACTCTTCATAGATCTTTGCCTGTAGGGAGATATCGTCAACCGCAATGATCACAAAGGCAAACTCTTTGATGTCCCCGCTTTGATAGCGTCGTTTTTCAAAACTGATGCCTTCTTTCTGCATTCTCTGCGACATCTCTTGCGAAAATTCGACCGCTATGACCTTTATATCGCGCGTAAAGTCAAGAAGGCGGTCTAGTTTTTCATAAGCGATATTTCCCCCGCCTACGATCAGGACCTTTTTATTGTCAAGCTTGATAAAAGCGGGAAAATAAGCCATCTTTTTCCTTTGGATATTATGAACGCTATAGTAGCACAGGGATGTTATAATCCTCTAAAAATAAAGCTTATAAAATAGGCACTAAGGGAAGATTCCTAATGAAAATAGGTATTATCGGATGCGGCTGGCTCGGAAAACCCCTGGCTACAAGCCTGGCCAAAGAGCATCGCGTAGAGTGTTATGCCCGTAAAACGCATGATGATGCCGGGCTAAACTATATTGTACACCCGGAAAAAGAGCACTCCTTCTGGAAAAATGATATTTTTATTATCTCGATCTCCACCAAAGGCGGCTACCTTGATACGCTACGGAAGATAGCCAGGAGTGCCCAGCCAAAGGCCTCTATAATCTTGATGAGTTCGACATCGGTTTATAAAGAGTTTGATACTGACGTCGATGAAGAGGCTCTCATACGTCAAAAAACTCTTCAAAAAGAGGCTGAAGAGTTGATGATCGGACTCCGAGGGAGGATTCTGATTCTTCGTCTTGGCGGTCTGATGGGAGATGACCGCATAGCAGGAAGATGGAACTCTTCTTCCCGTTTCGCCGACGGACCGGTGAACTATATCCATCAAGACGATGTCATCAACATTGTTCATAAGATGATAACGATGGATATCCTCGAGGGAATCTTCAACCTTGTCGCACCGGAACATCCTCTGCGTTCGCAGGTGCATAAGAAGAACAGCGAAGCCTTTGGTTTTGAGCAGAGAGACTTTGAAGGAGAGACTCACAGGATCGTCTCCAGCGAAAAGCTCATCAAATATCTGGATTATAGCTTCGTTCATCCCGATCCCCTGGAATTCTGGACTGCCTGCTAGGGGTTTCTCTTCATCACTGCTCACTTAAAACCCGGTCCGATCACCCTTCTTTCTTAATGAATGCTTCAAAGGCCTCTGCACAAAGCGGTCTGCTGATGTAATAGCCCTGTGCTTCGTGACACCTCATCTCTGAAAGAAAATCAAGGTCTTCCTTCGTCTCTACCCCTTCGGCGATAACCTGCATGCCGAAATGTTTTCCCAGGCTTATAACGGAGCGCACGATAGCCTCGTCGTCTTTGTTCTGGCGCAGTGTTTTGATAAAAGACTGGTCTATTTTAAGCTGATCGGCCGGGATCTTCTTGAGGTAGTTCAGGGACGAATACCCCGTACCGAAATCATCTATGGAAAACTTGATGCCGTCTGCCTTCAAGCTATTGAGCACCTCCAGGTTCTGCTCCATATCCTGTATCAGCAGGGATTCTGTCAGCTCAAGCTCAATATACCTTGCCTCCAAGGCATTCATTTCCAAAGCTTCCAGCACACTCCTTCGGAAGTCCGGCTGTTTAAACTGCAAGACGGAGATATTGACAGAGATGAGTAGTTCCGGCATATCCGCATCCTTACTCCAGGCCTTCGCTTGGGCGCAGGCCTCTTGCAGTATCCATTTTCCTATGGGTATGATCAGTCCCGTCTCTTCGGCGACAGGTATAAACTCTGCCGGTGAGACATCTCCCAGTTCTGAAGAGGTCCAGCGCAGGAGTGCTTCCGCACCGAAAACAACTTCGGATTCGATATCCAGCTGGGGCTGGTAATGCAGGCTCAACTCCCTCTTTTCCAGCGCCTGGTTCAATGCCATATGGATCTGGTATTTTTTCTCTGCTTCGGTGTTCATATCCGGCTTAAAAAACTGAAACCTGTTGCGTCCGCTATGCTTAGCCCGATACATTGCCGTATCGGCATGCTGCAAAAGCGTCTCGAAATTTATGCCGTCATCAGGCGAAACCGCGATACCTATGCTGAAAGAGCTGACAATACGGTGACCCTCTATGCTGATTGTCTCTTTCATCTTCCTGCAGATCTCTTCGGTGATCGTAATGATCTCGTACTCAGAGCTGATATCCGCCAGCAAGATGACAAACTCGTCCCCGCCCTGACGGCTCAGCGTGTCATGTGAGCGGATAGAGCCTTTGAGCAGGGCAGAGACCTCGCAAAGGAGCTGGTCTCCGATATTATGCCCCAGGGAGTCATTGATATTTTTGAAATGGTCAAGGTCAAGATAGAGAAGCGCCGTCTTCTTACCTTCTTCCCCGGCAGTTAAAAGGGCCTGGTCCACCCTGTCATGCAGCAGATTCAAATTGGGAAGATGGGTCAGCGCATCATAGTTGGAAAGATAATCACTTCTTTCAAGAGCCTTTTTCAAGGGGGCGATACTGGAGAAGATCGCAGCATACTTTACCATCTTATTTGCCGTGTCTCTTATCGTGAAGATAGAGAGCCACTCAGGATAGATCTCGCCTGTTTTTTTTCGGTTGTAGATCTCTCCTTCCCAGCATCCCTTTTCAATCAGACTCTTCCACATCATCTTGAAGAAATTTTTATCATGCCGTCCCGATGCGAGGAGAGCAGGAGTTTTTCCTATTACCTCATCCCTCTCGTATCCCGTTATCTTCGTAAAGGCGTCATTGACCGCGATAATATGGCTGTCTGCATCTGTGATGGTGATGCCCTCTTCGGAATTCTCAAATATCTTCGAATAGAGACGCAGCTCATCTTCGACTTTTTTTCTTTGTGTTATATCCGTATAAAAACCCAGCATCCTCTGCGGCTTTCCGGAGGCATCAAAAAGCGCTTTTCCGCGGGCAAGCACCCAGATCCACTCCTTGGTTTTATGCTTCAGGCGGTAAATCACTTCATAAAACTCCGTCTTCCCGCCGAGATGCTCATTAACAGACTCCAGGGTTTTTTCCTTATCCTCAGGATGAAGACTCTCTACCCAGCCGCCAAAGCTTTTTTTTATCTCCTCATCTTTATATCCCAGCATCTCTTTTAAGCGTTCAGAGTACCAGACCCTGTCCTTTATGATATCCCAGTCCCAGACACCATCACCCGTCGCCAATGTGGCCAGTTCAAACCGCTCTTTTAGAAACAGGATCTTTTCTTCTCTTTCCATAATGGAAGTGATCTCTATAACATAACCGATAAAATTCGTTATCTTCTCTTTTGCATTCCGATGAATCCGCGTCGATTCATACACCCATATATAGCTTCCATCACTGCGCCTGATACGGTAAGGAATATGAATGAAATCTTCCGTCTCAGGTCGCGAAGCCTCTTTTGTCTCCTGCTCGACATGTTCGAGGTCATCAGGATGGATCAGTTCGGCATAGTTCTTAATCCCACCTATCAATTCAGAGGCCTCATAGCCAAAGACCCTTGAGACATTCTCCGTCACGGCTGTGATAGGCCAGCCTTTCTCGTTTTTCCACTTGAAGAGGACAAAATCGCCCTCCAAGAAAAGTTTATATACCTCTTTTTTTATCTTAGGCGATCTGTTGAATGCTTTAGAATAGAACTGCCGGATCATAGCCCTTCCTTGCAAACCAATATATAACCAATTATAATTAAAAACAATTACAGGGATATAAATTACACAAAATAACTTTGAATAAAACTCTTCAGTTCATCTACACCCTTATCACTCTCCCGGCTTTATGCTATAGTTTCACCTTCAGGAGAACCCATGCTAAAACTCTCTCTTTTATTTTTGTTCTTGAGTCTCCCTCTTCTCCCCTCAACGCCCTATGCGGGAGTTCCCCTTTGGGCCTGGGCATCTTTGGGTATGACCCTTGTCTATGCTCTCGTCTTGATCCTTGCCGTAGAAAAAGAGTGGGATAATGAGAGTCTAGATGGATAAAGGCTTATTGGATACGCAGGGAGTGATCTTTCTGCTTCTTTATCTTCTCTCGCTTATCGGTATCGGTATCGTCGGTCTTTTACGCTCAAAAGAGGACTCCATGCAGGATTTTTACCTCGGCGGTGCCGGTTTCGGCGTGACCATCTTGTTTTTAACCATGTATGCCACCCAGTATAGCGGAAACTCTCTGATAGGCTTTGCCGGTTCGGCTTACAGAAACGGCTGGTTCTTTCTCGTCTCCGTTAGCTTTATGATCGCGATTGTCGGCGGATATATGCTCTATGCGCCCAGGCTTTACCTCCTCTCCCAAAGACACCGGTTTATCACGATAGGAGATTATATCCGCCACCGTTATCATCACCGCTTCTTGACTAATCTCATCGTCTTTATCGGTATCCTGGCACTGTCGAACTATATGCTGACCAACCTCAAGGCGATCGGGTATATCCTTGATCATGTCACAGGCGGAAGTATCGGATTTGCCGAGGGGATTGTTGCTATGGCTGTGATCATGGTGATTTATGAGACACTTGGAGGTATGCGTTCTGTCGCCTGGACAGATGCCATACAGGGCGTTTTGCTCCTTGCCGGTGTGCTTGTCATCTTTTCGGTGATCTGGATCGAGTACGGTTCCATTGCCAGCAACGAAGCCCTGCTTCTTCAAGTCAAAGCCGACTTTTTCCGTACTCCGCTTCTGGCGGACAAGATCCAATGGCTCAGTATCTTGATCATGATATTTTTTGGTATCTCTGTCTATCCCCAGGCCGTACAGCGTATCTATGCGGCAAAAGATGCTTCCACGCTTAAACGCTCATTTCAGCTGATGATCATCATGCCGCTTCTTACCACCTTGCCGCTTATCGTCATTGCTATCATAGGAGCCGCGCACTTCCCTGATCTGGACAAAGCCTCTTCCGAGCAGATCATCTTGCTGATGCTCACCAAACTCACCCATATCGAGGGGATGCAGTATGTCATCACGCTCTTTGTCGCAGCCGCCGTAGCCGCGATCATGTCCACCGTGGATTCCGCCATGCTGGCTATTGCCTCGCTTTTCACCCAGGACATCTACCATCAGCACAATCCCGATGCCTCTCAAAAAAAATTGACCTATGTCGGAAAGTTTTTTTCATGGGGGCTCATGGCAGTGATGGTCTATCTGGCCATCAACCTCCCTTCGACGATCTGGTGGCTTATACAGATCAAGCTCGAGATCCTCTGCCAGGTCGCACCCGCGATGATGCTGGGTGTTCATTTTCACCGTGTTCAAGCCTCTTCCGTCCTCTACGGTCTGCTTTTTGGCCTCGGTCTCACTCTGCTCTTTTTACTCTCTCCTTTGCCGGACAAACCTTTTGGTTTTCATGCCGGAGTCATCGCTTTGATCCTCAATGCAGCGGTTGTATATCTACATCACCGCTTCTACTCCGTAAAGGCCTGATATAGATTCTAGAAATGTTCAAGCTGCGGCTGGATAAGAACAGTGTCAAGCTTTTGAATATTCAAGATCGTTAAATACTCTTTGTTTTTTTCATGCTCAAGCGGGAAAACAATACTCTTCACAAGAGTATTGCTTCCTACCACATATTCGTCCAGCTCTTTGATACGATTCGTATCGACTTCCGGGATATCCCCCAGGGAGTTGACCAAAATTCCGATATACTCATCCTTGTCACTGTACTTGACAATGATGATCTCGCCATAAGGCTTGCCTACTCCCTCTTTAATGAAGTTCTGTATATCTATCACCGCTACTGCCTTGTCGCCGTAAAGCAGGGTTCCCTTGAAATGGTGATCCGTCTCCACCTGTATGGCAGATTCCATCTCACTGATACTGATCGACTCTACGACATACTCTGCATTGATACCCAGCCATTTTGAGCCGATATAAAAAGAGGCAACGTCCATAGCGTTTTCAACGACCTCAAAACTGATATCTTTTTCCAAAGCATACGGCATATCTTTTACGATCTTCGTCTCTTCAACATCGCTAATATAGGAGAAAAAGAAAGAGTATACATTGTTCACATAATCGTCCTGGGCGCTTTTATACTCTCGGTATCCCTTGGAACACTTCACGCCCAAGGCGTAATACTTTCCATGATAGACAATGATCTCATTTATTCCTTCACCCTCTTCCAGCTGAAAATACTTATCTTCCAGGTCTAGGGTTTCACCGGTAATATGTCTGCTGTCATTAGATGATATAATCATCTTCTCCGGGGTGGCCAAGACGGCAAAGACGCCCTCTTTCGCCTTTCCGTTCTCTTGAGGAAGGGACTCTTCTATCATACTTTTAAACTGGTCCCTAGAGTCAAAAACGACACCGATCCCCCCTACTACCCTCTCTTCATCTTCAAGCGAACGAATAGAAGCATTGTAGATATAGGTGTAATCATCATGATATAGGGATGTACGCTCGAACTTGGAGACATAATATTTGGATGAATCTTTTATTTCCAAACTCTTCTCTACCCATTCATTGTTCAGCTTTTTACCCACAAGATGCTCTTCACTCTTTTTCGATACCGCGACGATCACACCATTGGCATCATAAACGAAGAGATTGGTATATACGGTATAAAGATCATTGATGTAGGCCAAGATATTGTGTATCTTTCTTTTGCCGGCAGAATCAATATCCGCTCCGCCCAATATCTTTCTAAAATCAGAGGTCAACGCCCACCACCTGCAATCATTCGCACGTTCATACAGGTTTCTGTCCATGATATCCACGATCAGGTCGGCTAAAAATATCGTGTCCCCGAGAACCATCGTCTTTGTCAGATTGGCAATTGACGAACCGATAATGCTTTTTGTATTCTCGCCTGTTTTTCGGATCTCCAGCAGAAGCGATCGTGAGAACTGTTTATTCTCATGGCCTTTGGTATTGCATTGTTTGATGTTCCCGTTCCAAATCGCTCTGTTAAGATTATGTTGTATGCTGCTTGACTGTATAGGAATATTTTTCAGTTCACGGCTAAACTGCTTTCCGTTTTGCAGTATGGCCAGAAGCAGGTCTTCGCCGATATTAAAACTGTCATTTCCCATATTCTCAAAGGCGTGCTCCAAGGGCACCATAATATGTCCATACCACCCCAATCCGTAAAAGCCTTGATAACCGTTTGTCGAACAACTCTTGGCCACATAGTCTCTACCGCCAAAGGTGACTACCTTGTATGGTGCATCGACCACCTTCTGCAATGTCGCACCTAAAGGTACGTGATATTGATCACTGCTGGCGATCACCTCTCCCTCTTCGTTTAAAAGGGTAATACACTCTTTGTTCTCTGCGCTGACAAGGTTTTTGAAAACAGACTTCATCTCATTGCTAAAACGAAAACAGAGACAGAGCACTCCCAATGCTTCCGAGCCTTCCGCATTGGAGTCGGTAACCCTGTACGAATAGACCAAAGTACGTTTATGCTGGGGAAGGAAGTCATGGTACTTAAAGGTCTCTACATAATCTTTGTTCGTATTGATCGTCTCTTGGATGATAGAGTCACTCGACTTGTTAACATGGTTTGTCTCGTCGATATTAACCAAGACATCCCCGTGTGTGTTCATCAGTACGATATCGAAATAGACACTGTATTTATCCACATACTCCCTAAAACGCTCCTTCATACTGTCTATGTTACTCTTATACCCCTCAGAGTATTTTGTCTCCGTAGAACGCAGAAATTCCCGTGTCTCTTCGTCTGTTGCCAAGAAGCCTATATCCGCCGTTCTCTCAAAGAGGTTTCTTATTACGATATCAACGGCTACTTGAGCTTTTGACGTCATCTCGTTGACACTCTTCTTCAGCATCTCGTTCGCAAGGTTATCGACGAGTTCCGATGAGAGCTTGGTAAAATTGCTTTTGATCTCATCCATATTCACGCCGGCTTCTCCCAACTTGCTAAGCAGAGAGAGTGTGTCCCAATTTTTGGTCAACTCATTAAGCTTTTCCTTATTCTCCCGTACCGGTGTCATATGCTTTATAAGCGATCCAACCTGACGATCAGTTGGGGTTTCCAGATCTCTATTTGCCTCTTTTCTCATACTCAATATTCCTGTTCAATTAATAAAGTATTATAATATTATTATATTCTACTTATATTTGAATCCAAAAAATGGTTATCTTTTATACACTTTTTCGGTAAAACCACAAATTTATGGTCATTTTTTATATACGCATACCACAAGTTAACACTGCTTGTTACAAGCTGCTATTAAATAATCAATGGCATCTAAAATAGTTAAATATAAATCATTTTCATATCTAGCTTCAATCTTTTCACATATCCGCAGAGGGTCTTAAAATCCGGCATCGATAAAGCCTGCGGCTCTGTGACACGCCCTTTCATATTTTCTTCTACTTATCTTCATCTTTTAAATTAACGCAGATATTAATATAAGATAAACCTATATCGTTACATAATTAACTAATGAATTAGGAGTGCATAATGTCGCCAAAGATAGATGAGTTTATCGGGCAAGAGTACAAACTTGGATTCGAGACGGATATCGCCGAGGAGCAGGCGCCCCTAGGCTTAAATGAGGAGATAATCCGGTTCATCTCCAAAAAAAAAGAGGAGCCGGAATGGATGACCCAATGGCGTCTGAAAGCGTACTCAAAATGGGTCAAGATGGTCGAGCCGATCTGGGCTCATGTACAATATCCGCCTATAGACTATCAAAAGATATCCTACTACTCTGCACCCAAGCAAAACATCAAGTCCCTTGACGAAGTCGATCCAAAGATATTAGAGACTTATGAACGTCTGGGTATTCCTCTTGAAGAACAGAAGATCCTTGCGGGAATCGCCGTAGACGCTGTCTTTGACTCGGTGTCCGTTCTGACGACCTTTAGCGAGAAGCTCTCGGAACTCGGCATTATTTTTTGCTCTATCTCGGAGGCCATACGAGAGCATCCGGAGCTGGTAAAAAAGTATTTGGCCACTGTAGTCCCGATGGGGGACAACTATTTCGCCTGCCTCAACAGTGCCGTATTTACGGACGGCACCTTTGCCTATATCCCCAAGGGTGTGCGCTGTCCGATGGAACTCTCGACCTACTTTCGTATCAATGCTCTGAACTCAGGCCAGTTTGAACGCACACTTATCATCGCAGACGAAGGCGCTTATGTCTCTTATAATGAAGGGTGTTCCGCGCCGATGAGGGATGAAAACCAGCTCCATGCGGCGGTGGTTGAGCTTATCACCATGAAAGATGCCGAGATTAAATACTCGACTATTCAGAACTGGTACCCCGGAGATGAAGAGGGAAAAGGCGGCATCTACAACTTTGTCACCAAAAGAGGAAAATGTTTGGGTGACAACTCCAAAATATCCTGGACTCAGGTAGAGACAGGCGCCGCCATCACATGGAAGTACCCTTCTTGCATACTCTTGGGAGATAACAGCCGAGGAGAATTTTACTCCGTCGCCATCACCTCCTTGGCCCAGCAAGCCGATACAGGATCAAAGATGACACACCTGGGCAAAAACACGAGCTCAACCATCATCTCCAAGGGGATCTCTGCAATGAAGGGAAGCAATGCATACAGAGGTCTTGTCAAGATCAGACCCCAGGCTGAGAATGCGCGCAATTTCACCCAGTGCGACTCTTTGCTTATCGGAGCTGAATGCGCTGCGCATACCTATCCTTACATCGATGTCAAAAATCCAACTGCACAGGTAGAGCATGAGGCAACGACGTCGAAGATATCGGATGAACAGCTTTTTTATTCACGAACGCGGGGACTCAGCGAGGAGCAGGCCATCTCCCTGATCGTCAACGGCTTTTGCAAAGAGGTCCTCAATCAGCTGCCTATGGAATTTGCCGTCGAAGCCAAGGCTTTACTCAGTTTGACATTAGAAGGGAGTGTAGGGTAATGCTTAGTCTTAAGAAAATCGAGGTCGAAATTTCTGACAAAAAGATCATCCAAGGCCTGGACCTGAAAGTAAATGCAGGAGAGGTACATGTCATAATGGGCTTAAATGCCACAGGAAAGTCCACTCTGCTCAAGGCCATAGCGGGCTCATATGAGACAAAGGTCAAAGGGGAGGTGGAGTTCATGGGCAAGTCCATACTCGAGTTGAGTGCAGATGAACGCGCGGTCGAAGGCATCTTTATGAGCTTTCAAAACCCTATTGAGATCCCCGGTGTCAATACGGTCTATTTTTTAAAGACTGCCCTTAATGAACAGAAAAAAGCCAGAGGAGAGAAGGAGATAAGCTCTCCTGACTTCATGAAAAAACTTCATGAAACGATAGAATTTTTAGAGATGGACAAAAACATTTTGCAACGTTCTCTTAATGTCGGTTTTTCCGGTGGAGAGAAAAAGAAAAGTGAAATCTTGCAGATGATGATTCTAGAGCCGAAACTTATCTTGCTCGATGAGATAGATTCAGGCCTGGATATCGACGCACTCAAAAGTGTAGCCAAGGGTGTGAATGCAATACGGACGCCCCAGAAGTCCGTCATCATCGTGACCCATTATAACCGGCTTCTTGAATATATCAAACCGGATTTTGTACATATTCTTGCCGAAGGAAAGATAGCCAAAAGCGGAAACGCAAGCCTGGCCAAAGAGCTTGAAGAGAGGGGGTATGAAGATGTACTATCCTCTTCGTAGCCTGCTTGAGCACTCTTCGCATTTTACCCATATACCCACAAAAAAAGAGGAGAAGTGGCGTTTTTCTCTCTTGGACAATTATCTGGGAAAAGAGTATAAAAAAACCTCTCTCATCAAAAAAGAGATCTTCTGTGAGCCCGAGGAAGCGTATTGGATCTGTATCAAAGACGGCCAGATAGTGGACAGCGATATCCCCCCGAGCCTTCATATGAAACTGCATGGAGACTCTATTGAACTCAACTGTTTTGAGGATATCGAGCTAAGCATCTATTTTGATCATTCACCTCACACCTTCATTGGCTCAAACCTCAATATGATACTGCAAAAAGGTGTGCAGGCCAAGCTCTATCTTAAATACGAAGGCGGTGAAAAAAGTTTTATTTCCCACTCCAGCAATATCAAACTCGAACCCTGTGCACACCTGACTCAAACCCAGGTCCAGGACCTCTCGCCGGAAGCTGCTTTTATCCTGCAGAACAGACTCTATCTGCATGAAAACAGCTGTTTTAAAAACTTTTCTCTCCTCAAAGAGGGAGAATATATCCACAACCTCCTTCAAGCGGACCTGCATTATCACAGTACTTTTGATATCACCTCTCTGCTTTTAAGCCATCAGCGGCAAAGATCGATCTTCTCCTGCGACATCAATCATCTGGCCGACAGTTCGACAAGCCGGGTGCTCTCTAAGCAGGTGATCAAAGATAATAGTGTCTGCGTTTTCGACGCCCTCACGCAGATTGCGAAACTGACTAAATCCAACCAGGCCAAACAGGCGAGCCACGCCCTTCTCCTGAGTGAGTCTGCGCAGATTCATTCAAAACCCCACCTCGAGATCTATAGTGATGATCTCTCCGCCTCCCACGGTTCGACTGTCGGAGAGTTGGACAAGGAGGCGATATCTTATCTTCTATCACGGGGCATACAGGAGGAAAAGGCGCGCGCGATACTTATATCTGCTTTTATCAATGAGACGATAGAAAACGTGGATGTGAGCGCTTACAAAGAGAAAGTTTTGAAGATACTCGGAGAGGATGATGAATAAGCAGGACTTTCCCTTCTTTAATAATACAGACATTATCTATCTTGACAATGCTGCAACAACCCAGAAACCCCAAATCGTACTCGACAAGATGAATGAATATTATACTCTCTACTGCTCAAATACCCACAGAGGCTCCCATGACCTGGGAAACCGTGCGACACAGGAGTACGAAGACGCGCGAAACAGTATTGCCTCTTTTATCGGGGCAAAGCCTGAGGAGATTATCTTTACGAGAGGAACGACGGAAGCGATAAACCTCCTGGCCTCATCTTACGTCAAGGATAATTTCACGACAGTGATATTAAGCCACCTGGAGCACCATTCGAATATCCTGCCTTGGCAGCTGAACGGTCTTGACCTGGAGATCATTCCCATGGATCACAATCTCAATATAGACCTTGAGGCTTATGAAAAAGTGCTTCAAAAACATCCGGGCAGCTTTGTCTCCATCACTCATATCTCCAACGCTTTCGGGCTGATCAATCCCGTCAAAAAGCTCACCGAACTTGCCCATAAACACGCTTGCAAGGTCATGATAGACGGTGCACAGGCCTTAGCCCATCTTCCTATAGATATAAAGGACATCGGTGCCGATTTTTATGCTGTCTCTGCCCACAAGGCTTATGGTCCGACGGGCGTCGGTGCGCTTTACGGAAGATTCGAACTCCTGCAGGGGATGAGACCCTATCAGGGCGGAGGAAGCATGATCGATGATGTCAGCTTTGAAGGATCGACTTTTTTAGATCCGCCCTGGCGCTTTGAAGCAGGGACTCAAGCTATAGCAGAAGTCATCGGCTTCAAAACGGCATTAGAGTATCTGCATAAGCTGCAGGGCGTTAAAGAGTATGAAGAGGGACTGCATAAGTACGCAAGGCAGAGACTCAAAGATATCAGTGACATAGAGTGCTATACCCAAGCAGAGAATACTACCGGGAATATAAGTTTTACCATCAAGGGTGTACATCATGATGATATCGGTATCCTGCTCAGCAAGCAGAACATCATGTTGCGCACAGGCCATCATTGTGCGCTTCCCATTATGAAAAAACTCGGCATAGAGGGAACGGTGCGGCTCAGCTTTTCTCTGTATAACAGCGAAGAGGATATCGATAAGACGATAGAGGGGATAGAGAAGGCGCTAAGGATACTCAGATGAAAATAAGTGATGAAATCAGGAATATCCACGATGAGTTGGAGCTTTTTGATGATGTCATGGACAAATACGAGTATATCATCGAACTGGGAAAACAGTTGACGCCTCTGGACGAGAAGTACAAGGCAGATCTCTATAAGGTACAAGGGTGCCAATCCCAGGTCTGGCTCCACCCTTATGAAAAGAACGGGCTTGTCTATTTTGAAGCTGACGGGGACGCCCTGATCGTCAGGGGCCTTGTCGATATTTTGATTCGTATCTATTCGGGTCACAGCAAAGAAGAGATTCTGGGTACAGACAGTGCCGAACTCAAGCAGCTCGAACTTGGCGAAATCATATCATCGGGGCGTCAAAACGGGATTGCCTCCATGCTGAAGAGAATCTACGGTTTTGCAAAGGAGGGGCTGAATGAAAGATGATAAAGAGAAACTACCGGAACAGGCCATCTCGAGGGATGATGAGTTAAGACAAAAAGTCATAGCCGTATTAAAAAAAATATATGACCCTGAGATCCCCGTAAACATCTATCTTTTGGGACTGATCTATAAAATAGAGTTTTCCTATTTTGAGGAAAAAGTACAGTGCCATATAGAGATGACGCTTACATCAGCCGCCTGCCCTGTTGCTGAGAGCCTGATAGAACAGGTCTATAACATTGCTTATATCGTGGACGAGATTGATGAGATGAAAGTGGATATTGTCTTTGACCCCCCCTGGAGCCCTGATAAAATCTCTTATGAGGCAAAACTGCAGTTGGGACTGCTGTGATTCATCCTTTGACGATACTCTCTTCTACGCTTCCCTTAGAAGCAGATTTATAATTTTTTACAAAATTGACATTACTGCACAAAGACTATACAATAGCTGTAATTTATTACAATTGGTAAGTAAATTAAATATCCTAAAAGGAGCCACAATGGCAAAGGAACTCAAAAAGAAAGCGGTCAAAAGAGTTGTCAAGAAAGCGACTAAAAAAGCGGTAGCTAAAAAAGTCGTGGCTAAAAAAGCGGCCAAGGACGTTCGTAAAAAAGCAACGAAAATCGTCTTGAAGAAAAAGCCGACAACAAAAAAAGTGGCAAGAAAAGCTGCTAAAAAAGCAGTTACAAAAGCCGCTTAACTTCCAAGAGAGAAAGTTTCTGCCCCTTTTCTCTCTTTTTATGCCCTCAACTCAAAAAACTTCTCAATGCCGTCTCTATATCCCTGTATTTAAATTCAAATCCGGCCTCTAAAAGACGCTTAGGGTAGACATTCTGTCCCTCGAGCATAAATTCGGCCCCTTCGGCAAAGATCAGTCGTAACAGCCACTCATGAACAGGAAAAGGCGTTGGTCTGTGCATGATACGACCCAGGGTTTTCGTCAGTTCCAGGTTAGTCGTACTTTGCGGCGCGCACAGGTTATAGACTCCCTTTAAACTTTCATCCCCTATCACCTTTTTATACGCCCGGCAGAGGTCATCCTTATGCACCCAGGAAAGAGGCTGTTTTCCGCTGCCGATTCTGCCGCCCAGGCCAAGGGAAAAAGCAAGCCACATCTTTTGCAGCATTCCCCCTTCTTTCCCTAAGACAATACCGCAGCGGAATACCGTCGTTACAATACCCATCTTTTCCGCTTTAAAAGCCTCTTTTTCCCAATCTTTGCATATGTGAGCCAGGAAACTGTTCGACAGCTCGGAGCACTCTTCGTCACACCGTATATCATTTGGATAAATACCGACTGCCGAGGTTGAGATAAAGCGTTTTGGCCTGTTTTTACAGCCCTGCATCGCCTTGACAAGTTTTCTTGTTGTCAAGACACGGCTGTTATACAGTAGCTCCTTATAGGCCTTGCTCCAGCGCCAAAAGATCGACAGGCCTGCAAGGTTTATCAACACATCCACTCCTTCGAACTCGGCGGAGAGTGTTTCCACCCTACTCTCTTCTCTGACCTTAACTCCTCTGACCTCGTCTCCCGATGCCTCAAAAAAGGCTTTAAGTTCCGTACCGACAAATCCACTGCATCCGACGATTACAATTCTCATCTGTTCCACCTCTGATATTATGATAACAGCAGTAATTAAAACCCTCTGGAAAAAATCACAATAGTTTAAAAAAAAATGCTATACTGAAGATTATGAACAGATTATTCCTTGCCTTGCCTGTGACACTTTTTGATTACACAAATCTTCAAAATGATTTTGAAGGGATCATTCAGGGCAGATGGGTACCGCAGCAAAACCTTCATCTCACCCTGAAGTTTTTTGGGAACAGCTTTGAAGAAGAGTTTTTAATCGAAAAACTCTCCGCCCTGGATCTGCAGGCAGAAACTTCAGAGTTAAAAGGCTTAGAGCTTCTCAACAACAATAAAATACTCTATGCAAAGACACAGAACCCTTCGCTTCAGAGGCTGTATGCGGAGATACAAGAATCATTTGCGCTCCCCTCTCAACAGGAGTTCACTCCTCACATCACCCTTATGCGCATAAAAAAGATCCAAGACAAACCCCTCTTGGAACGCAGACTCCAAGAGTATCAGGAGAAGAGCCTTGGAAGGCTGTATCCCAATATACAGCTAATACAAAGCCGTCTCAGTGATAAGGCGGCGAAGTATGAATGTGTCAAAGAGTTTAAAGCCTAGGCAATCACACGATCAGTGCCGACATATAACCGACGACACGGCTCGCATCCGAACTGGCATCATAACTTGTCCTGTAATCGACCACCCTTGATCCCAGTCCCAGGTTCTCGGCCGCTTGCACGAGAGCTTTTACCCCGATCTTTCCGCAGGCCTCACAGCCGGAGTCCAATCCTTTCATATCCATATCTTCAACCGCTTTCAGACAGATCGAGTCCAGCGCCTTTGCCTCTTCCAGGGTATAAAAATGGCTCAGGTCCGTACTGATGACAAGAAAGCTCTCTTCATCCTTCAGGAGCTCCTCTATCAGAGGTACGAAAGCGGCATAATCGATGTCGCCGTAAACGATCTCAACAAGATCTACAGGACCGAAATAATGTTGAATAAAAGGTACCTGAGTCTCTGTCGAATGCTCGGCATGTGCCGATGGATCAAAAGAGAACAACTCGTATCTCTCAATCAGGGCCTTTGAATACTCCATATCCATTTTCATTTTGCTGCAGGGCGAGAGATACTCCTCATACAGTGCGACACTGGCGCCTTTGAGATAGACACGGTGGCTCGGACCGATAAGGACGACCCTTTTTATCCCTTGGGTATCCACCAAAGAGTAAGCCGCATTGGCGCTGAATCCGCTATAGACATAACCCGCATGCGGAGAAATGATCGCTCTTGCCGAGAGCTTACCCTTCTTGCTTGACACTGCTTGATTGAAGGTCTGGATATATCTTTCGATCTCACTGCATTCGGACGGATAAAAGGTCCCTGCTACACTCATATTTCTGCTACTCATCAAAGACTCCCGGTATAAGGGTGTTACACTTAGGACAGTGTGCACCCTTAAGATGGTTTATTGTGTTCCTGAAATAGTCTCTTTCGATCAGGACTTCTCCGCAAGAGGGACAGCGCGTCGGTGTCTCGAAATTGACATTTCCTATATAGATATAGTTTAGTCCGTGTTTTTCACCTATCGCATAGGCTCTTTTCAAGGTATCGATCGATGTGGAAGGAAGATCAAGCTCTTTGTAGTCAGGATGAAAAGCCGTAATATGCCAAGGCACATCGACGCCCAGTTCCTCGGCGATAAAGCTGTCTCTTATACACATCTGACGCTGCCGACGAAAGTGTCGGT
>CAXGZT010000022.1:0-20484 GCA_964014335.1 uncultured Campylobacterales bacterium | reverse complement strand
ATCAATGTGGGTCTCGTGGGCTCGGAGATGTGTATAAGAGACAGTAATAATACAGGATTAAGAAAGACTGCGATAACATGATTGAAACTATCTCAAAGGAAGCTTCAAAGTGCGTGATATTATCTATGCTTTAATGACTGATTATGCCAATCAGATCGTCTTTTTACATGTGTTTAGTGCCGTTATATGGGTCGGTGGCATGGTCTCGGCACGATATGGCCGCGTAAAGCCTCTAAAGAGTTTGACTCAACCTGGAGAGTATATACACGAGACAAAACGCTATACACGTTTTTTTAAGATGATGACTCCGTTTATCGTCCTTCTCTTCCTGACCTCTATTGTGATGGCCTTGGGCTATAGGGACAATGCTTATGATGAAGACGGTTTTATCATATCGGACTCGGCTGTGACCCTGTATAAAATGATCCATACTAAAGGCGGTATATGGACCGTTATGGCAATGAATATGGGCCTGATGGCGTGGATAAATTATAAGGCAAGCAGCAATTTCACCTCTTGCAGCAATCTGAAAGAGTGTGAAAAGTGTCAAGAAGCACTCTGGATCATTTATAATTATCTGATGCCGCTTAATATTATTTTAGGTACGGTAGAGATCATGCTAGGCGTTGTTCTTCGTCACGCCTGGTAAGAGAAGAGTTTTAAGGGGATAAAAAAGGTATAATTACCTATGAAGAAACAGGAAATCAGACTCTGCTCCCAATCAGAAAGCAGGGCACTGCTTTTAAGAAATGCCGGTATCCCTTTTGTCCAGAGTCCCGTCGATTTTGATGAGGAACAGATCATAGCCGACTCTCCTAAAAATTTCGTGTATCAGGCTACTCTTGGAAAATATCACACCGCACTGCGAAGCTATGATTATCGTGAGCTCCCGATTTTGTGTGCGGATACGGTTATCACAACCCAGGGAAAGATATTGCGCAAGGCAAAAGATATCACTGATGCACGCAAGACCCTTCTGACCCAAAGCGGAAACATAACCTCTATCGTTTCGTGTATGGTCTACAAAAGCCAAGAGCTGGAGTTGATAGATATCTCAGCAACGGACTATCTTTTCTCAGATTTCGACAAGGATGATCTGGAAGCCTACTTGGAATCCGGCGAATGGAGAGGAAAGGCCGGTGCCTGTATGGTTGAGGGTTTCTGTAAGCCCTATATCAAAGAGGTCAAGGGGTATGAATCCTGCGCGATGGGTTTAAGCGTTGAAAAACTGCTTCCCTGGATTTAATGCGTTATAATAAAACCATTCTACTGGAAGCTGTTTCCATAGCTCTTGTAGGTGTGGATATTATTAATAAGAGGGCAGAAGCTGCCTATAAATAGAAAGTAGATATGTTTTACGAAAAAGAGTTAGCCGCACTAAAGCGTTCGGGTCGATACAGAGAACGCAAGCTTTTTGATGAAGGTATCATCGATTTGGCCTCCAATGACTACCTGGGGCTTTCGTACAACAAAGCCTTGATGGATGAGGCTTACGAGAGGATCTCCTCTTTCTCTTCCCATGCTTCGAAGGCCTCGATGCTGGTGAACGGATATCACCCCATACATGCAGATTTTGAAAAGGCCCTGTGTCTGGCTAACGGTTTTGAGGAGGGAGTACTCCTGGGCTCCGGTTTCAATGCCAATATCGCTCTGATAGAGTCTCTGCTGAGAAAGGGTGATGAGCTCTTTATGGACGAGAAATATCATGCTTCGGGAGTCATGGCCACCAAACTCGTGGATGCCAAAGTGAACTACTTCGCGCACAATAATGCCTCTGAATTGGAAAAGATGCTGAAAAGTTCTAGGGCCAGACGCAAGATCATTGCCGTAGAAGGCATCTATTCTATGGATGCCGATCTGCTCGACAGGGCGATCATAGAGCTTGCAGACAGGTATGAAGCCCTGCTGATCCTGGACGAGGCACACTCTTCGGGCGTCATAGGAAAAAACTTGATGGGTATTCTTGATCATTATGAGCTCCCTGTTAAAGAAAACTACATCAAGATGGGGACTTTAGGCAAGGCTTACGGAAGTTTTGGGGCCTATATCCTGGCCTCCTCGCATATTGTTGAGTATCTGATAAACAGGGCAAAACCCATTATCTACGCCACGGCTCCTTCTCTCTTCGATACGGCTCTGGGGCATGCCTCTTTGAACTACATCCGGGAAAATACCCGGAGGCTGGCTTTGAAAATCAAAGAACATCAAGAGATTGTGGAGAGGGTTTTGGGGCTGCAAGTCGATGGCCTGATAGTGCCCATAGAGATCGGAGAGAATAAAAAAGTGATACAGATACAAGAAGAACTCATGCAGAAAAACTATCTTGTCGGAGCGATCCGTCAACCCACCGTGGATAGCGCCATCATCCGATTAATCGCGCGCTTAGGCGTGGATGATAAGGAGCTGTTTAACGTCTGTAATCTTATAAAAAGTAAAATAAGCTAAAATATCTAAATTATAATTATTTGAGATTGATGAAAATAGAAAAACTGCATATTCAGTATCATAACAGCACCCTTGTCGATATCGCCTTGGATATAAACAAGTCCCTTGCCCTTGTGGGCCAAAGCGGAAGCGGTAAGAGTCTGAGCCTTAAGGCCTTGCTGGGGATGCTGCCTGATGGTATGAGGGTGCAGCTCGACATTCAAGCCTCATTTGAACTTATAAAGGGAAAAAGTCTGGCCTTTGTCCCGCAGAACCCCTTTACGGCACTCTCGCCTTTGACGAAGATCTCCAAGCAGTTCTTCGCATCCGAGGAGAGGATGAAAGAGCTCTTTGAGCAGGTGGGTTTGGATTACGGACTTTCAAGACGTTTCCCTCCCGAACTTTCAGGGGGACAGCTCCAGCGCGTTATCATTGCCATGGCCTTGAGTTCTCATCCAAAACTTCTGCTTTTGGATGAACCGACAACGGCGCTCGATCCTCATAACAGAGAGGTGATCATCAAGCTTCTGAAGGCCCTGCAGGAGAAGATGGGCTTTAAGATGTTGTTCGTAACCCACGACATGAAAAGTGCGGGATCTTTGTGTGACGATATATGTGTAATCAAAGATGGAAGAGTCGTGGAAAGAGGAGCTTTGAAGAGGGTCATAAAAGAACCGCAGGAAGAGTATACCAAGGTCTTGATCTCTTCGAATTTTGCAAACCGGGAATTTAGAATATAATGATTTTTAAAAAGTTTTTAGTTGTTTTTATAGTGCTGGTCGTAGCAGGGTTTGCTTATCTGGCTTATTACTACAACCAGATCAAATATGAAGTCAACGCACTCATAGAGTACAATCCAACGCTGACAACAGAGATATACGACAGAAACGGAGACAAGATCGCCAATATTTTTAATAAGGAACACCGCTATTTTGTTCATTTTGAGGATATTCCTCCCCAGATAATAGAAGCACTTCTGGCTATTGAAGATACCATGTTCTTCGAACATTCCGGCGTGAATATTGATGCTATCATGCGTGCGATCATCAAAGATGTCAAGGCACGAAAGCTCGTTGAAGGCGCTTCGACTATTACGCAGCAATTGGTCAAAAACACGCTTCTTACCCGCGAAAAAAAGTTCTCAAGGAAATTCAAAGAGCTTCTTTTCGCACTTAAGGTCGAATCCGAACTCACTAAAGAGGAGATCCTGGAAAGGTACCTCAATCAGATCTATTACGGACACGGATATTACGGGATAAAGACGGCGGCTCAGGGCTATTTTCACAAGGACCTGGATGATCTTACTCTTAAAGAGATTGCCATACTCGTAGGGCTTCCGAAAGCCCCTTCGTATTATTCGCCGACGCGGAGATATGAGCAGGCCCTCGGACGGGGGAACCGCGTTGTATCCCGCATGTATCAGCTGGGCTGGATCGATGAGGGTGCTTATACGCAAGCTATGAAGGAGAGTCCGGAGGTCTTTGACGATACCCTGACACAGAACCGTGCGCCTTATGTCGTCGATGAGGTCATGCGACAACTTAAGGGCGAGTTTAAAAATATTCGAGGCGGTGGATACAAGATCTATACGACCATCGATATTCGCATGCAAGAAGCAGGAAGAAAGGCGCTTAAAGAGGGGTATGAGCTTAGTATGGAGCGCGGACGGGAGTCGGAAGAGTTCAATCAGACGCTTATGGAAAAGCTTAACGGGGCCCTGGTGTCGATTGAGCCAAAGAGCGGCGATATCTTGGCTCTGGTCGGTGGGGTAGATTATAAAAAAAGCCAGTATAATCGAGCGACACAGGGTAAAAGACAGCCGGGCTCCGCCTTTAAGCCTTTGATCTATCAAGTCGCGGTTGACCTTGGTTATTCGGGCGCATCGCAGCTCGTGGATATCGCGCGGACCTATGATTACGAGCTTGACGGAGAAGAGAAAAAGTGGCGTCCAAAAAACTACGCTAAAGATTATAAGGGCTTTATCACTTTGCGTGAGGCCCTTGTCCATTCGAGAAACCTTGCAACTATCAATCTGGTGACGGATATAGGGCTAACGACGATGCGACGCGAACTGAGCAGGTATCATATTAAAAACCTTCCACCGGACCTCTCTTTGGCGCTGGGAAGTATTACGGTTTCTCCCTTGGAGTTTAGCTATTATTATACTATTCTGTCAAATTACGGGACAGAGGTCGAGCCTATACTCATCCGCAGTGTTCAGAACAGCTACGGCGAAGAGATCCGATATGAGAACAAGAAAGAAGAACAGACAACGCCGCAGCAGGCCTACATCATGATAGATGTGATGAAAGATGTTGTAAGAAAAGGTTCGGGACGTCGGGCCCGCGTCAAAGGCATAGAGCTCGCCGGAAAGACGGGTACGACTAACAAGGGAATAGATGCTTGGTTCTGCGGGTTTTCGCCGGACATTCAAACGGTGGTCTGGTACGGGAATGATGATAATACGCCAATGCTCAAAGGGGAGCAGGGAGGCCGTACGGCGGCTCCGGCCTTTGCCTCTTTTTATAGGCAGATCCTAAAGTCCCATCCCGAGACAAAACGAAAGTTTACAGAACCGGAAGGGATGATAAGCACCTATGTAGGAAAGCAGAAAGAATACTTTACGACGACGTCAAAACCGCCTCAGGTACAAAATACCCAAGACGCAGACGAGGAGCTTCTGTTTTAAGTAGATTACAATAGGGTGACTTTGTCCAAGCGGGGTTTTTTCATTACCGATTTCATGTCAAGGAGTTTAGATGATAAAACTTATTTTGATGGTTGCTCTTGCTCTGGGTCTTCACGCGGGGATGTTCTCGCAAGGCAGCAAGTCTGTCGGTATTAAACTCGGCAGTGCTTCCGTAGGAAATGAAGAATATGCAATCCTGGGACTGAAGGGAAACTATTTTGCCGTCAATGACCTCTCTCTTGGCCTTGGGTATGAGAAATGGTTTTCCGGCGACCCTGATATCCAAAAGGTCACGGCGGAAACTACCTATTATATTCCTGCGCATGAAGAGGTCCGGCCCTATCTCGGGCTTTTGTACAGACGTATAATAATCGGCGGAGGCCTTGATGACGTAAATGCTTACGGATACCGTGCCGGCATCGCCTTTGTAAGCGATGACTTTTTGATAAGTGCCGGAATAGTGCAGGAGAAGTATGATTCGGCGCAAAGAGTCTTTGGCGATACGGAGACCTACGCCGAGCTTATTATCGGTTTTGTGTTTTAAACTTTAAGCCGTAAAAGCACGGTTGAGTGCCGAGAAGATCGCCTTTACAGAGGCGATTGAGATATTGGTATCCGCTCCGACTCCGTAAAAAGTATCCAAAGCCTCGGTCTGAACCTGAATATAGGCGATAGCCTCGGCCGAAGACTTTTCTCCGGACGTGTGCTGGGTATAATCGGTCAAGGTAAAGGTATGCGGATACTCTCTTTCCAGGGCATGTTTACAGGCATCGATAGGTCCGTTCCCGCTTCCTTCGGATACTACTTTCTTACCGTTTAGCCTATAGGTCAATTCGCAGCTTACGCTGTGATCCTTATTTGTCTTGGCCGTAAAATCGAGCAGCTCAAGGTGTGCCTTGGGCTCAAAGTAGGTTTTTTTGAAGATATTCAGGATCTCTTCAAGCTCAAGTTCTCTGCCCTCTTTATCGGTTACATCTTGAACGATCTTTCCGATCTCGGGATGCATCTTTTTCGGAAGGGAGTAGCCATACTTGTCTTCAAGAAGGAAGGCAACACCGCCTTTTCCTGATTGGGAGTTAATACGGATAATCCCCTCATAATTACGTCCCAGATCGTCAGGATCGATCGGAAGATAAGGAACCTCCCAGAAGTCACCCTCTTTTGTACGCTGATAAGCAAGGCCCTTATTGATCGCATCCTGGTGGGAACCGGAAAAGGCCGTGTAGACAAGTTCACCGACATAGGGGTGGCGTTCATGCGTCTTCATATCCGTACAGCGCTCGACGACATCAAGTACCGTCGTGATATCGGAGAAATCAAGTTCCGGGTCAAGCCCCTGGGTATACATGTTCAGTGCAAGGGTGATAAGATCGACATTCCCTGTTCGTTCACCGTTGGAAAGCAGGGTCCCCTCAACCCGGTCTGCACCTGCAAGAAGAGCGAGTTCTGTGGCTGCCACAGAGGTTCCGCGATCATTATGAGTATGTGTAGAGATAAGAACGTGCTCTCTGTTGTCTAAATGACGGCTCATCCATTCGATCTGGTCTGCATAAACATTAGGTGTCGCCATCTCTACCGTTGCGGGAAGGTTGATGATGACTTTGCGATCGGGACCGATGCCCCAGGCTGCGGTCACCGCATTACAGATACGTGCAGCAAATTCCAGTTCTGTTCCCGTAAAACTCTCAGGGGAGTACTCCAAGGAGATCTTTCCCTCATGTTTCGCCTCATATTTCTTTACAAGTTCGACGCCTTCAAGGGCAAGATCGATGATCTCTTCCTGGCTCTTTTGAAAGACGATCTTTCTTTGTGCCACGGAAGTGGAGTTGTAAAGATGCACGATGGCATGTTTGACGCCTCTGAGGGATTCGAATGTTTTTTCAATCAGGTGCTCACGGGCCTGGACAAGGACCTGAACCGTGACATCGTCCGGAATAAGCTCCTGCTCGACGAGGGCACGTAAAAAGTCAAATTCGACCTTTGAAGCAGAGGGAAAACCGACTTCTATATTTTTGAAACCAAGTTTGATAAGGAGTTTGTACAGTTCGAGTTTTTGGTCCATGTTCATAGGTGTAATCAAGGCTTGATTACCGTCGCGTAGGTCTACGCTGCACCAGATAGGTGCTTTTTCTATAACCTTGCTAGGCCACTCTCTATTGGGTAGGTCGACCTGTGGATAAGGACGATATTTCTGTACAAATTCCTTCATGAGGATCCCTTAAAACTTGCAAATAAAAATTTGCAGTAAACTCGAATTTCAATAGATAGCTATTGATAACGGAATTATAGCAAAGAGAGACTAGAAAAAACGACTAAGGGGGATAATATCGGATACAAAGAAGCGCTTTTTAAGAAAAACGCCCTATGTACGGATATAATGTTCGATATGTGTATCGCCCATATATTTTAGAACTGGATCGTGAGATGGCAGAGAAAGCATCTGATTAGGCGAAGATATTGCTTTTATCGGGGTTTTTTTCCTGGTATTTGACGATATATGAGCATTTGGCTACGGCTTTTTTACCGTCTTTTTTGATCTCTTCAAGTACAGCCTCCAAAAGGGTTCTGGCAAGACCTTTGCCGGCTAGGGCGTCGGGAACGATAGTATGTGTTAGGTGCATATTACCGTTTATGTCATTATAGGTTATGTAGGCGATATGCCCGTCAATGTGGAATTCGTATTTGCATTCATCTGCGTTATGGATTAGTTTATGTGACATGGTTTTTCCTTTTTATGTATTTTATCATTTTTTAAATAGAGCACGAAGTTTTAAGGAAGAGAGTTTGCTATCTTCCGCATAGATGCTAAATTCCAACTCATTTAGGCCGTAGTTGGTAAAGAGACGCAGTTCATTGGATGTCAATGGCCAGGGGGGACCGTTAAAACGTTCACCCTCATTTTTTCCGTTGGCGAGGACAAGGATTTTCCCTTGGGGAGCTGTTAAGGAGCTGATCTCGCCAATGATCTTGTTTCTGTGTTCAAGGGCGAGCGACTGAATGGTGCGCGATTCAAAAACAAAATCGTAACTGCCGCGCATCTGTTGGGGAAGTTCGAAAATATCCTGGACGATAAAGTCGACCTCCGAGTCCGGGAAACGTTTTTTGCACCACTCTATGGCCGTTTCGGAGATGTCGATAGCGGTGACTTCGAAACCGGCGTCTTCCAGGGCAACGGCGTCATCGCCGAGGCCGCAGCCGATGACGACGGCTTTTCCTTTTGCGCTGTTTTGCTCCAGATATTCGGCCAGAAACTTGTTTGTTTTCATCTCAGCCCAGGGGATCTGCTCTTCATTCCCCCGGCCCCGTTGATATATAGACTCAAAAAAATTACCGGATTCTTCTAGTGTCATGGTATGCCTTTAAAAATAAGTATGATTATATTATAAAAAAGGATTGTCAGCTAGCTTTAACGAGCAGGGATTTAGAATAAAACAGAACAAAAAAGAAAAGAGCGAAGATGATCAAGCGTATTCCTTTTACCTCACTCTATAGGGCAGATCAGGGTTGGTTAAAAAGCCGTTTTCACTTCTCTTTTGCCGAATACAGGGATCCCGGGAATCTCTCCTACGGTCCTCTTAGGGTGATGAATGATGATCTTATAGCCCCGCACAGCGGTTTTAGCACTCACCCTCACAAGGATATGGAGATCATAACCTATGTCTTGAGGGGAAGGTTGACGCACCAGGACTCTATGGGGCACCGGGAGAGCCTGGGGCGGGGTGCGATCCAGTATATGAGTGCAGGAACAGGAGTGACACACTCCGAGATGAACGAGGAGGATGAAGAGGCCCATCTTGTTCAGACATGGATCATCCCTCAAGAAAAAGGCTTAAGCCCGCAGTACGGGTCGAAGAGCTTTAGGCTTGAAGAGCGCCGTAACAGATGGCTTCATCTTGTCGGTCCCAAGGGAAGCGCAGCCGATATCAATATCTATCAGGATGCGAATATGTATGTCAGCGAGATCGACGCAGGCCGGAGCCTGAACTTTGATCTGAAGCGAGATCGCCAATTGTACATCAAGGTGATGGAAGGAAGAGCGGATATCAACGGTCTTGGCTTTGAACAGGGGGATGCGGCCGAGCTTGAGGGTGAGGGATTGACTATAAGAGCAAGCAGTGATGTGCATCTGCTTTTGGTGGAGATGAGAACCAGCGAATAGCGGTCGCGAAGCGAAGTCTATTTAAAACCGACCGTGGCGATTTTACGAAGTAAAGACTTTCTTTAGAAAAAGGAGAATAGATGAAATGCAAGATCAGCGAAATTGAAAACGGACCCTTAGCCCTGGAATGCGACGAAAGTGTTCTGTATAAAAATGACGTGAAGATAGAGGCAGAAAACCCGGCATACCTCTGCCGCTGCGGTCATTCCAAAAATAAACCGTTTTGTGACGGCAGCCATGAAGAGGCGGGTTTTACCAGCAAAAGAGAGATTTCCGAAGAGACAGTCCAAGAGTACAAGGGAAAAGAGATCAGCATCAGCTATAATCGTTCAATCTGTGCCGGTGCGGCAGAGTGTGTACACGGTCTTTCGACTGTCTTTAAATCAGACCGTTCTACGGACTGGATCTATCCGGACAATGATGAAAAGAGAAAGATCATCGAGACGATAAAGGCCTGTCCTTCGGGGGCTCTCTCCTACAGTATTGAGGGCAAGAAGAGTATAGATAAACGAGACAGGCCTAAGATCTCGATCGTTAAAAACGGGCCCTATAGTGTTGAAGGGGTGAGCCTCGAAACCGTTTCGTACCCGACAAATTTCTCAACGACCAAATATACGCTCTGCCGCTGCGGTCATTCAAATAACAAGCCCTATTGCGATTATTCCCATGCCCAGAAAAACTGGAGTGACGAGTAGAAACCTTTTGTGATGACTCAGGCGGAAGCTGGTATCCGCTCCGAGAGGGAGGAGCTAAAAAGAGTAACCCAGACGAAGTGAAGCGGCATGATCGCTCGATGAATCACTAAGGCCGTAGGCGTAGCTGAGAGTCGTAAACCAATGTTTATCCAGACTGTAAAAGTTGTAGAGTGATATGTTCTTGATATCTTCCATACCCGCATAAACACCATCGGCTTGATAGTAGGATGTGCTGGCGTACCATCTGTTGGTCACATAATAACCCACGCCGGCATTGTAAGCGTGCGTGTCTTGATAGGTGATGAGACCGGGAATATCATCATCATTGATCTTCGTGAAATTATATCCCGCAAAAAGGTTGAGTCTATTGAGAGAATAACTTACGCTCACAGAGGCAAGATAATCGGTGTTATTGTTGTTTAACGTCGAGTCGAATGTCGGCAAGATAATACCGGCGCCAAAACGGATACGAAACACATCGTTTACAGGAACGAGATAATAGGCGGCCAGGGTTGAATCCGTTAGCCCGTCGCTGCTGTAAGAATCGCTTTCGGATGCATAATAAGCCGTTAAAAGCTGGGCAGAAAAGTTTTTATAGAAATAATCCAACTGAAGCGTCGTAGAATAGGTGTCCGTCTGTTCATTGCTATTGTAATCGATTTGGGAATAACTCTCTCCTACGATAATGTCATAACGGTGATCAGACTTTAGCGACTGGATACTACATCCTCTGATATCGACAAGCTCCGTGATCGGGGTGTTGGGACATTGATCATTGCTGTCAAGAACACCATCCAGGTCTGAGTCCATGTCGGCAAAAAGTACAGGCATTGTCATAAAAAATAATAAAAATATACGCATTAACTACCTCTTAAAGACTCGGCGAACCGAGCTGTTATCTATCTTTGACCAAAATTCGGTTTATTAGATTGTGAACCGATATCCGGCTTTCCTTGCTGGAATCGATCGGCACCTTGGTGTTGATTCGTCTGCTCAACCTGTTTCATATTTTGCATATGATTCATTTGGGCCTTTTGTGCCTTTTCTTGTACACGTTCTTGTTCTTTTAACTGCTGGGAGTTCTTAAGCTGCTGTTTCTGACCCATTTCTTTGCGCATCTGTGCAATAGTCTCCGCACGCTCCTCTTCATTCATCTGGGCGAGCTCCTGCTTGAAACGGTTCATAAGCTCTCTGCGTTGCATCGGATCTGCGTTTTTGATCTCTTCAATTTTTTGTGAAATCTCCTCATTCTGAATCTTTTCCGCAATGTCCGGCATCTGCTCTTGTATCCTTTGCATGACTCTTGTCCGCTCTTGTTCACGCATCTGCTTCATCTCAGTCGCAAGTTCTTTGATCATGAGCTGTTTTTCGCTTTGTGTGGCATTCTCGATCGCCGAGAGCTGTTCGTCTATCTCCCCGTTTGCTCCTACTTGCGTCAAAACACCCAGCATGGCAGCAAGCGCTAAGCTTGTTTTTAATGGTCTCATTTATTTACCCTTTGTTTATTTTTATAATGGCAGTATGACAATAAAGTGTTAGCGAAATGTTAGCGGAAGTGGGCTGCAGGTACCTTAAGATGTCTAAGCTCCAGAGTGAAGGTGGTACCTACATCAAGCTCGGAATGGACATCGATTGGGATATGGAGAGAGTCGCATAGTTTTTTAACAATGTGCAGACCGATACCCAAACCGCGCTCATGCTCTTTGTAAAAGCGTTCAAAGACCTTCTTGGGATGTTTTATCCCTTTTCCTGTGTCTTTGATAAGGAGTTTGCAGTCGGCAGCATGAAGAGTTATCTCTACCGTTCCGTTTTTTTTATTATATTTTGCGGCATTGGATATAAGGTTGTCCAGAATTCTTGTGATGGCATCCCTGTTGGCCCTGATGAGCATAGGGTCCAGATGATAGGAAAAGTGCAGGCTTGGATGGTTCTCAGCAAAAAATGCCGAGCGTTTTTCAATAAGATCCTTTAGATCGATCGTGTCATTTTGCAGAGGACTTTCATCGATATAGCTGCGCAGATTGTCCTGAAGTTTCAAGATAGTCTCTACAGCCTGTTCCATACGAGCGATTTTTCTGTTTTGGGAAAGCTCTTTTTTGAGCAGAGAGCTGTTTAGCCGCAGGCTGGAAAGAGGGGTGTTGAAGTCATGCAAAATATCTTTGATAAACTCATCACTCAATACCAGGGCTTGACGAAGTGGTCTCAGGGCATACCATGAGAAGAGAACGGATATGAATGCCACGATAACAAGGATAAAGAGGTATTTATAGATATGTTCTTTTTGGATGGTATGAAGCTCTTGCTGATAGTTTTCATTCGGGTAGAGAAGTTTCATCACGTAATCTGTAGTATTGGGAAGGGTGAAGAGGGCAAAGACGCCTTTCCCGTTTTTATGAAATCGGTAGAGCTCTTCTTGATCCGCTTTGATGAAATCGAAGGTAAACTGGTCGCATTTGAGATCAAAACTGCACAGGCGCATCTGCGTAAAAAGACGTTCGTCCAGAGTTTCGATCTCTTTTGTGTAGTTTTGGTATAGAATAAGGCTCATCAAAAGTGTCAGGGAGATAAAAAAGAGAAGAAAACTCTTCCCTAGGGATTCAACTTCAACATATTTCCAGGACATACCCTACCCCTCTTACATTTTTAATGGGCAGTCCAGTCGTCTGTTTTAGTTTGTTAATGGCTACACGCAGGGCTGTCGAAGAGGGCTGTGTCAGAGATTCAAGCAGTATCTCTTTGTCGATTACTCTTCCCGGATTATGGTAAAACTGTTTAAACAGCTCTTGTTGCCCTTCGCCCAGAGAGAGACGCAGACCTGCTTTTTTAAATACATTGTTCTGCTCATCATAAGAGAAGTCACCGCAGGTAAACAGCTCTTCCGATGCGGAGAGTTTGGCTTTGATGCGAATAAGCAGCTCTTCGGGAAAAAATGGTTTTTTAAGATAGTCTTCAGCCCCCAGTTCAAAACCTTTGGCAATATTTTCCACATCTACCATGGCGCTCATGAAGATCGTCGGGGTCTTGTCCGATGCATCCCTCAGGCTTTCCAATAGCTCAAAACCGTCTATCTCCGGTACATTGATATCAAAGACATAAAGGTCGTAACTCTTATCGTAAGTCAGGTCAGCGGCTTCATCGCCCGTAGACGCGAGGTCGACCTCATAACTGTTCTCTTCGAGCATCTCTCGAATCGTCTGTGCTAAAAGTTCGTCGTCTTCCATAAGCAGGATCTTTTTTGACATAGTTTAGTCCATATAGCTAGAATTTATTATGATCTCTAGTAAAAATCGTGCACCTCTTCCGGTGTTACTTACCGAGAGACTTCCTCCCAGTTTTTGGGCGATCTGCATACTCATATACAGGCCTATACCCGTTCCTTTTCCATCTCTTTTCGTCGTGACCTCGGGCTTGAAGATATTATGTATGACATCTTCCGGAATACCGCCGGCATTATCCTCAATCTCAAGATTGATATGATTGTCCTCTTGATAAAAAGTGATAGTGATATCGCGTTCTTTGATCTCTCTTTCGTTGAAGGCATCCTTGGCGTTGTTGATGATATTTAAGATAAGGTGTTTGAACTCATTCTCTATGCCGTGTATGAGTATCTCTTTATCGCTTTGGATATGGATATTGATATGGTTCTGTAAAAATTCATCTTTGACAAGAAGCATAACGGATTGGACGCAACGCTTGATGCCAAAACTTTTGGCATTGGTTTTAGGTCTAAAGAAGTTTCTAAACTCGTTCAGCGTGGTGACCATATGTTCAATCTGAGCCTGGCTGTCCGCCGTCATTTCGTCTATATAGGCCTGGTTTACGCTTCCGCTTGTAAAATCGTCTCGAAGCATGTCCGTCATCAAAGAGAGCGCATTCAGGGGTTGTTTCCATTGATGGGCGACGGCATCCATCATCTCACCCATGGCAGCCATTTTGGCCTGTTGTTCATACATCTTGTGGTTCTCCTCACGGAGATTGATCTCTTCTTGTATACGCCGTTCCAGGTTTTTGTTGAGGTCATCAAGGTCCCGACGGCTCGATTCCAACTCTGTTTGACGTTTGTCGTAGCGTTTGAGAAAAACATCAAGGAGAAGGTCCAGGTCGGCCCTGTGAGGAGAATGGGCGCTCTTTCTGACTGCATCGAGAAGTTCGGCAGTATCTAAATGAGCATATTCACCTTCGGGATTCTTGCGTCTTTTGATCACTGGTTCCGATTTTATGAAAGGATTGTTAATCATTATAAGGGATTATAACAAAATTTTTTTATAAAAAAAGTTTCAGGCGAAGCCGACAAGTGGAAAATCTAAAAGTGGAGGCTAGAGAAAAGGGGTAGAAGCAGGTTCCTAAAAGGGATAGGAACCTGTAGTGATTAACACTGGTAAGTTGTTTTAAACTCGTAAGCAGTCGGACGACCTTCATCCGGCCATACGTCACGCTCAAACTTGTAGTGTTGGTAAGTCTGGATGAACTCTTCAGTAAATACAGGTTTCAAGAAGTCGTTATCGGCGATAAGACCCTCAAGCGCTTCGCGTAGGGTATGCGGCATCTGGGCGATACCTTTTTCACGGATCTCGTCTAGAGTAAGCTCGAAAAGATCGATGTCCATCGGACCGACAGGGATAGTCTTGTTCTGGATACCGTCAAGACCGGCCATCATCATTACTGCAAACGCAAGGTAAGGGCAAGCCGTTGAATCCGGGAAACGCATCTCGATACGCGTTGCCTTTTCACCTGCTCCCCAAGGGATACGACATGCAGCAGAACGGTTTTGAGAAGAGTAAGTAAGAATACTTGGCGCTTCGAAACCTGGGATAAGACGCTTGTATGAGTTAGTAGAAGCATTCGTGAATGCCGCAACTGCTGCTGCGTGTTTGAAGATACCGCCGGCATAGTGAAGAGCCATCTCAGAAAGGTTGCCGTATTCACCCTCTTTGTAGAAAAGGTTTTTGCCGTTTTTCCATAGAGATTGGTGAACGTGCATACCGTTACCGTTGTCACCGAAAAGCGGTTTAGGCATGAAAGTCGCTGTTTTTCCGTTAAGGTGTGCGATCATCTTTACAACATATTTGTATTTTTGAACGTTGTCCGCCGCACCGATGATGTCAGAGAAAACGATACCGATCTCGCCTTGACCCTGTGCAACTTCGTGGTGACCGAGAACGACTTCAAGACCGACTTGCTCAAGAACAAGCATCATCTCGGCACGAAGGTCTACCATAGAGTCGGTAGGCTGAACCGGGAAGTAACCACCCTTAGTTCCCGGACGGTGTGCTGTGTTGTACATATCTTCGTAGTGTGTACCCGAGTTCCACTCACCCTCTTCGGAGTCTACCTTGTAGCCTGCCTCATTGATGTTGTCAGTGAACTTAACATCATCAAAGATAAAGAACTCGTTTTCAGGACCGAAATATGCAGCGTCAGCAATACCAATCTCTTCAGCATGAGCAAGTGCTTTTTTAGCGATCGAACGTGGACATTTTTCGTATAGTTCACCTTTATAGATATCAAATACGTCACAAAATACGATGATAGTCGGATCAGCAGTGAAAGGGTCAAGGAATGCTGTCGCAGGATCAGCTTTTAGCAGCATATCCGATTTATTGATCGGCTGCCATGCATCTACCGATGAACCGTCAAACGGGAAACCGTTGTTAATGTTCTCTTCATTTACCGCGCTCATACGGTAAGTCAGGTGGTGCCATGCACCTTTGATGTCTGTGAAACGAAGGTCTACGAATTGAACATCGTTCTCTTCACAATATTTAAAGAACTCTTCCGTATTATTAACGAATTTACCCATGTCTATTTCTCCTGGAAATTTTGATTTGGGGGAAGTATAACGAAAGAAATGAAAAATTAAAGATTGCTTTTGATTAAAAATTAATCATTTGGGGAGGGTGTTTCATATAGTAAGGTGAAAAAAGGGGATTATGCTTCTATTTTGCCCTAGTAAAAAAGAAGAAAGTCGCCCAAACCATTTTCTGCCTCTGTTGTTTTCGTGTCTGCCGGAACAATACTTATATGCGGAAGATTGCCGAGCCTCGCAAAACGAAGAGGAATTCCAAGGCGGTTTTGAATATGCATCGAGCCTGCAAAGATAAGGAGCTTTTCATGCTCTTGCAGGTTTTGTGAAAGCTTGAAACTCTCTATCGCCATCTTGGAGTCCCAGGCGACTTGGACCCTATACATCCGTTCTATACATTTTTGAGAGGATTCGCCAGGTTTTGGGGCATGACAATGACTCAGGAAGGGCATGACAAGAGTTCGATGCGGAGCTACGTTAATGTCCAGTTTATTGTAAAAACTCAGCTCTTCGCGGGTCATGGCAGAAAGGTTCTGATCCGAGATCTTTTTACGGTCTCTCTTGGATAAGTTGATGCCATAGAGTTGGCCTTTACTCTTTTGTACAGCCTGGTAGATAGGTCTAAAAGAGCTATAGGGATAATGTTTAAAACGTTTTGCCCATTGGATCTGTTCCAGGAACTCTGCTTCATCTATTGTTCTGTTTGAAAAGGCTTTAAGCACGTTTATGTCGTCGGGGTAGAACCACTCGTTGGCCAGATGGACTTTCGTGCCGCTTTTGCTCAAGGCTTCGATAAGTTTGGCTATCTTCTTATGCAGGGACTCTTTGTTGTGATGATCGCCGATAAAGATGACCTTGTAAGGCTGTAGTTTTTCTACTAGCTGTTCCTCGTTCAGGCACTGGGCGCTCCGGAGAGAATAAAACTCGCACCCGGACTCGATACTGTGCATGAGGGGAGTGTACTTGGCTTGACAAGCAGTGAAGAGAAGGGTACTTGATAACAGAAACGTATAGAGAAGGGCTCTGCTCATAGCTTAAAAGTCCACCATAAAACGTTTGCGCTTTTTAAAATAAGCGCATTGGGTGTATCCTACTTCTCTTGCAAACGCTTCTATCTCCTCGCGAAAAAGACCGACCTGGCCGGGTTTATGGGCGTCTGAGCCAAAGGTGATGGGAATACCCAGCTCAAATGCCCTTTGCAGGAGGGGCTTAGAGGGGTATGGTTCGGCACAGGGCTTTCGGTAGCCTGCAACATTCAGCTCCAAGACCATGTCCGCTTTTTTGATGGCCACAAGGGCATCTTCGGCAATCTCGGTCACATCGTTTTTAGGCATGTATTTAAAGACTTTGATAAGATCCAGATGCCCTACGATATCAAAATATCCTGTTTCGGCCATCTCTTTGATCAGGGAAAAATACTCTTGCCAGATAGTGTCGATATTGGCATCCTCATACCGGCCGATGAACTCGGGATTGTCAAATCCCCATTTATCGATAAAGTGGGCAGACCCGATGAGGTAATCAACATCCGCATTTAAGACACGATCATCCATGTATCCGGGAAGATAGTCCACCTCGTACGCAAAAAGAATATCGATCCTGTCCGCATACTTGTCTTGAGCACGTTTGACCATACGCATATACTCATCCATCTGCTCAAAACCCATTCTGTATTTCGGGTCAAAATCCATAGGGGCATGGTCAGAGACCCCGTAGATGTCTATACCGGAAGCGATAGCTGCCTCAATATAGGAGTATAGCTCGCCCTCGGCATGGTTGCATAAGGCAGTGTGGTTATGAAGGTCGACTTTTAGGCGGGTGGGTTCGGACATCTTTACTCATTATTATTGATTTAGAAGCGATATTTAAAAGTAATTATATATTAACTTGTCTATAATCCAATAAAGAGATTGATTTAATTGAAAAATTATTGGAGATATTGATGACACAAGAAGAGTTGGATGCATTAATGAATGAAGATGTTGACCTGGAGGAGCTTGCTGAGGTTGAGGAGCCTGAAGAGGAAGAGTCTTCAGCGGACGAGAGTACAGAATATGAAGGAAGGGCGGAAGAGTACAAGGTCTCTGCTACGACCAATTGGCCGCCACCGCCGCCGACAGACGATAATCGAATGGTCAATCAGCTTGATGATGTTACCAAAGAGAGCGAAGAGAAAGCATCCGAGATCTTTGACCACATCGAAAAGATCGGTGATGAACTGATGGAAGCCGAGGGGAATTTGGCTGGCGTCGTTGAAACCTTTCAAAGCAATATTGAACTTTTTGAGACCCTGACCGCAAAATTTCCCGATGTTGAAGCCTTCAAGACGCAGCTGGAAAAAAACCAGAGCTCAAAAGGCATGGTTGAGGAGCACATCCAGGGGCTGCAAAACCACGGAGATACGATCATGAACATCATGGACATCATGCAGTATCAGGACATCCACAGACAAAAGATAGAACGCGTTATCAATGTTATGCGCGCGCTTTCAGGTTATATGAATCAACTCTTTGCCGGTAAAATCGACGACTCCAAGCGGGTGGCTTCTGCACGCCACCTGCCTGGCGATAGTGCGACCGAAGATATCGTTTCATCAGATGACATCGAAGCCCTGCTCGCTTCGTTTGAGAAATAAAACGGACTTTAGAAAAGTAGTTTTACTTTTTAATACTCTGCAATATGGAAATTCGCTAAAATTCGCTAAAAACATTTCTAAAAGAATTATAAATGAATAAAGTCGAACTTCTCTCTCCTGCGGGAAACCTTGAAAAACTTAAAATTGCGCTGGATTACGGGGCCGACGCTGTGTATGGCGGCGTAAGCCATTTTTCCCTGCGTATCCGCTCAGGTAAAGAGTTTACGATGGAGAGTTTTAAAGAGGGTATTGACTATGCGCATGCCCGCGGGAAAAAAGTGTATACGACGATCAACGGCTTTCCTTTTAACTCTCAGATCAACTTGCTGAAAAAACATATTGCAGATATCGCCGCACTCGGGCCGGATGCGATTATCGTAGCGACTCCGGGCGTACTTAAGCTGGCTCATGAGATAGCACCGCATATCGATCTTCATCTCTCTACCCAAGCCAATGTCATGAATGTCCTCGATGCCCGGATTTATCATGATATGGGCGCCAAACGCATTATCACAGCCCGTGAGATATCGCTAAAAGACTTGCAGGAGATCAAAAAGGAGCTTCCCGATCTGGAACTGGAAGTCTTTGTCCACGGCTCGATGTGTTTCGCCTATAGCGGACGCTGTCTGATCTCGACCCTTCAAAGCGGCCGGGTCCCAAACCGCGGTTCATGTGCCAACGACTGCCGCTTTCCTTACGAAATGTATGCGGCAAACCCTGATACGGGGACCCTGTTTAGACTGGAAGAAGACCCCGGAATCGGCACCTATATCATGAACTCCAAAGACCTTAATCTTGCCTCGCATATGAAAGAGATCCTGGACAGCGGTTGTGTCGACTCGGTAAAAATAGAGGGGCGCACAAAGACCTCCTATTATGCCGCGACAACGGCCAAGGCCTACCGTATGGCCATAGATGATTATTATGATGGGAAATATACGCCTGAAAAGTATCAGAACGAACTCGAGAGCATGCAGAACAGGGGCTTTACCGACGCCTATCTTATCAACCGTCCTTTTGAAAAACATGACGGACAGAGTCTGGACTTTACCATGCAGATGGGAACACATCAGGTCACGGGAATGGCGACGGAATCAGGTGAATATTATATGTGCAAATTTACGACAAAACCAGGTGATAAGATAGAAATAATGGCACCCGTTGGAAGTATAATAGAAGAGACAGATAATGAATACGGACAGGTCATTTACGAAGATGATAAACCTTATCTTATCTTCAAAAAATTAGAAGCAGAAAACAACAAGATATGGGACGCAGTCCACAGTGGAAACGTTAATCCGATTAAGCTTCCAATCACGATGCCGCAATATACCTTTTTCCGTATCCCTGCAGGAGACGATATCAATCAGGCTCCACCAAAATAAGCCATGAAGACCATGAAGCAAGATATCTTAAACCAAGTTAATCTTCTCTTCTTCTCGCGTCAAGACTAGCTTATAACATGTATATGCGTCGCTACGGGTCCTCTTTTTTTGCGTTCAAGATCAAAGGTGACGCATCCTCCATCAAACAAAGGGCCATCTGATTTTTTAGCAGATGCAAAATATCCATGTTTTCCGTCATCAGCTATGACAAAACAGTGTTCAGAACTTGAAGAGCCATTACTGCAATTGAATAACTTACCTTTCATAATAGATCCTTTACTTGAGATACTTCTATTATAAATCGCTTAACATTAAAAGGGTAGACAATACAGATCAAGATGTCATTTTTAATTTTTATTTAAGAGCTTTTCTCTTTTATTTTAATTGTGTAAAGTTAAGTGAGACTCAATAAATTAATGTATAATCTCATAATTGAAAATTATTATTAAGGGTATGGAATGAAATTTGTTTCAATTATTATGGGCAGCAAGAGTGACTACGATGTAATGAAGTCGTGCGCGGATACTTTTGAGGCTTTTGGTGTACATTATGAACTAATTATTTCATCAGCGCACAGAAGCCCTGAACGTACAAAAGAGTATATGAAAGAAGCCGAAGCAAAGGGTTCTCAAGTCTTTATCGCAGCTGTCTCTTATACACATCTCCGAGCCCACGAGACCCACATTGATCGCGT
>CAXGZT010000021.1:0-20809 GCA_964014335.1 uncultured Campylobacterales bacterium | reverse complement strand
TTCAATCCGTTTTTTATAAGACTTTTTGTCGACACACTTCAGCGGATCGACGGGACGCAGAGAGGCATCCATCTCTACAAAGCTTCCCTCGTCGCACAAAAGAGAGATGCGTTCTTTAACACCGATACGAAGGTGAAACCCGCATTTGGGACAGACATAATTTTGTTTCTCGATCTCTTTATAGTACATCAGGGCTTGACAAGATTGACACTTTATCCAGTGAGAAGGTGCTTCGCTTTTTGTAGGCTGGGGCTTGCTTGGCTTGGAACTTAAAAAATCAAATAAACTCATAAATTATCCTATTATTATCTTCTTCACTCTCTCAAAGACCTCTTTGTCTTTAGAGATAATGATGTGGGTATCATCTTTATACATATGCAGATCCTCACACATATAAAGCCCTGCTTCTAAATCATATTCGCGCATTTTACCTAAAAAAACCATATAGTTGACATAATGCGCGTAGGCAAGCGACAAAGCTACTGCTCCGGGAGCTCTGTATTTTAGTCTGTTTTGAATCAATTTCTGCGTTATCTCCGGATAGAGTGCTGCTTTTTCAAAGAGTCCCACCTTGGAGGTGTGATGCTTTTTCACAGGCTTGAAATGGGCACTGTGAAGCTTTCCCTGAAGGAACTGCTTGTCATCTTTAATGAAGATATCTCCATTGGGAAAATTACACACTATACCGATAAGCGGTTTGTTGTCTTTCATATAAGCAATAGACGCCCCGTAATAGGGAAAATGTGTCAGTAGGTTGTCACTCCCGTCAATAGGATCCAGCACTATTTGAAGATCGCTTTTACTGCCGATCAGTCCACTCTCTTCCGAGTTGATCTGTCCAAAACGGCCTAAACGTTTGATAAAGATATCTTCTGCCATAAGGTCAAGCCCGACGCTCAAATCACCGCCCGCACCATGCTTTTGCGGAGTATAGGCGTTTTCATCCGCATTGCTCTCGAGCATCATAACGACTTCTTGGCAGGCTTTGATCGTTTCGCGGATAAAAGCCTGCATTATCTAAATGATTTGATTATCGCACGTGCTGCCTCACGACCGTCATAAGCCGCTCTTACAACCAGATCGGCTCCGCGATAACAGTCTCCTCCGGCAAATATTCCTGAGGTCGTTGTTTCAAACTTCTCATCTACAATGATTCCGCCCCAGGCATTTGTCTCGATACCATTGGCAGCCAGGTAAGACGGAACAAGAGGATCAAATCCTAGCGACATAACTATAACATCTGCATTCACACTGAACTCGCTGCCTTTGAGCTCTTCCATACGGGCACGGCCGCTCTCGTCTTTTTGACCAAGGGCTGTTTTGATCATCTCTATACCGACAGCTTCGCCCTTTTCATTCACCAAGATCTGCTTGGGTGAAGCATAGAAGGTGAAATCAACACCCTCTTCCTTGGCATTCTTATACTCCTTTTGAGATCCCGGCATATTGTGTGCATCACGGCGGTAAAGACAGGTGACTGATTTTGCACCCTCGCGTTTTGCTGTTCGGACACAATCCATAGCCGTATCACCGCCTCCGACGACAACGACATTTTTGTCTTTAAAGTCAAGCTCTCTGTTATAATTCTCGCCAAAATTTTTAGACTGGATTCCTGTAAGGTACTCCATCGCCGCATAAACGCCTTTTGCATTTTCATTCTCAAGACCCGCGACCTTCGCCTTTGTTGCTCCAATCCCGATAAAAATAGCATCATGGCCGGAAGTAATCTCATCAAAACTGATATCCTTGCCGACCTCACAATTGAGATGAAGGTTCATACCCGCTTCAAGCAGACCTCTGACACGGCGTTCTACGACTTTTTTATCCAGTTTGAAACCGGGGATTCCGTATGTCAAGAGTCCCCCAGCACGATCGGCTTTCTCATACATATCAACTCCGATACCTGCACGCAAAAGATAGGTTGCCACGGAGAGGCCCGCAGGACCCGAACCGACTACAGCAACTTTTTTATCTGAAGTGACGCCTGGGAACTCCGGTTTCATTCCCTGTTTAAATCCCTCTTCATTGATATAGGTCTCGATAGAACCGATAGTGATCGCACCGTGCCCGTCATTGAGTGTACAGTCACCTTCGCACAGGCGGTCATGCGGACAGATACGTCCCATGACTTCCGGAAAAGGTGATGGCTCGTTAGAAAGCTTGAAGGCAAATTCAAGGTCTTTTTCCGCAATTGCTTTTAGCCATTGCGGGATATAGTTATGCAAAGGACATTTGTTAAGGCAGAAGGGATCGCCACATTGGATACAGCGGTCACTTTGTGAAGCCGCTTCCTTACTTTCATAGAACTCGTAAATCTCATTAAAATCAGTTACACGATCGACAACAAGGCGTTTTTCTGGCTCAACTCTTTGAGTATCAATAAATTCTCTCATCCTAATCTCCTTTCTCTAGATTTAATGGAAGTGTTTTCATATCTTTCGGACGTACCAGCCAGAAGTCTCTGATATCCGTACGGAAATTGTCCAGGATATCTTTTGCTCTGTCGCTTCCGGTCTCTTCATAATACTCTTTGATCAGGCGTTTAAGATAGTGACGGGCTTCGTCCCCTGCGTCCGTATCAATACGCTCGATCTCTATAAGCTCACGATTGATGTTTTCACCGAACTCATGGTTCTCATCGTATACAAAAGCAATACCCCCAGTCATACCTGCACCAAAGTTGATACCCGTCTTACCGAGAATAACGACAATACCGCCTGTCATATATTCACAGGCATTATCTCCCGTTCCCTCAACGATAGCAAGCGCGCCTGAATTACGCACGGCAAAACGCTCACCGGCTACACCCGAGGCAAAGAGTTTACCGCCCGTCGCACCGTACAGACAGGTATTACCCGCTGCCGCAAAGTCCGGACCCTGTTTTGCAGGTGTCACAATGATCTTGCCGCCAAGCATTCCCTTGCCGATATAATCATTCGCCACCCCATCAACATACAGTGAGACACCGTCGATCAAGAAGGCTCCTAAAGACTGTCCCGCAACACCATTGAGTTTAATCTTGATCGTGTCATCAGCCAACCCGGAATCTCCGTAATACTGGGCGATCTCGCCCGATACACGTGCGCCGAAACTACGATTAAGGTTACAGATATCACGTTTCACTGTGATACGCTGTTCAGGATGTTTAATCGTGTTCATCACCTCTTTGAGCACATCTTTTTCAAAATCATTCGGGTCAAAAGGCTCATTCGACTCTACCTGGCAGGTATCTACACCCTCACAATGATACAATACTTCCGAAAAGTCAAATTTCTTGGCAAACTCCGTATCTATGACGCCAAGAAGATCTGAGCGTCCGATGATCTCTTCAAGGCTTCTGTATCCCATCCCCGCCAGAATAGCGCGGATATCTTCCGCAAGAAGGGTAAAGTAATTAATGACATGTTCTACCTTACCTTTGAAATACTCAGAACGGAGCTTCTCGTTTTGAGTCGCGACTCCTACCGAACAGCGGTTGACGTGACAGATACGAAGCATCTTGCACCTGACGATAGTAAGCACTCCTGTACCAAAGGCATAAGACTCCGCACCCAGAAGTGCTGCTTTGACTACATCCAGGCCTGTCTTTAGACCGCCATCGGTCTGTACATGCACCTGTCCGCGAAGATTATTGACTTTAAGCGCGTTATGCGCTTCCGAGAGTCCAAGTTCCCACGGGTTACCGGCAAACTTGATTGACGTCAATGGTGCAGCACCCGTTCCGCCATCTCCGCCAGAGATAATAATCTTGTCAGCATACGCTTTTGCGACACCCGCTGCGATCGTGCCGACACCTGCCGTGGAGACCAGTTTCACCGTAATAGTAGCATTCGGGTTCACCTGCTTAAGATCATAAATCAGTTGCGCAAGGTCTTCGATAGAATAGATATCGTGGTGAGGTGGAGGCGAAATCAGCGTAACACCTGCGACTGTGTGACGGAGTCTGGCGATAAGTTCTGTCACCTTATGTCCTGGAAGCTGTCCGCCTTCACCCGGTTTAGCCCCTTGGGCGACCTTGATCTGTATCTCTTCCGCAGATCTCAGGTAGGCCGGTGTGACGCCGAAACGTCCCGAAGCGACCTGCTTGATCTTTGAGTTGCGGATGGTGTCGAAACGCTCGGCATCTTCGCCGCCCTCGCCTGAGTTAGACATACCGCCTATAGTATTCATCGCCTCAGCGATACACTCGTGTGCTTCAGGCGAGATTGAACCTAAAGACATCGCCGCAGAAGCGAGACGTTTGAATATCTCCTCTTTTGGCTCGACTTCGGATATATCGATAGCCTCTCTGTCTGACTTAATATCCATAAAATCACGGATAAACTTCTGACCGCGTTTATTGACGAGACCCTTCAACTCTTCAAAGTCCTCTGTTTTACCCGTTTCCACCACTTTGTGAATAGAGTGGATGACAGCGGGACCGAAGTCATGATATTCACCCCCGTTATAGAACTTGTAAAAGCCGCCAATCGTCAGCGGGAAGATAGAGTTAAAGCCATCTTCTTCAAAGGCAGCCTTATGGGCTTTCTCCACACGTTCTTGGATATCAGCATACCCCAGACCCGGAATAAGTGATTCACCGTCCGCAAAACAGTCCTTACAGATCTCCGTAGAAAGGCCCAAAATATCAAAAAGGCTTGAGTTTCTGTATGATGCGATTGTCGCTATCCCCATCTTGGACATGATCTTCAACAACCCCCCGTTGAGTGCCGTGTGAACCGATTTCATCGCTTCGTGACAGCTCATTGTCAATACCTTGCTCTGCTCTAATCGTTCTAAAACCGTAGAGAAGAGAAGACAAGGAAAGACAGCAGAGGCACCAAAAGCGATCATAGATGCTGCCGAATGCGAATCATAGACTTCTCCGGTTTCCGCAACAATAGAGACCAAATGACGGTTTCCGTCTTTTAAGAGTCTCTGGTTCAGACGTCCGACTGCCATTAGCATAGGGATGGTCGCTTTTTCTTGCGACAGCTCCTGATCTGAAAGAACGACAATGCGAACACCTTCTTCATCCACCGCCTGGGAGATCGTTGCGACTAGATTCTCTAAAGCTTTTTTCATCTCTCCTGTGAACGTTGTTGAAAAGGTCTTGTTTTTGTAACAGGCTTGATAACGCGCGTTGTTTTTATCGCCAAAGGACAAAAGCACATTGAGTTTCTCTTTGGTTATGATAGGAGAGATGGCCTTGAGGCGGTGAGCATGAGAGGGTGCATCATCCAAAATATTATGGATCTCTCCGAAACCTGTATTTAAAGACATAACGACTTTTTCACGAATAGAGTCGATCGGCGGATTTGTCACTTGAGCAAACTTCTGCTTAAAGAAGTCGGAAAAATTTCTCTGCTGGTCTGAAAAAGCGGCCATAGGGGTATCATCTCCCATAGAACCGACCGCCTCTTTTCCGTCTCTCATCATCGGCTCGATAACCTGTTCGATTATCTCCTGAGTATAGTTAAAGAAACGCTGTTGCACCACCAGTTCATCTTCTTCGTAGTCACACTGCTTTACATACTGTTCATCCACATGCTCTTGCAGGTAGACCATATTGTCATTCAGCCACTTCATATAAGGGTTCGAGCCCTTCAGATAATCATTAATATCTTTATCTTTAAGTACTTTCCCATATTTAAGATCAAGCCCGATCATCTCGCCTGACTGAAGACGGTTGCGCTCCAGGATATTATCTTCGTCTATATCCAGCACACCATACTCGCTTGAGATAAGAAGCATGCCGTCTTTTGTCACGATATATTTAGAGGGACGAAGACCATTTCTATCAAGGACACAACCTATATAACGACCATCCGTCAATGAGAATGCAGCCGGGCCGTCCCATGCTTCAAATACGGTTGAGTTATATTCGTAAAAAGCACGAAGCTCGGCATCCATGTGGGGGGCATTTTGCCAGGGTGCAGGGATAACCGAACGCGCCGCTTTAAAGAAATCAGTTCCATTTGCCAATAAAAACTCGAAAAAGTTGTCTGCAGACGCTGAATCCGAGGAGCCCTCTTGCAAGATAGGAAGAATGCGTCTGATCTCGTCATCTGAAAATACGTCCGATTTAACGGACTCGGATTTTACTTCAACATTAAAACGGTTTGCTTCCACAGAGTTGATCTCACCATTATGCGCAACGGCTCTAAAAGGCTGAGCAAGTCGCCATTGAGGAAGCGTATTCGTAGAGAAACGCTGGTGAAACAACGAAAACGATATTTCAAAGTCCTTGTCCTGAAGGTCCACATAAAACTGTTTGATCGTCGTAGGCATAACAAGGCCTTTGTACGAGATCACACGAGATGACATCGAAGGGATATAAAACTCGCTGTCCTCAAGTAAGGCGTGTTCCGTCTCTTTGCGTGAAAGATATAAAAGTGCATCAAAGCGTTTTGTAGAGATCAAAGAGTTCGGTTTAACAAAGACCTGAATCATATGAGGCAGAGAAGCCAATGCTTGTTCGCCCAGGGCATCTGTATCAACAGGAACCGTACGTTTCCAGATGACTTTGAGATCATTTTTCTCACACATGGACTCAAGTATATCCAGGTGGGCGGTATCTTTTGTAAAGACCATGGCAACGGCATACTGTTCAGGAAGGTCTACTCCTGCTTCTTCTGCTTTTTTTGCCATAAACTTTTTAGGCATGGACATAAGAAGACCCGAACCGTCACCTGTCTTGCCATCTGCTGCAACCGCGCCGCGGTGCATCATTCTTTCTAAGGCAGTAATCGCATTTTCTAAGTAATTATGTGATGGTATATTGTCGATACTTGCAACTAAACCGAATCCGCAGTTATCTTTAAAGGAAGTCAATCTATCCAAATCTAAACCTTTTCTATTGTATTTTATAATTTTTCATTAAATTAAGCATGTTTTAAACAAACTTTTCATATTTAAGAAAACGAGTATTACATTATATAAAAAAGTTGGTTAAAACTTGATTAAAAGAATACCCATTAAGGATAATATGTGAGTTCAGAGTGTAAAATTCTCTCACTTCTTGGGGTCAGAAAAGAGATAAATGCAAGGTTATATTATCAACGTCAACAAAGCACGTGACGAAGATGTAATCGTTACTATTTTAACGCACCACAACTTATATACACTTTATCGCTTTTACGGGGCGAGGCACGGACAGATCAACCTTGGTTTCAAAATCGATTTTGAGGTGGAGAGTTCTGTCAAATCAACTATCTCACGGCTAAGAGACGTTATACATCTGGGTTTTCCGTGGATACGGGACAGAAGCCGTCTTTTCATCTGGCAACAGTTCACAGCCCTTTTTCATAAGCACCTTCAAGACAGTGAAGAGCTTGACCCCTTCTACTTTGAACTGCTTGAGGAAGCCTCCCTCATCTGGCAGACCCAAAATCCAAAACGTATAGCTATCGAGTCATATATAAAGATACTGGCTTTTGAAGGGCGTCTGCATCAAGATATGATCTGTTTTTTTTGTGAAGAGGAAATAAAAGAAAATATCACGCTGATCCGTGCCTTTTTACCGGCACATGCAGAGTGTATTCACGCTATACCCCTAAATATGGCTGCCGTTAAAGAGCTTATCTACAGCGGTTCAAGCCTCTTTTTAAACGATAAAGAGGTTGACAGAGTATGGCATGTACTGCTTGAAGGGTTTTAAAGACGCCTTATATTAACTGTCCAGTGAGCGTAAAAGTCTTTCTACGACGTGAATATTTTTTATTGAGAGCCGGTATGAAGCGTCCATAATACGTAAAACATGAAAAACTTCAGTCACGGAGATACCGTAAGGGTCTTTTTTGGCAACAGAAGCTTTTTCGTTTTTTATTACGACATTATCGAGTTTTTTACGAGAGTGCTGCATGAAGTAGGTAAGCAGCAGAGCCCCCGTATGATCTTTTTCTATGGAGACGACCACCTTTTCAGTCACATTGGGAACCTCCGGATAAAGCTTCTCAAAATCCGCTCTGTCCATATAACCCAGATAGACCTTGGTAAAAAGATCGATATAGCGCGTGCACACCTCTGTTTTTAAAAAGCCCATATTGAGTACCGCGTTCTTTTTTCCACGCAGACGGCGCAGCATCCATCCTAAAGAGTTGTAGTACCTGAAAGGGAAGACATCCATAACCTCATCACCGACCAGGTTAGGTGCCTGCGGACGTATAAAAGGCTTTCTGGGACGCCTTTTTTTATCTTTGAGCCATTCGTAAATATTATCGGCGACAAAGGGCTTGGTTATCCAGACCGTACAATACGACGGGAGTTGTCTGCTTCCGCTTACGCCTTCGTTCAGAATGATCAGAGCCTTTATCTCATGATCAGGAAAGAGTACTTCCAAAAGTGCTTTTTTCTTACGCAGGCGGCGTTTCAAGTTGGTGACTGACTTGATAAGCGTCATTTCGATAAAATAGATCTCTTTTTCATTATAGATAAGCCCGTCAAACTCATTGATCTCAATAGAGCGTGTCCGATAAACGATCTGCCCTTTTTTGTTGACATACAGAGCATTGGAGATGGACTCGGATGTGATAGCGTGAGGACCTTTTAGAATAAACTGTCCGATTTGAGGGTTTTCTTTCATATAGATAAGAAGTTTTTCATACAGATAGTTCTCATATACCGCCCCTTCAAAAGAACGGTAAGAGCTTAAGTACTCGGGGGACTCTTTATCCACACCCTTTTGATCGAGTTTTAATAGATGTTTGATACTATAATCGTAATAGAGCAGATTATCGCCGATGTCATCCATCTCCAACTTTGCGATACTTTCAGGTAGTTTAAGAATTATGTGTCCCTCGTAAATCGTTTAATTGCATAAGTATATCAAAGATTAAACAAGTTGAGCAATGATTTGCTCTTCTTGCGCCTCAGATTCGGGATAAAAGACGGACTTGAGTATATAAACCCCCTCCTGCTCTTCAAAACAGCTCTCATCTACATCGTCCAGGTTAAGAGAAGCTGAGATATCCTGAAGTCTTTCCTTCACATCTTCTCTCTTAGAAAAGCTAAAAACCAAGATCTGACCGACAGTCCACTTCTCTCCCGCGACACCCCTGTCCCTGCTCTGTGCTATAAACAGCTCCTCCAGTACGCCCTCTTCGACCAGAGCGATCAGAGCAATAAGTTCAGCCCTGGTTGAAATGGGAGTAAGCCAGGTAAACAACTCCATTATTTTCTTTTCTTCGAACGTGATCTGCTCTTTTTGAGCGCTGTTTCACTCTGAGGCGCCTTCATGGTTCCACCGCTGCGCTTAGTTGTTTTTTTGCTCTTTGCCGGTGATTTTTTCTTTTTATGTCCGAAGGCCCCTTTGATCTGCTCGTCTTTTTTACCCTCGAAGTGTCTCTGCTTGCCTTCACTTCTCTTTTCAGGTTCATATCCTCTGATACGCCGCTGCGGTATCTGCTTTCTCAACAACTGTTCAATGTTTTTCAGCATACCCTCATCATTAGGCGAGACAAAAGAGACGGCCAAGCCTTTACTCCCTGCCCTCCCTGTTCGTCCTACCCTGTGTATATACTCTGTAGAGTGTTTAGGCAGATCATAATTCACCACATAAGGAAGGTTTTCTATATCCAGTCCCCGTGCTGCGATATCAGTTGCGACCAGGACCCTGAATTTTCCTTCTTTAAAAGCGTTCAGTGCCTTTGTCCTTGCACCCTGCTTTTTATCCCCGTGAATAGAGCTCGCACTCAGGCCATCTCGAACAAGATCCTCTTCTATCTTCTGAGCCAAGATTTTTGTACGGGTAAAAACAAGGACTTGCTGCCAGTTTTGGACCCCTATCATATACGAAAGAAGTTCGGATTTTTTATCCTTGTCAACGGAATAGATCACCTGCTTGATATCGTCGGCCGTACTCCCCAGTCTATCGACTGTGATATGCTCGGGATTTTTCAAAAGCTCTTCGCTCAGACGCTTGACGACGGGCGGAAAAGTCGCCGAAAAGAGCATGGTCTGATGTTTATGCGGAAGCAGGGCCAATATAGCTTCAAGGTCACGTATAAACCCCATATCGAAAATGGTGTCGGCCTCGTCAAGAACCAGTACCTCAATCCTGTTTAGGTTTAGTTGCTTCAATTTGTCCAGATCGATCAAACGTCCCGGTGTTGCGATGACGACATCGATGCCTTCTCGTATCTTTTTTACCTGGGTCTGTAGTTTCCCGCCGCCGTCTAAAACAAGAGGTCTCAGCGCCGTGTGTGAAGCGTAGATCGCAAAACTCTCACCGATTTGACGTGCCAACTCCCGTGTCGGGGCGATCACCAAGGCACGAGGATGATTGAAACCCTCTTTTTTAGGCTCCGATATAAGCCTTTGAATAATAGGAAGCAAGAAACTTGCTGTTTTTCCCGTTCCCGTTTTTGCCGAAGCGGAAATATCACGTCCCTTTAGCGCAAAAGGAAGTGAAGCCTCTTGGATAGGTGTAGGGCATATGTACCCCGCATCTTTGACCCCTGCCAAAACAGTACTACCAAGACCAAAATCCTCAAAACGGACAGAGCAGGCCTGCTTCGCAGAAGTTTCTTTAGCCGACTTCATTATCTTCCTTCTTATGCTCAATCGTTTCTATGATCTCTGCATCATAATCGTGCTGTTCTGCCGCAAAGGCATCAATAAGCTTCTGTTCGTTCTCTTTGCTAAGATCGCCATCGGAGATCGTATCGAGTATCTTTTCAGCTATCTTCATGCGTGATTCATTCTCTTTAAAATAAAAATATTTTTTTAAATTGTCATTATAGGCACGGAGTTCATCCTCGCGTTTTCGTTTCAGAAAATAAAAGAGGAAAAAGACGATCACTAAAACCAGCAGACCCAAAAAGAGAAACAGGTACATCTGAAAGCTCAATCTATTATCGCTCTCTTGAAGAGCCAGCTTCTGTTTTATCAGTTCAAGCTCTTTTTCACTGTTCCTACTTAGCTCTTTCTCTTTAATATTGTTTTGCATCTTTTGAAGTTCGATCACCTTCTCTTTTTCTATCTGGGCAAGCGATCTCTTCATCTGTAAAACTGCAAGCTCTTTTTCCTGCTCCAGCTGAAGTCTTTTGAGTTCTAAGGCCTGCTTTTTCTCCTGCAGTTCAGGAGAATCTTCAAAAAGCTGACAGGCATTAAAAGAGAATAAAACAAAAAATATCAAGAGAGTTTTTAAAATAAATTTCATAACGATATTATAGCAAAGCATTTATCCATCACTGCGCACAATTTCAACACTTTTTTGATTTATACTAATAAATGAGGGGGTTGACATGAGATTACTTATTTTTACACTTATCCTTACAGGTTCATTGCTAGCTGCAGACTTTTCAACGCGTTATGACGTAGATGTCGGCATGTTTGGGAAGGTAGGATATGCCGATGTGACCTTGAAAAAAGATGAAAACAGTTACGAAATGATGCTTGTGGCCATAACAACGGGTACGGCCGCTACACTGACGGGAAAAAGAGTTGACACCTTTATCAGCAAAGGTCGGATTGTAGAGGGAAGGTATCTTCCGCAGAGTTTTGTGAAGATCAAAAAAACGACGAGAGAAGAAAAAATACAGACCTATAACTTTGATCATAATGAAAAAAAGATCATTCTGACACAAGAAAAAAACGAATGGGTCAGTACTACCAAATTTGATACTATCTCGTTTAAACTTGTCAAAACAGATATCAAAAAAAGTTCGACAGAGAATTCAACACTAGATACCTATAACGAAGATGATCTGCTGAGCTCTTACCTAAATGCGATAAAAAGTTGCAATGCCAAACAGAAAGAGTACAGTCTGCTTGCTGTCGGAGCGCATAATGAGGATCAAGATATTACCCTCTCTTTCTTGGACGGAGTGGAAAAAACAGAGATGGCCGAAAGTTTCTCTAACGAGATTGGAAATCTTTACAAACTCCATGTAGAACCGATAGCTACGGAGGATAAAACTGTTGACGTTTTAATCGCCTTTGATAATGACGGCCACATGAAAGAGGCTTTGCTGGGCGACATCTTTTGGATCGGAGAGGTCAAGGCAAAACGCATCTATCATCGCGTCACCTCTAACTAAATAGAGGCCTAAATATCAAATGAGATCTGCTGATAGTAGCGGTCCAAGTCAGAGAGTTTAAGACTAAACAGCTCCTGAACTTTCGAATGGGTATCCTGCCAGAACATCTCCAAGACTGGATTGGAGGTTTTCATCTCCATCTTGCAGAGGCTTCCCTCCAAGACTTCCAGGACTTCCAAGACTGAAATATCTTCAGCATTTCGTCCCAAGAAGTATCCGCCATGGGCACCGCGGATACTTTTTACCAAGCCTGCCTTCCGCAGACCTGACAAAATCTGTTCAAGATAATTATGGGGGATATTTCCCTTGGATGAGATCTCTTTGATCTGCATCGGATTTCCCGTTGACTCTTGGGAGAGCTCATACATTGCAGCCAAACCGTACAAACCTTTTGTTGAAATACCCGCCATATTATGAAGTAATCCTTTTATAAATAAAATAGATCTTACATCCGACACAGAAGTTGAAGATAACTTCCAGCGAACTGAAGAGTACAAAGAGCGAACTTAAAGCCTTGGCCTCGTCTATAAGTCCAAACGTATGCAGAGCGATGATACTCCACGAAAAGCCAAGTGCAAAAAATGCGGCCAGACGCTTTGCCCCGGCATCAGTATTATGTGTTTTTGCATGAATAACACGCTTTATCAAACGGCTTAGCTGATTAATGGGACTTAGGCCCTTGTTGACAAAAAGACGGATAACAAGATCAATTCCCAGAACATAGATAAAAGCGATTTGACCTGAAAAAAGATAGGCAAACAGCATCAGAGACAAACTTACTGCGTTTATTCGTACTATCGTACCGTCGATTTGGCGAAAAGTTATTGGACAAGTCGGTGCCATATCTGTATCCTTCCTTGATGTAATGAAAGAAGTATATCATGATACCTTCTTATAGTCAAGTAATCATATCAAATTAATCCTTATTAAAACAATAAGGATTATCTTGTTTCAATAACAGATATAATCTTTTTCAACTCCTTGTTAATACCGAAACACTGTCCCATATCACAGGCCAGAAACGCTTTTGCTTCAGCATCGGCCTTACCCAAGAGAAACGGATACCGTATCATTCTCATCTCTCTTTTTGAGGCCAGAAGGTTTTGTTTGTCTGCCTTGAGTGTAATATATCCTCTCTTCTCTCTTAATAGAACCTGCATGGCACCGGCAAAAACAGATGGGGTCTTATGCAAGAGAGCACTCTTCCGCTCTAGGCTCTCTTGTACAATACTCAGGTATCTGCGTTCACCCGTCAGTGAAGCCACTTTTAACAAAGACAAAAGCATTTTGTTCATCGGCGCGGTATAATATTTGTCTGACATACCCGCACCTATTTCCAGCCCGTCATCGCTAAGATACCAAAGCTTGTTCTCATAAAACTTTTTGACGGCTTCATCCGAAAAAAGCTTGGCTAAAAAAAGGTACTGCTCATCATAGTTCTCTTCATATCCGCGAAGAAGTGCGGCAGTCAAAAACGCATAATCTTCTAGCAAGGCCCTCTGAACTGGCACTCTTCCCAGCAGGCTTTGATGATACAAAGTACCTTTCAGATACATTGTCTGCAGTAGAGAGGATATACTTCTTTGGGCATAGGTCTCATATTTTTTATCGATTGCGGAAGCGTAGAACAGGGCTTCAATCATCATCGCATTCCAGGCCGTATTTACCTTTTTATCGATAAAGGGGTACTCCCTGCTTTCGCGTATCTTTTTGAGTCTGGCTTTGACCTTTTGAAAACTTTCCGGACGTTCCTGGGCATAAAAATTAATATGGGTCTTGCCTTCAAAGTTACCGATTTCGCTAAGATCGAGTATTTCTGTCAGCTCTTCTCTCTCTTCTGATTTCAAAATATCCAATCCGCGGCTCATCTCATCATAAGAGTAGATAAAATATCCTCCCTCTTCATCTCCGCTGTCCGCATCCGAAGCAGAAAGGTAGAGACCGGAATCCTCAAACCTCTTCTCTACCATCTCTATCGTCTCCGTCACGACCTGCTTATAGAGCTCATCCCCCGTAAGCTCGTAGGCCCGAACATATAAGGGAATCAACTCGGCATTCGTATACAGCATCTTTTCAAAATGCGGTATCTCCCAGGCAGCATCTACGCTATAACGGAAAAAACCGCCTTCCACCTGATCATACAGACCGCGTAAAGCCATTGCCCGCAATACATTCAGAGCCATCTCTTTTGCGCCCTCAATACCAAGGCGGTCTAGATCAAAGAGCAGGCTGATCTTTGAACTTTCGGGAAACTTCGGACGGCGCGAAAATCCATAATAGAGCTCATCAAACTGCTCTTGTAACCCTTTGAAGATATCTTTTGCGATGGAGAGTTCGATCTTCACCGGTTCCAACTCTGCCCTGTCGATATCATCTACCATTCTTTCGATAGCTGAGGCTTGAGCAAGAAGCTTACTCTTCTCTTTTTTATAAGCCGCGGCCAAACGCGGAAGAAGAGTATCCAGACCCTCAAAACCATATTTTTTTTCAGGGGGGATATAGGTCCCGACAAAAAAGGGCTTGGCATCCTCTGTCAGTATCGCCGTCAGTGGCCATCCTCCTGAGCGTTTTTTCAGAAGAAGATGTATGTTCTGATAATATTTATCCAGATGGGGAAGCTCTTCTCTATCGACCTTGATGGCAATAAAATCTTTATTGATCAGTTGAGCGATCTTATCATTTTCAAAACTCTCATGGGCCATAACATGACACCAGTGACAGGTCGAGTACCCGATGGACAGAAAGATCGGTTTATGCTCCTGTTTTGCCTTTTTCAGAGCCCGGCTTTCCCAGGGGTACCAGTGAACAGGGTTATGCGCATGCTGCTGAAGATAGGGCGAGCCCTCATCTTTAAGTTCGTTTGCAGACTCCGCTGGTACATCTGTTAACTCCGTTGCAGCTTCTGCTAGTTCAGCATATACGAGAGTGGTAAACAGAATCGTGATAAGGAGAAGCAGTCTCATATCTGCTCCTTTCATTAGGATTGATCAGCACCTTTTTAAAGATACCTTCTACCTTATCGAGCTTGGCTCGTTTCATTTCAATTATAGCAATAATTATTAACCCGGTAAAGAGAAGCACCCCAGGCTGAGTCTTCGAATCAATCCCCCTCAGACATGCCGGAATCTGTTAAACAGGGCTGTATAGCATCGACTAGAGAGCTAAAAAATTGATGATCTTTCTGGCCTCTTCTATATCTTCGTCTATGCGCTGTTTTAAAAGTTCAAAAGAGTCGAAGGTTCTGTTTTTACGGATGAAATGTAAAAAAGATATCTCTGCCTTGGGGCTTGACTGGACCTCCTTATCCAGGATATGCGTTTCAATAGCAAAAGAACCGTCCGTGATATGACGTTGACCGATAAAACTCACCGAAGGATAAAGCCTGTCCTCCAGACGCGTCAATGTCGCATACACACCCTCTTTTGGAAGTCTATATCCGAGTGCCTCTATATTGAGTGTCGGAACAAGTTTCTCTTTTCCTATACCCTGCCCCTGTACGACCCTGCCCCTAAGCTGGTAGTTATACCCCAGATAAAGGTTAGCCTGTTCAAGTTTTCCCTTTTCCAGGAGCATACGGATCGTATGGGAGTGGACGGCCCTGCCTTCAACCTTGACCTCCTCAACAATCCTCACCTCACCCTCAAAAAGTTCTTTCAAATCAAGAGAGGAGCAGGAGCGTTCGTGTCCAAAGTGAAAATCAAAACCGACAATTATCTTTTTTAAAAGAGGAAAGTCTGATTTTAGCTTTGCGACAAAGGCCTCGCCGCTAAGAGGCTTTATATCATCCAGTTTATAATAAAAAATAGGAAAATGCGTGTGCTCCTGACGATGTTCGCCCGGTGTAAGGTCGGCATATCCCGTTTCAATGGCAATAACGGCTCCATCCTCTGTTAGCTCTTCAAAAAGGTATTGATGGGCGACGTGCATTCCGTCAAATCCACCAATAGCAATGGAATCAATTTTTTTCATAGCAGTAGCAATACTCAATATTTCCCTCTTTTCCTGTGATTGATGAGGCTTCCATCAGAATTTTTTTCCAGCCTAATAGTGAACAGCTGTCTTCAAACTTCAACATTGCCGCAGAGATGGCTTTTTTGTCCATTACCACACCGTTCTTGTCGCGTTTGATCTCCTTGCCTACTTCAAACTGGGGTTTAAACAATAATATCATATATTGCGAGCCAAGGCTATTAATTGTTTCTAAAATATTGTGTAAAGAGATAAAAGAGACGTCACAGGTGATCAGGTCAAAGGGTTTTTCACTCACAAAACTGCGGATATCTTGGTTTTCTATGCTTGTAACACGTTTATCAGAACGCAGTTTTTCATGCAGTTGGGAACTTCCGACATCAAGCGAGGTCACACTTGCCACACTGTTCATAAGAAGTACTTCGGTGAATCCGCCTGTGGAAGAGCCGATATCCAAAGCCCTCATACCCTTGACCTCAAAAGGAAGAAGTGGAAGAAAGTTCTTTAGTTTATAAGCCGCTCTGGAGACATAAACATGTTCGTCATCAAGCTCTACCAGCTCATCCGAAACCTTGAAAGAGGGTTTGGTCACCACCTTCTTATCTACACTTACCTTGGACTCTCTGATCAGCTGCTGGGCCTTGTTTCGACTCTCTACAAGCTCGTTTTCGACTAAATATTGATCGAGTCTTATCATTTAAAAAACCATTTCTCTATTTTTATAGAATTATACCCATTCTATGCTAAACCAAATGTATTTTTACCAGTATATCTTTTATGAAAAAACTTCTTTTGAGTCTTCTCTTTTAATCGACTCTCAGACCTCAACGATCGACACGAAAACACCTCTACCCTCTTCAGAGGCCCGCTCAAAGCCGTGCCCATACAGGTAAAAATCCTTTTTTTAAAAAAAGATCGCTTCACTAAATCGGCATTTGTCGCGAGGATAAGCCCTTTAAACGCATATCAAAAGAGGACCAGACCGATATCAAGCGCTACAAGTTTTCTGATTCAAGCATAGGTGTCGTGATCTACTCTTTTGCCAAAGATACGGACGGGGAAGATTGCCTAAATATAAAAGAGGATGTTATCTATAAGGTTGCTGATATCTTAAGGCTAACAAGCTTGGTTTGGATACCCGGCCTTGAATAGGTATCTCGATAAAGCAGCAAAGGATGAGAAAGAGTAAAATCTACTCTTCCTCTTTGACAAAGTCAATCGAAAGCGAGTTCACACAATGACGGGTGTTTTTACTAGTCATACCTTCACCTACAAACACATGCCCAAGGTGCCCGCCGCAGTTCGCACATACGATCTCGACTCTGTACCCGTCAGCATCAGGGATACGTTTGACCGCACCCGCTATCTCATCATCAAAACTCGGCCAACCGCTTCCTGAATCAAACTTGTCTTCTGAATTAAACAGGGGTGCATTACACTGCTTACAGATATAGACGCCTGTCTCATTATGTTTATAGAGTTTTCCCGAAAACGGGGCTTCCGTCCCCTTTTCCAAGATAACGTATTTCTCTTCCGGGGTCAATTCATTATATGCCATCTATCCAACCTTCTTTTTTGAAGAATTTTAACGAGATTAGATAAGCAAAGGCTGAAAAAAAACTTTACCCTTAAGGAGACTGTTTCAACTAAGCATCTCTCGCATCTTCTCTTCCGCAATACTTTCTACATCCAAACTTTGTGCCTTATCGTATTTACTTCCGGCATCCTCGCCATAGATCAGGTAATCTGTCTTTTTAGAGACTGAACCGGAGACCTTTGCACCGAGGGCCTCAAGCATAGTCTTAATATTTCCGCGCGACTCACTCATACTTCCCGTGAGTACCACTGTCTTGTCTTTAAAAGGGTTGTCAAGGGCTTCCACCTTGGCTTCGGGTTCTTTCGGATCGAGCACGATCTGAAGCCTCTTTATATACTCTGCGTTCACCCGTACAAACTCCAAAAGCGACTCTGCCATCTCTTCTCCGATACCCTCAATACCCAAAAGTTGTTCTTTGTCTGCATTCACAAAACCCAGACCAAAGTTCTCGCACAGAGACTTTGAAGCGACTTCACCTATATGCTCTATTCCCATCGCATTGACAAAGCGCCAACACTCTCTGCCTTTGGAGTTTTCAATCGCATCAATAAGTTTTTTTGACCTCTTATGCTTAAAACCTTCCAGTTCTAAAAATTGTTCCAACTTTAGGCCGTAGAGGTCAATCACACTCTGGACCAAGCCTTTCGCAAAAAGAGTCTCAACGATCTTATCCCCCAGACCATCAATATTAAGACAGGACTTAGAGGCAAAATAGATGATGGAGTTGACCACGCGAGAAGAGCACTGCAGATTCTGGCATTTGGTCAGTGCTCCCTCATCCAGGAGTTCAGATGAGCATACCGGACATTTTGTCGGACGGATATAGGCCTTGACACCCTCCTTTCTTTCATGTACGAGTACCTTGATAATCTTGGGGATAACATCTCCGCTGCGCAGAATAATCACCTTATCGCCGATACGAATATCTTTTCTATCTATCTCGTCGAAGTTATGCAGGCTTGCGCGTTCAACGACAACCCCTTCTATTGGTGTCGGTTCCACTACAGCAACCGGTGTCACTGCCCCGCTCCTGCCGACCTGAAGGACAATATCTTTAATGACCGTGATCTTTTCGACCGCAGGAAACTTATAGGCAGATGACCAACGGGGATTTTTCACCGTATATCCCATCTCTTCCTGGGCTTCGATCTGGTCGACCTTGATCACCATCCCGTCAAGCATCATATCAAAACCCTCGCGTTGAGCCTTCATCTCTTCATATATCTCTTCAATCTCATCAAAACCTTTGGCCAGAGCACGAAGAGGGGGTTTGCGGAAGCCGAGTCCGTATACAAACTCCATCTTCTCACTTAGCCGGGTGTTTTCAAGTTCGTTTTCTCCGAGGCCGTAAGGCAGAAACACAAGGTTCCGCGAAGAGGTGATGCGCGGATCCAATTGCCTCAGGCTCCCGGCTGCGGCATTTCTGGGATTGGCAAAAATAGTTTCACCGGCTTTGGCCCGTTCACTGTTTATCTTTTCGAACTCATCTTTGAAGATCACGACCTCACCGCGAATCTCCAAACGCTGCTTATACTCTATGCTCAAGGGTATAGATCGTATCGTTTTTGCATTTTGGGTAATATCTTCGCCCACCACCCCGTCACCGCGTGTAATAGCCTGTAGAAGGGCACCGTCCTGATAAATCAGATTGAGGCTTGCACCGTCAAACTTGGGCTCACAATAAAAAGAGGTCTTTTCGCTCAGTCTGGCCACTTTGTCCAGCCATTTTTGAAGGTCATCTGCATTAAAAAGGTCTTCCAGACTCCACATCTTGCTCAGGTGGGGAGCCTTTTGGAAACCGTCCGAGACAATATCTCCCACTCGCTGAGTTGGCGAATCTGCCCGGATCTTATCGGGATTATCCTCCTCAAACTCCACTACTTCGTGATACAGTTTGTCGTACACTTCATCTGTTGTAAGCGGGTCATCTAAAACATAATAGTAGTAGGCATATTTGTTTAAGGTTTCAATATCTTCAAGGTAGTTTTCGTAGGTCATAATTATTCCAAGTCCAAGTATAGTTAATAAAAAATTTTGGCAAATACACTCGCCTAAGAGGTGCGCGTGTTCTACAGGCCTAATTCCAAGCAGAGCAAAACAGGCTTAAACAGTTTCTCCGGCAGGTCTCTCTTTAATCATCATTCAACACTTATTTGCTGAAGAGAGCTGACTTCTCTTCTTACCGGCAGCAGAACATACTCTGTAAGGCGCTGAACAAGCTCTGTTCATCTAACCCTATTCAAACGATATTTTGTTTACGATATCGGCTTGCCCTTCGGCTTTTGATGCTTTATATTTCGTATACATCAGTTCATTCATATATTCGTTATATTGATCGATCTGAACCTTCTGATACTCGAGTACGGTGATATCATTAAAGGTATAGACCACGCTCTCTTGTGTCTCTTCAAGGTTGAGAGGGTTTCTAAACACAAAAAATATTTTGCGTCCGTTCTTTGTCCGTATAGAGATCTTGTGCTTGTTGCCCTGACTCTTAAAGTCTTCCAGATGTTCTATAAAATCATTTCCGGTATTGACGACATTGTCTATTGAGATCTTTTCATTTAAAAAACCCCATAAGTGCTGTTCATTATCCACCAGCTTTTTCAGATCATCTTCATCAAAAAGTTCTTGAAAAGCACGGTTCATAAAGGTAATACTTCCGCTAGTATAAACGATAGTCGGATTAGGGGAGACATTCGTGATCTCTGCAAGCATGTCTTGGCTTGCCTTATGGACCTTCCGACTTATCTCATTTTGACGGAATTGGTCCGCAATACGCTTGTCTATCACCCGCTTGACCGCGGCATAAAGAGTATCAATCAAACGAGGCATTTTTATAGGCTTGAGAATATAATAATCGATCCCTATGGCAATCGCATCCATAAAGTAGTCCGTATTAGAGTAGGCGGACACCACGACAATAGGAGTGTCTTTGTTGACAGCACGGATGTTTCGGCTCATCTCAATGCCGTTGACCTGAGGCATTTCTATGTCAGTTATTACCAGATCATAATGCGAGGATTTAAAGGCATTAAAACCTTCTACCCCGTCACTCGCGATATCCACCTTGTCGAAGATACGTTCAATGATCTTGGCTGTTTCTAAACGGAGGTTTTCATCATCTTCAACATACAGAACCTTAAGCTCTTTTCCCAATTCCATCAAGTCATGAAGATGTTCCATAATGCCTCATTAAGATTTTCTTATATTATATCACAAA